>NZ_JBBVGT010000001.1:0-319002 GCF_042159835.1 Albibacterium profundi | reverse complement strand
AAACCTCCTCTGTACCAGTTTGGCCCAGCAATTCACACTGACTACTTCCCGGCACCCGGTCAGTAACGACCCAAAAGGGACAAAAATAAAAGCAAAATGGTTGCTATATTTAATCTTTAAACATCCTAATTAACTACCTGCGGATTTTAGGTATTGTATTTACGAAAAATTGAACTCAACCAAGGTGTTTACGATAGCGAGCAATACAATGAACTCGTTAATTTTTTTCGAAAAGTTGCCGACGCTGATAAAGATCGTTTAGTCTTAAAAAAGCGAAGCTCGGAAGTCCTATAATAATTCGTATCTTGCAGAACTATTGCACGGGGTGCTTAATGTAATCATTAGGCTGAGATAATACCCGACACCTGATTTGGATAATGCCAACGTAGGGATTGCAGCTCGTAAGAATTCCATTTTATGGCTCCATTCTTTTGGCATTGAAAGAATCGGGGCTTTTTTATTTTTTTAACGAATATTAAAATGGAAATTCAAAAATCAGAGCAAGTCCTCATTCCCAAAAAACAACAAAATTGGCAGGATCGACCCGAATGGTTCTTCAATCGTGAACATACTGATACCTACGAACAGTGGTATGAAGGCCGCTATAAGCGTGCAGAAATATGGCAGAAAAAAGTCATGGAACAGCTGGTCTCCAAAGATAAACGCATTAAAACACTGTTGGAGTTCGGATGTGGAACGACTCGTTTTACCCGGTGGTGGAAGGAGATCGGTATCGATGCAACCGGTGGTGACATATCGCCCTTAATGCTGTCGCAGGCTATCCATTTATTCGAAGGAGATCTCGTTATGGCCGACTCGCATCACATGCCCTTTAAAGATCAGACCTTTGATTCGCTCGCCTTCATTACCACATTCGAATATTATAAAGATCCTGTCAAGGTAATACGCGAGGCAGCCCGAGTAGCCAAATACGGTATTGCTATGGGGATGATGAATCGTAATTCTCCTAAAGTGTTTCGCCGAAGAATTCAGCAGGCTATTGGTAAGAATCCTTTTTATGTTACTGCTACGTTTTACACCCCACAGAAACTAATCGCCATTATTGACGAAGCATTGCAAGGTCGTGAATATTCAATTGAGTGGACCTGCACCGGTTTACCGAAATGGTTTCCTGTACAGCAGTGGAGTATCCCTTACGGAGACTTCTTCGGACTGTACGTTAAATTCAACGATGTTCCATGATGAAGAAAGAACTCGGGAAAATACAAAAAGGCTTCTTTGAAGAAACCATCCTGCAACGTTGTGGTTTCGTGCGACCAGAAGTGGTTAATGGACCCGCCTTTGGAGTCGACGTAGCTGTTGTTGATTTACCGAATAACTTAGCGATGGCGACTGCCAGTGACCCCTTGTCTCTTATTCCATCATTAGGATTGGAAGAGTCTGCTTGGCTTTCGGTATACCTGATGGCGAATGATATCGCTACGACGGGCAACCTGCCGATGTATGCACAATTTGTATTGAACCTGCCTGCCGGCTTTTCTAGTGCCGACTTTAAAACGTATTGGAATTATATCGATCATTTCTGTAAAGACCTGAGTGTTGCCATCACGGGCGGACATACGGGATTTATCGAAGGACAGAACTCTACGATTGCCGGAGGCGGAACACTTATTACTATTGGCGAGAAGAAAGATATCCTGACATCGCAGAATGCGAAACCCGGTAATTCGATTCTTGTTACCAAACAATGTGCAATCTCATCGTCGGCTATTTTAGCAAAGAGTTTTCCAGAAACCGTAAAAAATACATTAGGTAAAGAAATTCACGATCGCGGATGTGAACTCTTCTATCGTACGTCGGCTGTAAACGATGCACTAACCGCTGTGGGTAATGACGAAAGACATACTGATGTTATCGCAATGCATGATGTTACGGAAGGCGGCGTTTTAGGAGCTATCTATGAACTGGCTGTAGCCTCTGGTTGTGGGGCACATGTTTATAACGATTTATTGCCCGTCAATCATGTACAGGCGGAAATATGCAAGCTTTTTTCCATCGATCCCCGATATGTAATCGGCGCCGGATCTATGATTATAGCCGTTGAAAAAGGAAGCGAAAAACAAGTAATCGAACGACTTGCACAAGCTCAAATTGAGTGTACGGTGGTAGGTGAGTTGCTTGAGGCTGATCAGGGTATCCGACTTCAAGAAGAGGACGAGACCAACGAGATGCCCTATTTTGAAACCGACCCCTATTGGGCGTCATTTTTTGAAGCAATGAAGAAAGGATGGAAGTAATGGAAGCGAAGAAAATTAGAAACGGAATTTATTTGGTGATTGACCCCTCCATGTCGTCATCGCTTTTATTCAACCGATTAGAAAGGGTGTTGAAGTTGCCTATTTCAGTCGTTCAGATATGGGATCATTGGAATGAAGGTGTCGATAAAGACACAACCATAAACCGGATACTCGACATGTGTATAAAATATGATATTCCGGTTTTAATGAACAATGACTGGACTTTGCTCAAACGTTACCCTTTTGATGGTGTGCACTTTGATGAGCTGCCCGAGAACTTTGATGAAATCAAAAAGGAGTTGAAAAAGACATCTAATACCAAAGAAGCTTATCTCTATGGTATGACTTGTGGCAACGATATGGATGTTATTGATTGGGCAACAAAAAACGGCATGGATTATATTTCCTTCTGTTCCATGTTCCCTTCGGCAACCAGTACCAGCTGCGAGCTCGTATCCTTAGATTCTGTTCGTAGAGCCAGGTCCAAATCTGAACTTCCTATTTTTTTAGCAGGAGGAATACGGCCAGATAATATGGGAAATTTCAAGGAGCTCGACTATCAAGGAATTGCTCTAATATCAGGTATTATGGGTTCCGATAAACCGGAAGAAGCAGTATCAGAATATTTAAAACAACTAAAACAGAATTAAGATGAAACGAACAACAATTGACAAACTATGCTGCCCATTTGACAAGGCAGATCTGAAGATAAAGATTATAGCGCAGGATCTAGACGATAACATCCATGAAGGAGTACTTACATGCGACGAATGCAATCGCTATTACCCAATTATCAATGGGATTCCGATAATGAATCCAGACGAGTACCGTGAGCCACAATTAGAAAAGGCTGCTCTTACACAACAATCAGCTGAGCAATACTTAAAGCCTCCAAAAGTTCATTGACTGAAATCTCCCCAGCCATGAATCTGTCCATTGCATCGCTTATAATTTCTTCCGCCATGATAATCAAATTTTGATGTTACAATTGTTTATTATCGTAACGACCAGTCAGCGCTAATCGCTACAATCTTTTTTAATATTTAACAAATAATTCGTTTTCGAACATTAGCTGTTCGGAAACGAACACTTGTATAGGTAGTATTTTTTATAAAATGCTGATATTTAGCCTAATGTATTTATGGCATAAGCTTGAATACACATAGCTTGTATGGACAGAGCATTACCTAAAAAGAAATGGAATAATAAACGGATAACTACCGTTGCAGGGATCGCGGCTATCATCTTATTGATTGGTGCCAGCTATTACTTTACCAGTGGGAATTCTAGGTTGAACGTAGATCGAGAACGTATCAGCATAGCTGAGGTAAAGAACGGTTCCTTTCGTGAATTTATACCGGTTAATGGTACCGTGCTTCCTATCAGCACCATTTATCTCGATGCATCCGTTGGCGGTCGGGTAGAAGAGAAGTTCGTTGAAGACGGAGCCATCCTCAAAAAAGATGATCCTATTATGCGGTTGTCCAATACTGATCAGGAGCTCAGTCTGGTCAACCAAGAAACGCAGGTACTCAACCTACTAACGCAAATGGAAATTGCGAAAACCAATGCACAGCAGAATACCGTTATGCACCTAAATCAAATGGCCGACGTTGAAAATGCTTATCGCGAAGCCAAACGTGTCTATGACATGAATAAAAAATTATACGATCGGAGAGTCATTTCAAAACAAGAATTTCAAAAGACACTCAACGAATATAATTATCAAAAAGAACGCAAGAAATTAACACAGCAGATTCTTAAACAAGATTCAGTATCTACCCAGCAGTCGTTAAAGCAAAGTCAGCAAACCTATGATCGTACCCGTGCAGCCTTAGAATTGATGCGCCGGAAGGTAGGCGACCTGATCGTCAGAGCACCGGTGGATGGACAACTAACATCCTTTGACGCTGAAATAGGCCAGAGTAAGAATCCCGGAGAGCGTTTAGGACAAATTGATGTTCTCAGTGGTTTTAAAGTCCGCGCCGATATCGATGAGCATTATATTACCAGAATCTACTCCGATCTTGAAGGAGAGTTTACACTTGCCGGAAAATCCTACAAGTTACGCATCAAAAAAGTATATACGCAGGTTACTAATGGTCGTTTTCAAGTAGATATGGAATTTATAGACGACGTGCCGGAAGGTATCCGCCGCGGTCAAACGCTACAAATCCGTTTAGCATTAAGTGATGAAACCAAAGCTCTCTTGATACCTAAAGGTGGATTCTATCAACAGACCGGAGGTAACTGGATCTTCAAACTTGATAAAGACGGGAAATCGGCATACCGTGTCGATATCCAATTAGGAAGACAGAATCCTGATTACTATGAAGTTATCCAAGGATTGGAGCCCGGCGATCAGGTAATCACTTCCAGCTATGAAACCTATGAAAAAGTACAAGAATTAATGATAAAATAGAGGATAATCGAACCAGATATGATAAAAATAACTGATCTTAAAAAATTCTACCGCACCGAAGAGGTAGAAACTATTGCCTTGAACGACCTGTCAATGCAAGTGAAAAAAGGCGAGTTTGTAGCCGTTATGGGACCTTCCGGTTGTGGTAAGTCAACCCTGCTAAATATTATCGGCCTACTGGATGATATGGATGGAGGCAGCTATCTCTTTAATGATATCGAGGTCGCTAAATTTAACGAACGGAAACGCTCAGATCTTCGAAAACATAATATCGGTTTCGTTTTCCAAAGCTTTAATTTAATCGACGAACTAACCGTTTTTGAAAATGTCGAATTACCACTTATCTATACGAAAGTTCCCGCCGCAGAGCGTAAGAAACGAGTAGAAGAGGTTCTCGAAAAAGTTCAGATTATGCACCGTCGTAATCACTTTCCGCAGCAGCTATCGGGGGGGCAACAGCAACGTGTTGCTGTTGCAAGAGCTGTTGTAAACAACCCTAAACTAATCTTAGCCGATGAACCTACTGGTAATCTAGACTCGAACAATGGTAATGAAGTCATGCAACTCCTTACCGAATTGAATGAACAAGGAACTACCATCGTCATGGTGACTCACAGTGAGCACGATGCCCGTTTCAGTGATCGGATTATCCGGATGCTTGATGGGCAGGTCGTAATGGAAGTCGTAGGATAAAAGAAAACCGCTATGAATCATCGCTTTAGCCCCCGTCAGCTCCCAAGCCATCAAAGCAGCCGTTGCCAATCCAGTTGATAGTTTACGAGACGAATAATAATGCAAGAATTATGATAAAGAACTATATAAAAACTGCTTGGAGAAACATTCGGAATAATGTGTTCTATTCCTCTATCAATATTATTGGACTCGCAGTCGGTTTGACGGTCGGTCTACTCATCCTGTTGTGGATACAAAGCGAAATGAGCTATAATCATTTTGATGGCGCCGAACAGAATATATACAAAGTTAACAGTAATATCGAAATGAACGGGGAGGTACAGGTATGGCCATCCACTCCCGGTCCTGTAGCTGCCTACGCCAAAAAAGAAGTGCCCGGAGTAAAGCGTGCGGTTCGAGTTGGAGCAAGCTGGCATTATTCGGTGTTCTCGTATAAAGATGATGTATTCGAAGCGGATCGCATGGCATTTGTTGATCCTGAATTCTTTGATATGTTCCATGCCGACTTTCTAGAGGGTACTGCCAAACAACCTTTTATTGATGACCAGTCTATCATCCTAACAGAGAGCGTTGCGAGAAAATATTTCGGTGATGAGTCTGCTCTCGGCAAAACCATTCAGGGTGATTTCCAAGATAAGTACACCGTTTCTGGTGTCGTTAAGGATCTGTCTGCTAATAATAGTGTCGACTTTGCGATGCTATTTCCGATATCGATTATAGCACATAGTTGGTATCCTAGTAGTTATTGGGAGTCAATAGACACAGACTGGGGGAATTTTAACTATAGAACCTATCTTCAACTAAACCCGAACACTTCATACGTAGAAGTCAGAGATCAATTGTCCGTTATCAATGCACAAAATGATCGTAATGCGAATGCTAACAACGTTGAGCGCGCTTATGAGTTGCAGCAAATCGATCAAATGAACCTATATCATGCGGACGGGTCAGCGTCAGGCATACAGACTGTTCGTATATTTATCATTATTGCCGTGCTGATTCTATTGATCGCAAGTATCAATTACGTTAACTTATCAACCGCTAGAGCCATCGCTCGCGCGAAGGAGGTCAGCATGCGTAAGATTATCGGAGCGCAGAAGAATCAATTGTTTTTTCAATTTATCTTTGAATCTCTCCTTTTTATCATCTTAGCTATCATTATATCGTTCGGTCTGATATTCCTGCTTCTCCCTACTTTTAATTCGATTATTGGAAAAGAGCTACACTTTAATCTGTCAGACCTATCTGTTTGGAAGATTGTCCTTTCCGTGGCTTTATTTACAACCTTGGCGTCATCGGTCTATCCCGCCATCTTACTTTCATCTTTCAAGCCGCTGGAGGCTATAAAAGGAAAGCTTAGTTTTGGCTTAGGTAACAATATCTTTCGCCATATTTTGGTGACCGTTCAGTTTGTCTTCTCTGTCGCTTTAATCATTGGTACTGTTATTATCAGTCAACAGCTAGATTTTCTTCATACCAAAGATCCCGGTTATGATCGCTCCCAGACTTTTACATTTAACGTGCAGGGGGAGATGCAGGAACACATGAATACGGTTAAGTCTGAATTGAATAAACTATCCGAGGTCGAAGGGGTAACCGTGGCAAGTCGCCAGCTTTACAACGTTAATGGCACAACGGGCGACACCGACTGGGAGGGTAGGGACCCTGATAATCACGGGTTCGTTGTTAAAGAGATGTCGATCGACGAAAATTTCATTCCCATGATGCAGATGGAAATGGCAACAGGTTCAAATTTCACAGGTTCGAAAGCCGATTCCACGCATTACATCTTAAATGAAACAGCGATACGTTTGATAGGCCTAAAGAACCCAATCGGAAAACGCTTCGCATTGCACGAAGTAGAAGGTACTATTATTGGCGTCATCAAGGACTTCAATATGCAGTCCATGAAGTTGGCCATAGAACCCCTTGTTATCAGCTATAATCCTTCTGCATCCATTGTTTATGTGAAAACGAAAGGGAAAGATGCTAAAAAGGTAATTGAAACCGCTACAGCCTTATGGAATCAATATAATAGCGGCTTCCCTTTTAAATACACCTTTATGGATGAAGGCTATAATGCCTTGTATACATCTGAACAGCGGACTGCCAAGCTTTTTAATATCTTTTGTATCCTAGCCGTCTTTGTGGCTTGCTTAGGCCTGTTCGGTCTAGCTACTTATACCGCAAAAGTCAGAACAAAGGAAATAGGGGTCCGAAAAGTAGTAGGCGCTTCTGTTCTTCAAATTACCGGCCTTCTTTCCGTAGGCTTTTTAAAGTTGGTTATCATCGCTATTTTAATAGCTTCACCGATCGCCTATTGGGCCATGAATTATTGGCTACAAGACTTTACTTATCGGATCTCTATTGAGTGGAGTGTGTTTGCTATTACCAGTATTGTTACTTTGCTTATCGCACTCATTACCGTCAGCTCCCAAGCCATCAAAGCAGCCATTGCTAATCCGGTTGATAGTTTACGAGACGAATAATAATACAAGAATTATGATAAAGAATCTTTTTAAAATAACCTGGCGAAATTTATTAAAGAACAAGCTATCCTCCATGATTAATATCGGGGGACTGGCTCTTGGTGTTTGCTGCTTCTTTTTACTAAGTACCTATATCATCAATGAGTTACGTTACGATCGTTTCCATAAAAATGCTGACCGAATTGCCTACGTATCATTTGAGTACAAGAATCCAAACGATGCCGAGTTCATTAAATCAGCGGCAACGCCTGTAGCAGTTGTTCCTTCGTTTAAGCAGACCTTCCCTGAGGTAGAAGACGGCGCGCGTATTTACCAGCGTACAGGTGACGGTCAGACGATCAGTGTTAAGTATCAAGACAAGATCCTTAATGAAAGTAGTTTTGTTTTAACTGACGAACCCTTCTTCTCAATCTTCAGTTTTGAATTCATAAGCGGTAACCCAGAGGAAGCACTCAAGGACCCATACTCATTAGTTCTTACTGAATCCTCTGCAAAACAATATTTTGGTGATGAGTCAGCATTAGGCAAAAGCCTCATTATTGACGATGAACCATGGCAGGTAACCGGCGTTATAGAAGATATTCCTCCTTATTCACAACTGCAATTCAACCTTCTCGGATCCTATTCAACTTTACCCAGATCGAAGCAGGAGAATTGGGGAGCTGCTAACGATATATCCTATCTACTACTTCACTCACCCGATCAGTTTGATGATCTCCAACAAAAGATTGGTCAACTTCTTCATGAGAAATATGCAGAGGAAATAGCAGCCGGCTATGAAGTGAAATTTCCTATTCAGAAACTGACCGATGTACGATTACATTCCGATGTTATGCCGGGTATCAAATCCTTGTATCTCTATGTATTAGGAGCCATGGCCATTGCTCTGTTACTAATAGCTTGTATTAACTTCACCAATCTCGTGATGGCTCGTTCGGCAGAGCGATCGCATGAAATCGGAGTAAAAAAAGTAATGGGCGCACTTCGTAAGCATCTGTTCTTTCAGTTTGTTTTTGAATCTTTTATCACTGCTGCGGTCGCACTCATATTGGGTCTCGTGGTGGCTATTGCACTCATACCCATCTTTAATAATTATACAGGGATACAGCTAAGCTTGGCATCTTGGTCGGGTGGATGGTTCCTGATCATCATGTTGCTTCTCTTTGTTGTTATCTCGCTGATTGCAGGTGGGGGACCGGCACTCGTCTTATCGGCACTAAAGCCAACCGATAGTCTAAAGGGGAAAATCCATCAAACTTCGAAGGCTGTTTTGCTTCGGAAAGGCTTGATTGTTTTCCAATTTTGTATTTCTCTATTATTTGTGCTCGGCACGGTTGTCGTTCATCGACAAATGAGTTTTATTCAAAATAAAGATACCGGTGTCAACCGTTCTCAAGTACTCGTGTTAGACGCATCCGATATGTCAAGCTCCAAGTTGCTGTCCTTTAAAAACGAGTTAAACAGTCAATCTGCAATAGCGGGAGTGACCGCATCCTACCATTCACCGGTCGACGTCAAAGGCGGATACAGCTTGTCGGTTGACGAGGAAGCAGGCGATTTTACTCTCAGCGTAACCGCCGTTCCTGTAGAAAAAGACTTCCTTTCCGTTTTTGATATCAACCTAGTCGCGGGTGAGCCTTTTAATCAGGGTGACGTAGACCGTTCGCAATCGGCCGACGACAATCAGGAAGCCGAATATACTTTTGCAATCAATGAAACTGCGTTAAAAGCATTGGAATGGACGCCACAAGAAGCTATAGGTAAATGGGTGAATCTGAATGGCAGACGTGGTAAGATTAAAGCTGTCACAGACGATTTCAATTTCGCTTCATTTCACAATGAAATTGGACCTATTGTTATCTTTCTCGAGTACAATTGGTTCGGTAAAATGTTTATCAAATTGAATCCCACCGGGAAGGTGTCTTCAACTATCGGACAGGTTGAAGCTTTATGGAAAACCCATAATCCTAACAAGCTATTCGATTATCATTTTCTAGACGAAGAATTCGATGCTTTGTATAAATCGGAAGAACAGACTTCTCGTATCCTGACCCTATTTTCAATAGCAACGGTGTTGGTGTCTTGTTTAGGCCTTTTCGCCCTCTCAAGTCTGGTTATCAAACAACGGGTCAAAGAGATTGGCATCCGTAAGGTATTAGGTGCATCCATGACCTCAATCATGAAGCTCATATCGGTCAGCTTTGTTAAACTGGTTATCATCGCCACCGTCATGGCGATCCCACTTGCGTGGTGGTTTTCGAGTTCTTGGTTAGAGGATTTTGTTTATCGAACTGATGTTCCATGGTGGTGGTTTGGACTCGTTGCTCTAATGGCCATTGCTGTAGCGATACTTACGGTTAGCTTCCAAACCATTAAAACCGCTTTAACAAATCCGGTCGATAGTTTACGAGATGAATAAAAATTATGATACTAAATTATATTAAAATAACACTCCGTTATCTCTGGAGAAACCGATTGTTCACCGCACTGAACATTTTGGGCTTAAGCATTGGCATATGCGCCTGTTGGACAATCTTTCGTATAGTCGATTATGAATTTAGTTTTGATAAGAAACATCCCGAAGGGGAGAGGATTTATCAGATTGTAAACCGATCTATCTTTGAAGGAGAAGAAGGTGGTTTTGGTGGTGTTCCGCTTGGAATATTGCCTTCACTTGATGTCAATATCGAGGGACTCGAGTCGGTCGCACCAGTTTATAGCCAATATATGCTTAAGGTTGAGTTGCTAGGGTCGAAGGGCAGCAACCAAACTATAGAAGAGCCCGAGCACATAATTGCTACGCTCCCTAGCTACTTTGAAATGGTTCCCTACCAATGGTTGCTTGGGAATCCTGCATCGGCATTAGATGCGCCTGATCATGTGGTTCTAACGGAGAGTAGGGCACGTCAATACTTTCCAAACCTTCCTATTGAATCAATCGTTCATCAATCGCTGACCTATTATTCAATGAATGATACGGTTGTTCGTCACATATCGGGAGTCGTAAAAGATCTCGATTATCCTAGTAGCTTTACAGCAAAGGAGTTTTACCCCGTTTCCAAAGACGACCTAGCTTCTACCGTATGGATGGGAATGAATTCGAGAAACACCCTGTTTGTCAAGGTGAAAGAGAATCATGGAACAAAAGCCGTCTTAGATTTTATTAATAAAAAGAACGAAGAACTAACACGTGAGTTTCGAGAAAAATTTAAATATGAAGGATGGTTTGAAGCCCTTTCTTTGCAACAAAAACATTTTGCTGCCGAATATTCCGGTGGAGAACGTACGGCGAACAAAAATGTACTCTATGGTTTAATTGGCATAGCATTCTTCTTACTAACCCTTGCTGGAATCAATTACATTAACCTTACTACCGCACAACTGCCTCAACGTTCAAAGGAGATTGGTGTTCGGAAAACATTGGGAAGTAGCCCTCGAGCGCTCACAACCCACTTTATGGTTGAAACCTTTGCGATTGTTCTCTTTGCTTTTTTACTCGCAGTACCGCTATCCTTTCTATTTAGCAAAACATTCGATGAGTTTATTCCAGAAGGACTGACCAAGTTTGATAACTATTCGGCTATGATATTCTTCGCTGTTGGTCTACTATCATTAATTACCTTCTTTTCGGCGTTATATCCAGCTTGGCTAATCACGAAGGTCCGAACTGTGAATGTCCTCAAAGGGCAGGGTGATAAGATACGTGGTGCTCGATTAAGCTTTCGGAAAGCTCTGATTATCTTTCAGTTTGTTATTGCTCAAGTGTTCATCATAGGCGCACTGATAATTGGACAGCAGTTACAATATACCTTGCAAAAAGACATGGGCTTCAATTATGAAGCTGTAATTACTGCCAATATTCCCTACAAGTCGCTTGATAGGAATGTCGATCCACATCTATTTAAACAAAAACTCGAAAAGTATCCCGAAATATCGGCGATTAGCTTGGGTCACTTGCCCCTGAATAATAGCGTGTGGGGTAATGTGCTTTTCTTCGAAAAAGATACTGCCAAAACACAGGTTTCCGTTAATTTTAAATATGGCGATGAAGATTATTTGGACTTTTATAAGTTTAACTTAATTGCTGGTCGACATGCAGTTCCTGCTGATTCTACAAATGAATACATTGTCAATGAGGCATTAGTAAAAGCATTTGGTTTCGAAAACCCCCAACAGGCTATTGGCCAGCTGCTTTATGACGCCGAGCAAAAGGCATATCCGATTGTAGGGGTAGTCGCAGACTTCCATCAACATAATTTTAAATCGAAGATCGAGCCTCTCGTTATTGTGACATCTACAGATCAATTGAATTCCTTTAATATCAAATTATCTTCTTCTCATCCGGCTCAGTGGAACGAAACGATTAAATCGATTGAGAAGGAGTGGAAAACGATTTACCCGAATAGCCCTTTCGAATTCAAGTTCTATGATGAAACTATTGAGAATCTTTATGAGACTGAACAGAAAACTGCCAAGCTGATTACCTTAGCAACTACAGTCTGCATCATTATTAGTTGCCTAGGGCTTTTTGGTTTAGCTACGTTAACTGCCTTCCAACGAACCAAGGAGATTGGAGTTCGCAAAGTACTCGGAGCGTCTATTTCTGGAATCGTTCGATTACTCTCTACCGACTTCGTTAAACTCGTCTTGATCGCTATCCTTATTGCATCCCCAATAGCCTGGTGGGCGATGAACAAATGGCTGGAAGACTTTGCATACCGTATTGAAATACAATGGTGGATGTTTGCTATAGCAGGTATATTAGCTATAACTATTGCTCTTATTACCGTCAGTTCACAAGCCATTAAAGCAGCAGTTGCTAATCCTGTCGACAGTTTACGAGACGAATAAAAGAAACCGATTATGATTTGGAATTATTTTAAAACAGCTTGGCGGACTTTGTTGAAAAACAAAGTAAGCACCTTTATCAATGTACTTGGGCTTACCGTTGGTATTTGTGCATGTATGCTTGTAACCACGGTGGTCTTAGACGAAATTTCTTATGACAGTCACTGGAAGCATGCTGATAATCTATATCGAATCGTTTCAGTACACCCTGACCAAGCAGATGGTTCGCATAAGAGCGGTGCAGCATATGTTGGCTTAGCCCCTGAACTCCAGCGCAACTTTCCTGAAGTTATAGACTATAGCGAACTGTACATATCGCCCATCCAACTCAAAATTAATAAGCAAGATAGCGAACCTTTTAATTCGGTTATGCTGTATACTGATACGTCAGTCCAAAACTTATTAGATATTAACCTTTTACAACAAGGAGATCTAGCACCGTCGTCAGAAACCAGCAAGATCATTATTTCCAAAAGCTTCAAAGAAAATTATTTTCCGAACACCGATCCCGTTGGAAAGATACTTTATGATGTACCTAGATATGAAGCGGCAGCTAATGAATATTTAATAGCCGGAGTGATGGATGATATGCCTGCAAACACGCATTTGCGGGCTGATCTGGTACTAATTCAGAACAGAAGTATACAAGAATTAAACAAAGACGATTGGGGGCGCTACGTTCGGCATTATTTATTGCTTCGCGAGGGAACCGATTACCGTGCTTTTGCAGAAAAAGTAAACACCTGGTACAAAAATAATACATCAAGAAAACATGTCACTCAGTTTGAATTTCAACCAATTCAGGACGTTTATCTTAAAAGTGATTTTCCTGCATATCAGATTATAAAAGGCAATATTCAGCATATTTATATCTTCTCAGGCGTTGCGATACTCTTACTGCTGATAGCCTGCATAAACTACGTAAATCTCAGTACGGCTCGGGCGCTCAGTCGCCGTAAAGAAACAGGTGTGCGCAAAGTGTTAGGCGCCTCACGTGCGTACATTATTACGCAATTTCTAATAGAATCCTTACTGACCTTCGGTATCGCTACTTGTATAGCTTTCGTGCTTTATCAATTATCAATTTCTCCATTGGAAGCGTTCATTGGCCACCCTCTAGCAGTAACATTGAATGCAGGATGGCAATATATCGCTGGCGGCGGGCTGAGTATTTTGTTTATCTGTTTGTTGACAGGACTGTATCCTGCATGGCTTATTTCCGGATTCAAAGGGAGCGGCACATTAAACAAGCTTTTACAGACAACCAATCGGAATCATAATTGGTTAAGAAAAAGCTTGGTTGTCGCACAGTTTTCTATATCCATCGTAATTGTCGTAGCCATGCTGATCGTACAGCAACAGGTTAATTTCATGAAAAATAAAGATGTTGGTTTTAATGCTGACGGCTTAATCAGCATTAACCATGTTTCCTTTGAAAATAATCTCGATGCGCTGAAAACGGAGATCAAAAGAGATCCTAGCGTAATTTCATTAAGCATCAGCAGCTGGCTACCATCCGACGGTGCAGGTTATATGGTTAAAACGATCGACAATCCTCTCAACCCGGGCGAGAAACAAGAACTTTGGTATATAGCCGGTGATCCTAATTTGGCAGAAACTCTGGGATTGCAATTAACTGACGGACGCTTCTTGAGTTCAGCGATCTCATCAGACGCACTGGAGGCAACTGACTTAGAAGCTGAAGTTAATGCAACGAGGCCAGCTATTATGACTCGAGGTACCTTTGATGCCCTTCAGATCAACTCGTTAAATCAACCTTTTGAAGAGGCGAAGATATTGCCAGTTGGCATTGTAGAAGATTTCAATAGTGAATCTTTGCATAAGACCCTGATGCCAACCGTTATCGTAGCATACAAAAATCCTCCCTACGGTGCCTTATTGATCAGGGTCAAACCAGGCACCGAACATCAGGTGATGAAATCAGTCGCTTCAACATGGCGTGAAATGTACCCTGAGAAATTTCTCGATATGTCGATGGTGAAAGAAACTCTGGAGTCGCAATACAAAGCAGAAGAAAAGCTCCGGACTTTATTTACTGCGTTTAGTCTTCTAACGATGTTATTAGCGGCATTAGGTGTCTTCGGTTTGGTAGTTCACGCAGTCAGCTTACGATTCAGAGAAATAGGAGTTCGAAAAGTGTTAGGAGCGTCGGTGTCAGGTATTGCGACGATGTTATCGAAAGATTTTATCAAACCAGTATTTCTTGCCATTCTCATCGCATCCCCAATAGCCTGGTGGGCGATGAACAAATGGCTGGAAGACTTTGCATACCGTATTGAAATACAATGGTGGATGTTTGCTTTAGCTGGTCTGGGCGCAATACTAATAGCTTTAATAACAGTTAGTTCACAAGCGATTAAAGCAGCGATAGCAAATCCGGTGGATAGTCTACGAGATGAATAATTTATACAGATTAATGTGATGTCATGATTAAGAATTTTTTAAAATAGCTTGGAGGAATCTAAAGAGGAGTAAGCACTTTACCTTCATTAATATCATTGGATTGGCAATTGGTATGGCTGCTGCTATGCTGATTTTGATGTGGGTAAAAAATGAAGTTAGTTTGAAATACTTAGTCGGTGTTGTTCGAGATGTTATCCCCAATTTGTCACCGAGAAGCTTGGGTTTGATATACAAATACCGTCTCTAAAAGAAAAAAGATTAAAATTAAAAAAATCTTTCAGAATAAATTTTAATATCGCAATATTGCGATATTAAAACATGCAATATGGGAATCACCAAGACTGAGATCTTTACAGAAGATCAAAATAAACTAGCCTCGCTTTTTAAAGTCCTAGGGCACCCTGCTAGAATAGCGATTCTCCAGTATATTATTGATCAGAATACGTGTATTTGTAATGACCTTGTCGATGAACTGGGTCTAGCTCAAGCAACAATCTCTCAGCACCTTAAAGAGCTGAAATCAATTGGAGTTATTCAAGGGACGATAGAAGGGAAGTCAGTATGTTATTGTATTGACGAACAGGTGTGGAATCAAATAAAAAACGAATCAAATCTATTCTTCGAGCAAGATGTTAAAGTCAATTCCTGCTGCTAAAATATTTCTATTATGAAACTATCAGAAATCAAAAGAATCTTACCAACATTAGAGAATGTTGAATTCCAATTAGAAAACGGAGCTATTGTTCCTGAGCACTTTCACGTTACAGAGGTTGGGCTGATCACTAAAAAGTTTATCGACTGCGGTGGTGTTACGCGCAATGAAAAAGTTGTTAATTTCCAACTTTGGAATGCTAATGACCTTGAACATCGCTTAAAACCAGGTAAGCTTCTTAATATCATCGAGTTGTCAGAAAACAAGCTAGGTATTGAGGATGCTGAAATAGAAGTAGAGTATCAAGCAGAAACGATCGGCAAGTACGACTTAGATTTTAACGGAAAACACTTCATCCTTAAAAATAAACAAACAGCTTGTCTGGCAGAGGACGCTTGTGGTATACCTCCAGTAGAATCAACTGAAAAGCCGAAAATTCAACTGGTGTCAATCGGAAATACCTGTACTCCGGGATCTGGGTGTTGTTAGTTAGATATTTAAACGGGATATTAATGGGTTTTTAACAAATTGCCTATTTCTCTCTAGAGTAAAATGCTGCGCGGTATTCAAGAGGTAGTCGGTGTGAAAACATAATTACTTCAATTTTGATACTCATAAATCATTCTACTGCAATCAAACACTTTTTACTTCTTCTCTAAGAAACGATTGAGAGAATAAAGAATAATTACTGTAATAATCTCTCGAAAAATTGGATTTCTGTATGAATGGCTGACGAGGAAACGGCTTGATTCAGAACCAGCGATAAGCGGTAACTACGTTGACCTGATGGACAGTAGTAAAATATATAACCGGAAATATCTGGAAGCGAAAAACCGACTCCAGACAGGATGAACCGGTTTGTCAATTTGCTCTACGAAGCAGGAAAAGAGCCCGCATCAGAAGTATTGGAGGAAGACAGACATTTATTGTCGATAAGAGTCATTAAAAGTAATAATATTATCTGAATCGATGAGAAAGTTTGTCGTGAATTAGTTCTGAAAGCTGCTGTCTTTTTCGAGAGATTATAAATCGGATAATTCCTTGAATTTTTCTTTGATATAGAGTATAAGGTCGTAATGTGATGCAGATTTGATCCAGTCATAATCAGGACGATATTTCAGCATAAAATCGTTTAGTTCGTTTCCGTCAAGACCGGTTACTTCTTTTACTAACGGTTTATTGAAGAAGGAATCTACCTCCTCCATTTCGTATTCGCTTTCCAACATCTTCTGCAATCGCCGTGCATCTTTTCCTTCGTTGCTGAGAGCACTAAATAACTTGTTGATATTGACCGCTACCCCCAGCGGCGCCACTTGGATCATATCTTCTCTGTCGCCCTTCCAGAAAATGCTTTTATACGCCTCTTTATTTGCTTGATATCGTTCTAAAGGAGAAATTCGCTCTGCAGTTATGGTAACGGACTTTAGCGTTACCGTTGTGTCAGAAAGATTTAAGGTGACCTCGTCATCAACGTTTTGCGCAAAACACAAGGAATGAACCAGGCCGAATAAAATACAGAGAAGTAGTCGTTTATCGCGCAACATCAAATTAGGTATATTGATGTTACGAATTTGATAATTATTTCATTATTTAGGTGTTAAAAGATGTTAAGCTTTAGTTTGAACGGAAGTGCCGACTCGACCCCTTACCCGCCACAAAGACTCGTATCCTCACTCACCGTTATCACTTCTTTTACCTCAATATAAGACATTTCATGTGGTTCATCTTCTTTGGGGTCGCGAATGACGCCTTCTAATTCAACATAGATCGGAACGTATGGATCCTCGAAATTAAATGAGATGTATTTCTCTTCAAGCTCCTGATCCGAAATCACGTACATGTCGCCCGTAGTGCAATCTTCCAGCATATTCGTTTGGTCTCCGTAAGTATATATTCCTTTGATGGTGTCTCCACCAGAGCCGCAGCCAGATAATAATGCAATCATAACAACCATCAATGCACTTAACCAATTTCTTTGCTTCATAACTTTTAGCTTTTCATCAAAATAACCAATAATCACTACAAACAGAACGGCATTTTGTTGGCAATTGCTACGTAATAATTAACACACTTTAACAGAAATGTGCTATTATGAACGAATAATGTTCAAGATATTTGATCTTGTAAATTCCATTAAACCTTATGAAACCATTTCTCCTGTTCGTGTTTATTAACCTATCCGTAACCTTTGCCTATGCCCAACCTCAATCCACCGTAGGGTTGATTACAGACCATACCGGCGAACCCATTCCTTTTGCAAGTATTTACCAGACCGAGAGTAATGTTGGGGCTTCGGCCAACGGCGAGGGTGTTTTTAGGCTGACTTTGCCAGTCGGAAAACATCAGTTGGTAGCGTCGGCAGTCGGTTACAGTCCTACAACTATAAACATAGAGGTACCAAGCACCGACTCGATCCGAATCCGACTAAACAAGGAAAACTATGTTCTTGAGGAGGTCGTGATTGGCAATGGTGAAGATCCTGCTTATGAAATGATCAGGAAAGCGATTAAGAAAAGGAAAACCCATCTAAACCAGTCGGGTCCCTACACCGCACAGGTGTATATCAAGGGGCTGCAGCGAATGTTGAAGGCGCCAAAAAAGTTTTTCGGTGTCGATTTGGACAAGGTGGGCAGAGAAATGGGGCTTGATTCTAACCGCAGAGGGATCATCTACCTCTCGGAGTCGGAATCTGAAATTACGGTCGATCCGCCATCGCATTTCAAGGAGGAGATGATCAGCTCGAAGGTGTCGGGGAGTAATCGTGCTTTTAGCTTTAACCGGGCGTCAGATCTGCAATTGAACTTCTACGAAAATCATCAGCCAATTTTCGAAGGTCTTAGCAGTAGGCCTTTTGTATCGCCAATTGCCGATAATGCCTTCTCGTATTACGAATATAAATACCTCGGTTCGAGCGAAGAAGCTGGCCTGGTCATCAATAAAATTAAGGTGATTCCCAAAAGGAAAGCTGAACCTCTGTACAAAGGAGATATCTATATCGTCGAAGATGAATGGCGAATCTATAGCGTTAACCTGCTATTGGACAATGAGTCGAGCATTAACATCGTAGATTCACTGAACATCAAACAGTTGTTTACACCGCTAGACGATGAAGTATGGATGCCGGCTAATACGCAACTGGACTTTAAAGTGGGTATTTTGGGATTTAATGTTGGGGGTTACTTTTCAGCGATTTACCAGGATTATGAACTGCTGGGTGATGTTGATCCGAAGCTCTTTCGGGAGGCGCTGCGTATCGAAGAGGATATCAATAAGAAGAATAGTGATTATTGGGTCGACAATCGTCCGATACCGCTTACGGAAGAGGAGAGTAGAGATTATGTTTTCAAAGACAGCATTCGCCGGAGAAATGAATCTAAAGAATACCTAGACTCTGTTGATCGTGAATCGAATAAGTTCAAGCCACTTGGCTTCTTGACTGGAGGGTATAGTCATAGTAACCGCTATAAGAAAGAGTATTTTCATTTTTCATCGCCCATAACTTCACTGCTCTATAACACGGTGGAAGGTCTGGCCATCAATTACGGCTTGAGCTATTCAAAGGAAGTTGACACAACGTTGAACCGCTATCTTAATCTGTCGGCACGTGTCCGCTATGGTTTTGCTAATGAGCGACTGAATGCGAATGCGACGGCTCGGATTCCGGTCAAAAAGCATGATTTTACCCTGTCGGGAGGCTCGGATGTGGTCGACTTGAATCCTCTGCAATCGCTTCCATTTTTGTTTAATACCGTTACGACACTGGCTTTGGGTGAAAACTATAAGAAGCTCTACGAAAAGCAGTTTGCTGCTATAGCATGGAGCTATACTTTTCCAGGCAACATTCGTGTAAGCAGCGGGGTCGATTGGGAGAGTAGGCATTGGTTGCCGAATGCTACGGATTTTACATTGTGGGATCGGAACCGCGATAAGCTTACCTCAAATAATCCTTTTACTCCCGAAACGGATGTTCCTGTTTTTGATGATCACCGGGCTTTTAAAGCTCACATGTCACTCTCGTATGATTTTTCTAATCGTTATGAAACCTATCCGTCGGGCCGGAGATATCTTTCTTCAAAATATCCACGGCTGACGGTGAAGTACACAAAGGGAATCAAAGAGGTCTTGGGGTCGGATGTCGATTATGATTTGGTTTCCGCCAGTGTGTACAAGAGCAACATACCGCTGGGAATGTCCGGCAAGCTGGCTTTTACAATTGAAGCTGGAACATTTTTGAATAATAACCAATTGTTTTATCCTGATTTTAAGCATTTCAATGGCAACGAAATTTTACTGGTAGATCAGCAGCTGACTTCTTTTCTGAACCTCGACTATTACCAACACAGGACAAAAAATAGTTTTCTTCAAGCGCATACAGAATACAACCTTTCTGGGATGCTGACCAGCAAGGTGCCGCTATTGCGGAAGCTTAAATTAGATGAGATTATCGGGCTGCATTATCTGCACACTTCCGAGCTCAACCATTACGGTGAGGTTCACCTAGGCCTGCAATGGAAGGCTTTGCGGGTGATGTACAGTCGTTCTTTGAGCGATCAACACGTGCTCGACGGGAAGAGCGCGATCCGCGTGGGGATTAAGTTGTTTTAATATGTTCGCTAATGAACGCTCGTTTGTTCGCTATCGAACACTTGTTTACCTTCGTTTATTTGTAGATAACTGTTTATAAGCGATTTATGTTTTTGGTACGTTTGTTTGTTCTTCATCAAGAATAAATATTGGAACCAGTGTAACAATTAAAAAAACTAACACTCAAATCATTAATCAATTTTAAATGCAACAAACTGATGAAAACAATATCGAAACAAATAGCCGGAACCGTGATGGCGATCTTTCTGCTGGTCGGCTCAGTCGGCTGCGCATTTAGCACGAATAATTCGATTTCATTTACGGGCGGGAATGATGCGATCTTGATGACTACGAAGGAGTTTTCTACCTCAGAGATTAAGGCTCTGGTCGTAAATACTTCGGGCGGCTCCATCCAGGTTGACGGCAGTGCAGGTAGTAAAACGACGGTAGAAATGCATGTGCGACCAAATAATAATCGTAACCTCTCAAAGTCCGAGATCCAAGAAATCCTGGATCGTGATTATGAAATCTCGATTGTGCAAAACGGGGGCACTATTGAAGCTTACGCGAAAAGGAAAAATAAAACCAACTGGCGTAACGGCATCAGTATATCATTTCGCGTGCTTACAGGTACGAATGTTACGACCGACTTGAATACGAGCGGCGGCAGTATCAGAATCGCTAATCTGAATGGAAGGCAGAATTTTAAAACCAGTGGAGGTAGTCTAACTGTTAGCAATGTTGACGGACAGATCAATGGTAAGACAAGCGGCGGCAGCATAAAAGCGAAGAACCTGGATGGAGATATTCAGTTGTCTACGTCTGGCGGATCGATCCGTCTGGAAAACCTATCGGGAGACATTGAGGCACAAACCAGTGGTGGAAGCATCAAAGGTGATCACATAAGCGGTAACTTATATGCGAAGACATCGGGTGGAAGCATTAACTTCGATAACCTTTCGTGTATATTAGACGCAGGAACATCGGGAGGCAGCGCTACCGCTAGTTTCAACGAGCTTCTTGGAGCGGTAAATTTGACGACATCAGCAGGGTCTGTGAACTTGACAATCCCAAGGAACTCGGCGGCCGATCTGAACCTAAAAGGAATGCGTGTAAGCACAGATAATCTTAATAATTTCAATGGTACTAATAGCAAGGGGAAACTGACCGGAACTATCAATGGTGGTGGGCACCAAATTTCTGCATCCACCAGCGCCGGATCGGTGAACCTGCGATTCAATTAGTGAGTGTTTTATGTTTTATGTGTAAAAAAGGAGCGTTACGCTCCTTTTTTTGTTTCCATAGTCCATTATTCTTAAATGGTTTTAACCTAGTTGTATATAAACCTTGAATTAACTATAGACAACCAGTAGTTAAACAGTGGTCAAGCAGATCTTTTACCACTGGTTGAGGACTGTTTGATCACTGCTTGACCACTGGTTGATGACTGTTCATATCGAGTAAATCTAGAATGACAGTTAAAGTAAATAGAATATATTGATCATTGATTTTCGTTAAGGTTAAATATTGTTCTGTTACGGTGAGGATGGTAATTTTATTTATCTTTGAATTTGCTATTTACGATGAGTAGATACACGAGCCAATACTACTAAATGAACCGATATTTACTTTTTCTTATTTCCTTCCTTTGTTTTTCCTGTTTGGCAGTCCATGCACAGCGTACGATTGCCGTGCCTCAGATTATCAATTATTCCAATGAATTGTATAAGGGTGGTTTGCAGAACTGGAGTGTGGATCAGGACGCTAGCGGATTGATGTATTTTGGGAATAATGAGGGGCTGATGGTGTTTGATGGCTATCATTGGCTTTCATACCCGCTGCCGAATAATACGATCGTGCGTTCGGTGGCTGTCGACAGCTCGAATCGGATTTTTGTGGGCGGACAGGACGAGTTGGGTTATTTTGAAGCGAATGAGGTAGGGGAATTGGTTTATCACTCTTTGGTGTCACTAATTGTAGAGTCAGAGCAGGAATTTGCAGATGTATGGCGTATTGAGATTATGGATGACGGGGTTTTCTTTATGACGAATAACCGTATTTTTCGCTATCACGGACAACAGTTTTCAGTCGACAAGCCGAAAAACACTTGGCAATATATGGGGGAAGTGAATGGAGAACTTTATGCGCAAGGACTGGGGCAGGGTTTAATGCGATATGATGCAGGTTTTTGGAAGCCGCTAACAAATCATGAAGCCTTGGAAAGTTCACCGATTACGCACATGCTTCCTTACCGCGGGGATACGGTATTGGTTACAACCTTGAAAAGCGGACTTTTTTACTTGGTGGGAGAGCAGTTGATTAGAAAGCAGACCGAAGTGGACGACCTGCTATCGACGAGCAGGGTGTTTTGTGCGGCAAGGATTTCGGACGAGCTTTTTGCATTGGGGACTACTTCTTCTGGTTTACTGGTTATGGATAGAAGTGGAGCGGTGAGACAGAAATATGTATATGGCGAGGGATTGCAGAAGAACAATGTTCGTGATGTTTTTGTGGATCGTGACGATAATGTCTGGCTGGCGCTTGATGATGGAATTGATTTCATTGCGATCAATAGTGCAATCAAATACATTCATCCCGATGTGGATAATCCGATCAGTACCTACGCTATGCAAATAATCGAACAGAAACTTTATGTAGGTACATCGAATGGATTGTATGCCAGTGAACTGCCGACGGCTAGTCAGGGTGACATTGGTATGGCGCCATCACGTTTCAGAAAGGTGTCTGGGACGGATGGTCAGGTGTGGGGACTGGATGTGGTGAACGGTGAGTTGCTAATGGGGCATGAAGACGGTGCCTTTCATATCAGTGGATATGGCGCAGAGAATATTTATTCCATCCCGGGGACTTGGTTGTTCAAGCCGGTATCTCGTGTATATCCGTCGCAGACAATCATCGCGGGAACCTATTGGGGGCTTCAGCATATTAGTTTTAAGGATGGACGATTTCAAGATCCGCAGCAGGTGGTGGGATCGAATGAGTCATTGCGCTTTATCCATTTTGATGAGCGGGAAAATGCGGTCTGGGTATCACATCCTTATCGCGGTGTATTTAAACTGTTCCTGTCGCCCGATTGGAAAAAAGTACTCAAGCAGAAGGAGTATGGTGTCGATGAAGGCTTAAGTTCGCCTCTCAATAATTTTGTTTTCTATATCAAAAACAGCATTCTTGTGTCAGCGGCCGATGGTATTTATGAGTATGATATCACGCAAGACCAATTTGTGGCGTCCGATCTCTACAGGCCTTTGCAGGGCATTCCTGTGCAGTATATGTATGAAGACAAATCGGGTAATATTTGGTTTGTGAGTAAAAAGAAATTGGGTTTGTTGGATTTCAGCAGACCAGTCGGAAAGGTGCCCTATAGCATTGTGTATTTTCCTGAACTGAACAATAAGGTACTGGGCGGCTATGAGTCGGTTTACATGGTCGATAATGATCATATTTTTGTCGGGGCCGATAAGGGCGGAATTCTACTGAATTACAATCGTTATAAGGAGCGGACTGCCAAGCCTAATATCTTATTGAGAAGTGTGAAGGCGCTCGACAATGAGATGAACGAATTGGTTCTTTTTGGTGGTTATGGTGCATTTCCGGACGAGAATCCGAAGTTGGGCTATCGGCGGAGTACATTGCAATTTATCTTTGCCAGTACGCCTTACGACCAGCTCGGAAATGTGGAGTTCAGCTACATGATGGAGGGAATGGATAAAAATTGGTCGACTTGGAGTGATCGGAGTGATAAGGAATATACCAATCTTTCGCCTGGAACCTATACCTTCCACGTCAAATCACGCAATAGCAAAGGCAGTGAATCTGGGGTGCTGTCTTATTCGTTTTATGTTCTGCCGGCATGGTATGCCAATACCATCAGCTATATCATTTATGCGCTGATCTTCCTGACGATTCTGTATTATTATATCAAAAGGCAAAAACGGAAATTGACTGAAAAGCACGGGAAAGAGTTGTACCTGCACCAGCTGGAACTGGATCAACGGGAGAAAGAGGTGGTACGTCTGCGAAATGAGAAGTTGAAAGCAGATCTGGATTTTAAGAACCGTGAACTGGTAAACATGACGATGCACTTGGTGCAACGCGGTGAGGTGTTGTCAAAGATCAAAGATAAGATCAGCGAAATCACCAAGAAACAGCACGACGGTGTGGAAACCACCGGAGCTAGACAGCTGATGCGACTGATTAAATCGGCCGAGCGCATGGATGACGATTGGGAAAACTTTAGCATTCATTTCAATAATGCAAACGAAGGCTTCTTCGCTAAGCTCAAGGAAAAGCATCCAGACCTTACCTCGAATGAGTTGAAGCTCTGTGCCTACCTTAGGATGAACTTATCGTCTAAGGAAATTGCCCAGCTGATGAATATTACCCTCAAAGGTGTGGAAGTAGGCCGCTATCGCCTTCGAAAGAAACTGGGAATCGACTCAGAAACTAACCTACACACCTATCTTATGCAATTTGTAGGAGAATAGAGTTTCTCGTTTTTTAATTCACTGATATATAGTTTAATATAAACTTAACGTAGTGGTAATGTAGGGGTCATGTTGCCTTTAAAAACTGCTTTGTAGAGGTATTGTAGATAGTCGAAAATCTCTGTTTCTTTTCTGTCTCGCTACTTTTATTCCTGTGTTCGTGATACAGCGGGCTTAAACCTAATTTTTAAACCATGTTAACCATTTTCATTTTATGAAACAGAGATTTTTACATGTATTCATGTTATTAGGCTTACTGTTTTCTGCTCTCGGGCTTTCTGCTCAGAGTTTGCAAGTAAGCGGACGGGTTATCGGGGCGACCGATAATAATCCGATCCCGGGAGTCACCGTGTCTGTCAAGGGCGGGACGACTTCCACCAGTACGGATGCTGATGGGCAGTATTCGTTAACAATTTCAGCGACCGAAGTGGTGCTGGAGTTCCGCCAATTGGGTATGATGACCGAGGAGGTTGCCGTGAATTCTTCAGGGGTTTATAATGTAAGCCTTCGACAGGACTTGACGGAACTGGAACAAGTAGTGGTGGTAGGTTACGGTACGCAAAAGAAAAGCGTGGTGACCGGCGCTATTAGTAGTGTTAAGGCAGCCGACTTGGAGTCGATGCCGGTTACGCGTATCGAGCAGTCGCTTCAAGGGCGTACTTCAGGTTTGACGATTGCAAGTAATTCCGGTCAGCCGGGTTCGGCAGCAACCATCCGTGTTCGGGGTATTACGACCTTTGGCAACAACAATCCGCTGTGGGTAGTGGACGGTGTTGTTATTGATGCGGGTGGTATCAGTTACCTGAACCAATCGGATATCGAATCAATCGAAGTATTGAAGGATGCTTCGTCTCAAGCGATTTACGGTGCTCGTGCAGCAGCAGGTGTGATCTTGGTGACAACTAAAAAGGGTAAGGCCGGAGCTATGCGCGTGAATTACAATGCTTACTATGGTACATCGGAGCCGGCACGTAAACTGAGCCTGCTGAATGGAACCGAGTATGCTACCTTAAGGAATGAATCAGCTTTAGCAGCTGGAAACGCCTTGCCTTTTGCCAATCCACAAGAGTTTGGCGAGGGGACTGATTGGCAAGAGCAGATCTTCAATCGCAGTGCCCAGCGCCATAACCATGAACTGAGCGTTAGCGGAGGTAATGAAAAATCTACCTTCTATGGCTCTTTTGGTTATCTGTCTCAAGAAGGGATTGTTGCGAGCGACATTTCGAATTTTAAACGGACGAATATTCGATTGAATTCAGAACACAAAATAACCGACTGGCTGAAATTGGGTCAGAACTTGGGTTATTCTCATGAAAGAAGTCAGGGTATCGGAAATACCAATAGCGAATTTGGAGGTCCGCTTTCGGCGGCGATCAACCTAGATCCTCTGACACCAGTTGTAGAGACTGATCCGGATGTGATTAATTCTCCAAATCGTCCGTATGCCAGCAATGCGGTTGTTCGGGATGCTTTTGGTAACCCCTACGGTATTTCGCAGTATGTACTGCAAGAAATGACAAATCCTCTTGCCTATATGCAGACTCGCTTAGGGAATTACGGCTGGTCGGATAACTTCGTTGGAAATGTTTATGCGGAGCTGACTCCGATTGAGGGATTGACCTTCCGTTCAACCTTGGGTTCTAAATTGTCTTATTGGGGCGGTGAAAGTTTTACACCGGTATTCTATTTGAATGCAACCAACCAGAATGCACAAAACAATTTTACAAGGGGGCGTGATAAGGGTTTTGATTGGAATCTGGAGAACACAGTTTCCTATTCACGCTTAATCGATGATCATAGTTTTGAAGTATTGGTGGGCCAAGGTGCTTATTACGATAACCGCGCAACGGGCCTTAGCGTAACTTATTATGACCTGCCGGTAACCAATTTTGATGATGCTTCATTAAATTATAACATCCCGACAGATCAGCGAAACTCCTACGGATATGAGAATCCGGGACATACGGTTTCTTCGCTCTTCGCTCGTGTGAACTATAATTACCAAGAGAAATATCTATTGGAGGCTTTAATCCGTCGCGATGGTTCATCACGTTTCGGATCAAATAATAAATACGGTGTATTTCCTTCATTCTCATTGGGTTGGGTAGCTTCAAAAGAGGATTTTCTAGCCGATGTGGATGCCATTGATATGTTGAAGTTCAGAGGTGGTTACGGTGTGGTTGGTAATGATAATATCGGTGATTTTGCATACATCGCAACCGTAGGTGGCGGTAGAAATTATACGATCGGTTTGACTGACATGTATACCGTAGGCTATAGCCCGAATGCGCCATCCAATCCGGATTTGAAATGGGAGGAGACGAGCCAGACGAATATTGGTTTTGATATGACTTTCCTGAATAGGGTGAGTGTGACGTTCGACTGGTACAATAAGGTAACCAAAGGGATTCTTCAGAACCCGCGTATCCCTTTCTATGTCGGTGCTATTGGAAATCCTGCAGCAAATGTTGCGGATATGAAAAATACAGGTGTTGAACTGGAATTGGGCTATAACAATCGCTGGGGAGAGGTAGACTTCTCACTGAATGGAAATGCTTCTTATGTACGAAATGAGGTGACCAATATCGGAGCTGGCGTGAGTTTTATTAATGGTGCAGGTTTCCAGGCGTCCAGTTATAATATCACACGTACCATGGTGGGGCAGCCTTTCAACTCTTTTTATGGATTTGAAACCATGGGCATTTTCCAGACGCAAGCAGAAATTGACGCTTATACCAATGAAGAGGGTGCTTTGATCCAGCCGGATGCACGTCCGGGCGATTTTAAATGGGCTGATTTGGATAATGATGGGGCGATTGGCGAAGAGGATCGGACCTTTATCGGCGATCCGACGCCAACTTGGGGCTTCGGTTTCACCTTGAACGTAGCTTATAAAGGTTTTGATGCAGTGGTTTTCGGACAAGGTGTAGCGGGGAATAAGATCTTTCAGGGTTTGAGAAGATTGGATATAAACAATGCCAATTATTCGACAAAAGCATTGGGTCGCTGGACGGGCGCTGGTTCGTCCGATCGTTATCCGAGATTGAGCGATGATGATCCGAATAATAACTTTGCGAATCCATCCGATTTCTACTTGGAAGATGGCGATTACTTCCGTCTGAAGACGCTTCAGTTGGGTTATACAATCCCGTCCTTGTTAAGCAAGCAGATTGGCCTACAGAAGGCACGGATTTATGTGATGTCAGAGAACTTATTTACGCTGACCAAGTATTCGGGTTTCGATCCTGAGATCGGCGGTGGGATCATGAGTATCGACCGTGGTATTTATCCGCAAGCACGGTCATTTATGGTTGGTCTTAACGTAACATTTTAACAAAGAACACAATGAAAAAGAATATATATCTATCGATAATCGCATGTTTGATCCTATTCGGCTTTCAGGCATGTAGTGATAGCTTTTTAGAGCTAAAGCCCAAGGGAACCGATTTGGAAGACAATTATTATCGGAACCGACAAGAAGCGTACAATGGTCTGGTAGCCGTGTATGATGTCTTGGGCTATCAAAGTCCGTCCTATGTAACCAAGGTGCTGGCTACTTCAGCAGCGTCTGACGATCATTATGCTGGTGGTGGCGGTTCTTCGGACGTGCCAAGTGTTCAGGCTTGGTCTAGCTACGACCTGGATCCGGCTGTTGGTCCGCAAGAGGATTTATGGAAAAGGAACTTTATGGGGATCAACCGTGCCAATATCCTGTTGTCGAAGTTGCCCGATATCCCAATGGACGACAATGAAAAGGCTCGTTTTGAAGCAGAAGCGAGATTTTTGCGGGCGTATTTTTACTTTGATTTGATCCGTTATTTTCGGAATATTCCGTTAATCGATCATCCGCTTGTGGGTGACGAACTCTATGAGGTTGTACAGGCAGCACCTGAAGATGTGTATGCATTTATGGAAAGTGACTTAAATGCTGCTTTACCCAATCTGCCGATCAAGGTAGATGCGACAACGGAGGCTGGAAGGGTTTCTCAGGGAACGGCAAAAGCTTTGCTGGGTAAGGTTTATTTGCAACAGGAGAAGTTCACCGAAGCCGCTCAGCAATTGGCTGCCGTTAATGGCGAGCCGGGCGGAACGAGCCAGTATGGTTACCGCTTGTTAGATGATTTCGGTGATCTGTTTGCCGTGGACAATAAATTCAATAGCGAGTCGATTTTAGAGCTTTCATTTACCAATACGTCGGTCGGCGATTGGGGTTGTATTGATTGTACAGAAGGAAACGTCTTGAATATTATGGTTGGTCCGCGTGGTTATACAGCCGGTCCGGATGCGCCGGATTATGTATCTGGGTGGAGCTTTTTACCAATAACTGAGAACCTTGCTGATCTGATGAAAGGCGACCCGCGTTATCCGTATACGATTGTCGATATGCATCAACTGGAAGCAGAAGGCAAAGCCAGCTATACGCCGGGATATATGGATACCGGTTATTTCCTTGAGAAATTTGCCGGAAGAGAATCGGATCGGTGGACTGGTGCTGGTTCTTTCGAGCTGAACTTTCCGCAAAATATGTATGATATCCGTTTAGCAGGAACTTATCTGTTAGAGGCGGAAGCAATTGTCAGGGGTGGTGGAGATGTGACCCGTGCAGCCGCTCTTTTGAATGCGGTGCGTGGAAGAGTGGGGTTGGATCCTGTGGCCGCTACGCTGGAAAATATCAAGCGTGAGCGCCGTATTGAGTTAGTAGGTGAAGGTCATCGCTGGTTTGATCTTGTCCGTTGGGGCGATGCTGCTGCGGTCTTGTCTGATCGCGGTTTTGTGGCTGGAAAGCATGAAGTGCTTCCGATACCCTTATTGGAATTGGATAACACGCTATTGGAGCAGAACAAAGAATACGGTGGTACCAAATAAAACGATACGATTATGAAAATCAATTATAGAATAAAATCTTCCTTGATAGCAATCTTGATGGGAACCATGTTGTTGCATGGATGTAAGATAGAGGGTGAAGACCTACAGTTGAAACCGATTCCGCAACCCAATTTTGAGGCGGTGGATCTCGGTGAAGGAAAGGTACGTTTAATTAATACGACGAATACACCGTCGATTGCACAGTGGACAATCATAAGTAGCGGTCAGACATTCAGTGGAGATACCGTAGACGCCAATTTAATTTTTGCAGGCGATTATGAAGTAGAACTGAGTATTGTTGCGCAAGGCGGGATGTCTAGTGTGACAAAACCCATCTCAATCAGTGAAAATGACCCAGAAGCTTGTTCAGATGCGCGAGCATTGGGCTTTATCGCGGGTTGTGATACCAAAACATGGAAACTGAACCCTGAAGCAGGTGCTTTCAAAGTAGGACCGGGACCAAATAATGGCGAGTGGTGGTCTAGTGGGCCGGGTGATGTTGACGGCAGAAGCTGTGAGTTTAACGATGAGTTTACCTTTTCATTTAATGCCGAAGGCACCTTCGTGTATGACAACAAAGGCGATTATTTTGCTGATGGATATCTGGGAAATCAGAGTACGGGCTGTGAGCCGGCGACTAACTTGACGGGTGAGCAGAAGCTGTGGGATTCAGGGACGTTTAGCTTTGCGGTGACTGAAGGGACAGGTGTGAACAAGTTGGGACAGTTGCGACTTTTGGGTAAAGGTGCCCACATTGGTGTGAAAAAAGCACATAATGGAGGGGAGACACCTACAGGTCCGGTAAACGACTATATATTGTACGATATTTTGGCGATGGAGAAGAATGTGAACGGTGAAGGCTATGATCTGTTGACCATCGGTGTGCCGATTAGTGGCGATGGCTGGTGGACATTTACACTACGTTCGAATTAAGATGGTTAAGCTTGTGAATTATGCTAATTTTATGAAAAAAACAAATTCAATGATCAAACTGATTCCGATTATATTTTTGTCTTTTGCCTGTTCAGAAGGCGAGAATCCGAAACCGAATATTCCTGAACCGGAACCTATCAAGCCAAAAGAGTATAGCTTTGAAGCTACACCTTCATGGGCTGATGAATTTGACTATGAGGGGCTACCCGATCCTGAAAAATGGAGCTATGATGTAGGTTCGCAGAATAATGGTTGGGGAAACAACGAGTTGCAATACTATACGGAAGCTGATCTCGACAATGCGAGTGTGGCAGACGGGATCCTGACCATTACGGCGATCCGAGAAGACATGGAAGGTATGGAGTATACTTCCGCGCGACTGGTAAGTAAGGGTAAGGGTGACTTTCTGTACGGTCGTTTTGAAGTCCGGGCGAAGGTGCCGCCGGGTGTAGGAACCTGGGCTGCAGCCTGGATGTTGCCGACCGACTGGGCTTATGGCGACTGGCCTGCTTCGGGAGAGATCGATATTTTGGAGCATGTTGGTTACGACCAAGATGTTGTTCATATCAGTATGCATACCGAAGCGTACAATCATGTCATTGGTACGCAGAAGACGGCGACGAAGAAAATTGAGAACGCGACGACTGAATTTCATACCTACCGAGTAGATTGGACACCTGACTATATTAAAGGCTATGTGGATGATAGTGAGATTTTTCATCTAACGAATGAGGGGAAAGGTTTTGAGGTCTGGCCATTTGATAAGAGGTTCCACTGGTTGCTGAACCTGGCAGTGGGTGGCAACTGGGGCGGACAGCAGGGAGTTGATGAAGAGGCCTTCCCAGCAAAGATGGAAGTGGACTATGTACGCGTTTACGACTTGCGGGATTAGGAATGAATAAAACGTTTTTCTTGCTCGTTGTGATAGCAGCGATGTTTACCGGTTGTGGACTGCAAAAGCAGCCTGCAATTGGTAAGCATTTGCTTAAAACGCAGAACCACCATATTGTAAACGGCTATGGTGATACCATTCTTTTAAGAGGAATGGGACTGGGAGGATGGATGCTTCAGGAGGGCTACATGTTTAAGCTAGGCTTTATCGGTCAGCAATACCGGATTCGTGAGCATATTGAGAATCTGGTGGGCGCTGAGGAAACTGAAAAGTTTTACGATGCCTGGTTGGATCTTCATACGCGGAAGGCGGATATTGATTCCATGGCAGCTTTAGGCTTTAATTCGATTCGCCTACCTATGCACTATAACTTGTACACCTTGGCGGTCGAAGATGAACCGGTGGCCGGCGAGCAGACTTGGCTGGAGCAGGGTTTCGCGAGGACGGACAGCCTCTTGGCTTGGTGCAAAGTGAATGAAATATACCTGATTTTGGATTTGCATGCTGCACCCGGAGGGCAAGGACACGATCTGAATATTTCCGATCGAAATCTGGATAAACCTTCTTTCTGGGAAAGTGAAGCCAATCGGCAAAAGACCATCGCCTTATGGCGGAAACTCGCAGAGCGCTATGCGGATGAAGAATGGATTGGGGGATATGACGTGTTGAATGAGACCAATTGGGGGTTTGAAGATCCGGAAGATAGGCTAGGTGTTCATGAAACAAAGAACGTTCCGCTCAAGGAATTTCTTGTTCAGGTCACACAAGCGATTCGAGAGGTAGATACCAACCACATCGTCTTTTTGGAAGGCAATGGTTTTGCGAATAACTATCGGGGTATTGTGCCCGACTGGGACGATAATATGGTGTTAAGTTTTCATAAATACGGTAACCCGAACACCAAGGCTTCTATTCAACAGTTCCTGGATCTTCGCGAAAAGTATAATATACCTCTCTGGCTCGGTGAGTCTGGTGAAAACTCAAACACGTGGTTTACGGAGGCGATTGTCCTATGCGAAGCACATGGGATTGGCTGGGCTTGGTGGCAGAATAAAAAAATGGGGATTAATCAACCTTGGGAAATTGAGAAACCAGAGGGTTACGATCGCTTGCTAAGCTACTGGAAAGGTGAGGGTGAGAAACCAAGTAAGGAAGAGACTTTACATACACTTAATGCTTGGCTCGATAATTTAAAATTGGAAAATAATAACTTTCGAGCCGATGTTGTTGACGCGATGTTTAGGCAGGTAGAATCAAATGATACGCGACCCTTTAAGAACCGGAAATATAGCAAGGGTGATGTGATTCAGGCGGTCGACTTCGATTTAGGAAAACAGGGCTTTGCTTATTTCGATAAAGACACGGCAAGCTATCATTTTACACCGGGAATGGATACTCAAGGTAACCGAGGCTGGAGCTACCGGAACGACGGAGTGGATATCAAAGAAGACACAGCCGGTTATTATGTGTTCCATATTGAAGATGGCGAGTGGTTGCAATACACAGTCGACATCGTATCCGATGATATCGACCGGCTGTTACTTCATGTTGCCGATCCGAAGGGAAGTGGCCGAATTCGCGTTTCTATTAATGATGTCGAGGTAGATGGAATTGTTTATGTTCCGCAGACCACGGATGAAACCGACTGGACTCATGTTTCAGTGCCAATAGCTGATTTAAAGCAAGGTGAGAATATGATTAAAATAACGGCCGAGAAAGGCGGCTTTACGTTTAAGGCTTTAGGTTTGTAGTTTTTCTTTCATTCGCTAATAAACTTGCTAAGGATTTCGAGTAGACTAATGCTAGAATCCCGATCGCAAGCTTTATGCCGTCTATAATCAGAAAAGCAATTTCATTTTTCGGCTTCGGAAAATCGTTTTGGACGAGCTGTACATAACCTTTCAATCTGAAAATGAAATCAGGTACGGTGAGCACAAGGGTTACTAAGCCGATAATAACCAGGCTGATTTCGTAGATTGTTTTCTTTTCTGCAAATAGTTTTAGATCTTCTGCATAGTCGCTAGGGCGACTGATTACTTTGGTTACTTGTTTTGTTCTAAAAATTAGGACGAAAACAAAGATAGCAACGATTAGGGTTCCTAATAATGCCACCAAGAACATCGACATCTGTCCGTTTTGACCAAACTGTCCGATTTGACTTTGCGACTGGAGAAATAAGGTTGAATACAGAGCGAGCTCACGAATTTGATTGAGTAAGGTTACGATTAAATATAGGCCAAGTATTTTGATGACGATTTCATATAGGTCTGCTTTCTTCATTCCTAAAAATAGAAAATAAAACACAATTTCCCTGATGGCGTATTGAAATTAGGATTGATGTTTCTATATTTAGCATCCTAAACTGAAAAACTCAGAAAAATATATCCTAAAAAATGAAAAAACATCTAGCGTTAGCATCATTTGTTACGTTTTTAATATACTTCAGTTCTTGCGGAACGGATGTACAAAAGAGTTCTCAAACCGTCCCAATCGACAGCGCTTTTATTGATAGTTTGGTAAAATACGCGCCACCTTTAAGTCCGGGCGATGCCTTGAGAACCATGGTGGTGGAGGAAGGTTTCGACGTGATGCTTGTGGCATCTGAACCACTGGTAAACTCGCCGATTGCGATGAGCTTCGATAACGATGGAAGATTATGGGTGCTGGAAATGACAAGTTTTATGCCCGATGTTGAAGGTGAAGGAGAGAAAGCGCCTACTAGTAAAATTGTGATTTTGGAGGATAGGGATTCAGACGGCGACTATGATGAGCGTAAGGTTTTTTTGGATTCTTTGGTTCTTCCGCGGGCTATGAGCTTTGTAGGGGATGGGATATTGGTGGCTGAACCTCCTTATCTATGGTACTACGATATTGAGGATGATCAGCCGATTAATAAGCAATTAGTCGACTCAGCCTATGCATCGGGGGAAAATGTGGAGCATCAGAGTAATGGCTTGCTGAGAGGATTGGATAATTGGATTTACAACAGCAATCATGATAAACGCTATCGGCTCGTAGATGGCGAGTGGCGTGTAGAAAAAACACACCTAAGAGGGCAGTGGGGCGTTACAAAAGACAATTATGGACACCTTTACTACAATAATAATTCGCAGAATCTATTGGGAGATTATTTCTTTCCGTCTTTAGGTAGCAATAACAATAATCTACATCGTGTTGCAGGTTATAACGAGCGAATCGTGAGAAATAATCGCGTTTTTCCGATACGACAGACAACCGGAATAAATAGGGGTTATCAAACGGGAATGTTAGACTCTAACTTGCGCTTAGTGAACTTTACAGCGGCAAGTGGGCCGGTGATTTATCGGGGTGATCTATTGGGTGAAGACTTTAAAAACAATGCCTTTGTTGGAGAGCCGTCAGCTAATTTGATCAAACGAAATACTCTATCGCGCGAAGGAAATAAGGTTGTAGGGGAACAAGCCTATGAAGGAAGAGAGTTTTTAGCAAGTTATGACGAACGCTTCCGCCCGGTTACGCTTTATAATGGACCGGACGGCGCACTGTATGTGGTAGATATGTATCGTGGAATTCTTCAACATAAGCTTTATATAACTGAGTATTTAAGAAAGGAAATTAATCAGCGTGATTTGGATGCGCCTATAACCTACGGTCGCATTTACAAGATTATACCGGAGGGAAGCAAACCAAGTCCGGTGAAGATTTCTCATAAACCGAAGGATCTGCTGAAGTTACTGGGGCATGCGAACGGTTGGGCGCGTGATCGTGCCCAGCAATTGATTGTGGATAGACGATTGATGCAATTGGTGCCCGATCTGAAAGAAAATGTAAAGGAGGCTAGTGATCCGCTCCTCCGAATTCATTCGTTATGGACGCTGGAGGGCTTGGGGGCTTTAGAGCCAGAAGATGTAATGACGCTGTTGGAATCGGACGACTGGAATCTACGGGAGCAGGCTTTGGTAGTTATGCGTGCGGTAGTGAATAGGGATAACTATCAGGAGTTCTTGTCTATCCAACAAGAAATGATTGAAAATAGGGATTCATTGGCTGCGCCTTATATCGCCTTCCAAAGCTACCTCTTCGACGATTTGGATCAGTCGGCTACAGAGCAATTACGAGTGGATCTGGTAAAGGCTTTCCCAGGAAACAACTATGTTTCAGATGCAGTAATCAGTAACCTTGAAGGTGTTGAGCAGGAGTTTCAGACAAAATTAATAGATAATCAGGTAGACACGAGTCGGCATATTCAAAAACGACTGGCAAGTGTTTTAAGAGATATAGAGAAGAATAAGAATAGACCTGCTGTAAATCCGCTGGTGAGCCGTTATCCACGAGGGGCTGCCTTATTTAAAAATACCTGTCAGACCTGCCATGGTGAAGACGGGGAAGGAATCGATCTGTTAGCCCCGCCATTGAATAATTCAGAATGGGTGACGGGCGATAAAGACCGGCTCATTACATTGGTGTTATATGGGTTAAGTGGCCCGATAGAGGTTAATGGTCAGAAATATGAAGATATTGTTGGTCAAATGCCAGGCATTGGTTCTAATCGGGACATCGTTGATGCTGAGATAGCAGAGCTTCTTTCCTTTATCAGACAGAGCTGGAACAATGATGCGTCGACAGTGAGCCGGCCGGATATCATCAAAATCCGAAATAAATACGGCGACCGACAGAAGTCATTTACTGCGGAGGAGCTAAAGAATCAGTAAGGGCGCGGCCGGCAGATGGTTTTACGATATCTTGAATGCGACTTTGGACAAATTCTAGGATATCGGGCTGAGCTGGACCAACTTCTTGCATTTTGACAAATTGCCTGTAATAAACGAGCGCTTCGTCTTCACTTTTAAGATAGTAGTCGTTAATTAGCGCCAACTGATAGTAGGCTACAGCACTGGAACTGAAATCAAGGCTGCGTCGGTAGGAGGCTACGGCCGACTTATGGTGACCGATCAGGTGTTGGATTTCTCCTTTCTCCCGGTAGTAACGTGCGGTATTCGGAGAAATAGACTGCTCGATGGCTGCATCTAGGTAGGTGAAACCTTTTTCGTATTCCTTGGTCCTTAAGTAGCTCATGGCCAGATAGTATTTGTCGCCTTCTTTTAAATCGGTGATTTGGTTCTCAAGCCAAGTAAGCGTCTGGATACAATCTTCATAATCCTTGTTATAATAATACATAGCGCCCATCATGGACATAATCATTAATGAATCACTGCCGAGTTCCATCAACTGTTCGCAGGTCGCAAGAGCTTCCGGGTAGTCTTTCAAATAGTCTTTGGTGACGGCTTTTGCATAAAGAAGATTGATGTTTTCCGGGTCAGCATCCAAAGCGGTGTGGACAACGGAATCTGCGAATGCATAGGCTTGCAGACTGATGGACAGCATGCTGAGATTATAGGCTACGGAAGCGTTGGTGGGGTCAAGACTGTTAGCTTTGTGGAGATACCCGTGAGCCGTTAGGGTTTCATTGCGCTTGACGGCAACTTCCGATAACCGTTGGTAAACTTTGATATTTGTGCTGTCAATGAGCATGGCTCTTTGATATAGTGAAGAGGCTTCGCGGATATTTCCACGATTGAAATAGATACTGGCGAGGTTCATAATTGTAGTGAACGATGAGGTGTCCTGTTGGTAAAGCGCATAATAGGTTTCTTCTGCTGCGGCGAGATTTCCTCCCATCCGATACGCATAACCTAGGCTCTTGAGAGTGGATATGTCCATGGAATCAGTTGCCGTACTTTTGATATACTCTGCGGCACGGGCATAATCTCCGGCTTGATATAAATTTAAAAGATAGTCGTTATTCAGCGAGTCCTGAGCAGAAACAAGCTCATAAGCGGAGAGTATAACGGTAAGAAGGGTGATGATTCGAAGGTGCATATTCAAGAGTATTTGATTATGCGAGTAAAACTAAACATTTAGTTCTGAATATCAAACTAAATGTTTAGTTAGTTTTTATACGTCACAGATTCCCACACCTTGTCTTAGTGAAGCTAGCTTGTCGGGTCGAGACGGAACAAACTCTTGCGCAACAAAGCCTTTGAAGCCTGTGTCGAGAATGGCTTTTATAATAGCAGGGTAGTAGAGTTCTTGCGTTTCATCAATTTCATTTCTTCCAGGAACACCGCCTGTATGATAATGCGATATATAAGGGTGGTATTTTTTTATGGTGGCGATGACATCGCCTTCCATAATCTGCATGTGGTAGATATCGTAGAGTAATTTGAATCGTTCGGATCCGACTTTCTCACAAAGTGCCGCTCCCCATGCAGTATGGTCACATTGATAATCGGGGTGATTAACTTTGCTGTTGAGTAGTTCCATTACCATGGTAACTCCATATTTTTCAGCGGTAGGCATGAGGCGCTTTAAGCCTAGGGCGCAGTTTTCCAATCCTTGATCATCATCAAGACCATTCCTATTACCTGAAAAGCAGATAATTTGATTGTATCCTGCCGTAGCAACTTGAGGAATTATGGTTTCGTAACTCTCGATGAGCTCGTCGTGAAGTGTGGGATTGTTAAATCCCCGTTCGATACCCAATCCTGCACCTTGAGGAAGTGCACAGGTGAGGCCGTGTTTTTTCAAGATGGGCCAGCCTTCAGGGTCAACCAGTTCGATGGATTTTAACCCTATTTTTTTCGCGGCGATACAGAGGTCTTCAAAAGGGATAGAGTCATAACACCAACGGCAGGCAGAATGGTTAACTCGACCTCGTAATTCAGTTGGCAATATATGTTCAGCTGCTGATACTCTGCCGAGCAAACTGCTACTAAGGATTGTGGCGGAAGTTACTGTTGCAAATTTAAGTGCCTTTCTGCGAGACAAAGGTGAATTTATGTTTTCCATATATAATTAAGGTTTTGTTAAAAATAGTTAAAATTTAAGAATAATACAGTAAAGGAGTTAATTTCACATAAACAAAACAATTTAACCTTGTAACAAATGCAGCCTTCTGTGTCTAAGAGATGTGATCAGGAGAGGAAGTAGAAAGTTATTACGATTAATTCGTATTTTTATGTTTTTATCGTATTATTGCAAATAGATTTTTTACAGAGACTTAAAATAAACTCAAATTACTAAATAAACCTTTTATGCGTAAGCCTATTTTATTGCTGGTGCTGTTACTTTCAGTTTTATCAACCACCTACGCTCAGAGCCCTTACAAGGTACAAGGCTCCATTGTGGACACCACCTCGGGATTGACATTGAAAAATGCTGTAATTTCTGTGCTCAGAGCACAAGACTCGATTTTTGTTGACTACACGCGGGCTGCCGAAGATGGGAGTTTCGCTTTTAATGATTTAGATACCGGATCGTATATTTTAACGGCTTCGTATCCTAAGTACACTGATTTTGTGGAAAGATTTACCTTGGACTCGGCTAGCAAGGAGGTGGATTTGGGAAAAGTAAACATGCTTCTCATGTCCGAATTGTTGAATGAGGTGGTGATTACAGGAAGAAATGCGATTACGATTAAAGGGGATACGATTGAATTTGACGCAAGTAAATACACTATCCAACCGAATGATAAAGTGGAGGATTTATTAGCTCAACTTCCCGGAATCCAAGTAGACAAAGACGGCAATATAACAGCGCAAGGCGAAACGGTAAGCAAGGTTTTGGTGGATGGGGAAGAGTTTTTCGGCGATGACCCTACTTTGGTTACAAAAAACATACGTGGTGATATGGTTGATAAGGTTCAGCTTTACGATAAGAAGAGCGACCAGGCAACCTTTACTGGTATTGATGACGGAGAAAAAACAAAGACCTTGAATATTCAGTTGAAAGAGGATAGCAAGAACGGAATGTTTGGTAAAGTAGATGCAGGTATAGGTACCGAAGATTTATATGAGGGACAGGTCATGGTGAACTCCTTTAAGGGGAGCGAGAAAATTGCTGCTTATGGAACCTTGGCGAACACGGGTAAGATTGGTTTGAATTGGCAGGATAGTGAACGCTATGGGTCTACCAATATGAACGTATCCGACGGGATGATTTCTATTTCGAGCTCCGGATCGGATGAACTTGAGTCGTTTAGTGGCGACTACAATGGTCAGGGTATTCCTTTGGCGCGATCGGGTGGTGCGCATTATGATAATAAATGGAATGATAAAAAGGAGAGTATTAACGCGAATTACAAGATAGGTGATTTAGAAGTGGATGGCGACCGCAATACGATCAGTCAGAATGAGCTGCCGACGGGTGTGATGAACCGAAATTCAAATGAACTCTTTAACAATTATATGTTTAGGCACAAAGCTGATGCGCGTTATGAGGTCAATTTTGATAGTACATCGATGTTGCGCGTGACAATCGACGGAACGCTTAAAGACAGCCGTTCTCAAAGTGATAATCAGTCGGCCACTTTCAACGAGGCCTTTGATCCGCTCAATAGCAGCAGTCGGCAAATTTCAAACGAAGGTGACACCAAATCGTTCAATGCCGGAGCCTTGTGGAATAAAAAACTGGCGAAAGAAGGACGTACGATCTCCATTGGTCTGAACCAGAGCGTTAATCGGGACAATGTCATCGGGTTCTTGAAATCAACCAACGATTATTATGGGGAGAATGGGTCGATCGACAGCACACAGATCGTTGATCAACAAAAGAACAACCGGACTGAAAGCAATGTCTTTAATTCTAACATAGCATATACGGAACCCTTGTCTGATGCCCTAAAACTGGCCATTAATTATCGTTTCAATCTGAACAACAGTAAATCAAGCCTTTTATCCTTTAATCAGAACGGGGGAGGCTATAACGACTTGGATAGTACCTTCAGTAATGATTTTAAACTAGACCAGATGTTAAACGAGGTGGGCGCCACCTTGAATTATAAAAAAGATAAGAATACGCTGAATATTACCATGTCAGCAGCGAACGTAAACTTTAAGCAGATCGATCAGTTCAGCGATGATATTTTAAATCGTGACTTTATTAACCTGAATCCGAGAGCCAACTGGACTTACGCGTTTTCTAACCAGAAGTCGTTCCGCTTGAGTTATTATGGAAGTACCTCTCAACCTTCTGTCCATCAGATTCAGCCGGTACGAAGTAATACCGACCCACTCAATATTTCAGTGGGTAACCCTGATCTGGATCCTTCGTTCAGACACAGTATTAACGGTGGATATAATTCCTATAAAGTATTGAGTGGTCAGTACTTCAGTTGGTTCTTTAATGGTTCGATGACCAGCAATGCGATTATTAACAATACGACAACTGATGAAGTAGGCAAGAGTATCTATAGCTATGAGAATTTAAAAGGCGAACGACCGATGAACTTTTCGACCTATATGTATTTTGGTAGTAAGCTGAAGAGTTTAGGACTTGATTGGGGCGGAAATTTAAGCTACAATACAAATTCATATTATAATATTATCAACTCGGAGTTGAATAAAACGAGTAGTAATAACGTATCAGTTGCATTAAACATCAGCAAGAATGAAAAGGATAAATATTCATTTAGAGTATATGCCGGCCCTTCGTATAGCTCGAACGTAGCTTCTCTTCAGGGTTCGTCAAGTAAAGGTTGGGGTTTTAATTCCAGCGCTGATTTCAGGTTGTTTCTTCCGGGGAAATTTGAGCTTGCATCAGATGCCCGATATTCCTATTCGGAGGCAACCCAAGTGTTCGCCGAAGACTTTGAACGCTTGATCTGGAATGCGAGTATACAAAAGAAATTCTTGAAAACGGATGAACTGATTTTGAAAATCCAGGCAAATGACATATTGGATCAGAACACAGGTTTCAGTCGGAATGCTCATGCTACCGGCTTTACGCAAACAGACTACACCACGATTAGTCGGTATTTCATGTTCTCAATTATATGGGATTTTAATAAAATGGGTAATAATACAAAATAAAATAAACACGATGAATACATTGATGAGAAAAACTTTAAATGGCTTGCTCATAGTGAGCTTGGTGTTAATCGGAACGCAATTGAGTTACGGACAATACGCTTATTTTGTAGAAAGCGGAAAGATTGAGTACGAGAAGAAAGTGAATATGTTTGCCAAGATGAAGGCTAGGGTAACCGAAGATAATGTCTTTATGAAAAAGATTTATGAAGATTATCGTAAGAATCAGCCACAGTTTCAAACGGTTAAGACTTCCCTTTCATTTAATAAAAACCAGAGCCTGTATCAGGTTACCGAAGAGGCTGAGTCTACTCGGGGATGGTATGCAAGCGAACCGTGGGTGATGGTAAAGAATACGGTTTTAACTAATTTTGATACGGGCGACATGACGGTGGTGAAGAAGATTTATGAGGAAGACTTTGTGATGAAAGATAAGCAACCGGAGATCCTGTGGAAGTATACTAACGAGGTTCGCGAAATTGCAGGCTATGAGTGCAAACGTGCTAACGGCCTGATTATGGATTCGATTTACGTTGTAGCCTTCTATACCGACGAGATTTTGCCTTCGGGCGGTCCTGAATCTTTTTCCGGTCTGCCAGGAATGATCTTAGGGGTGGCTCTACCACATGATAATGTCACTTGGTTTGCTACAAAAGTAGAAATAGATCAGCCAGGCCCGATTAAAGCACCAGAAGAGCCCCGCCGAGCAGAACAGGTGAACCGGGAAGGCCTAGAGGCCTATTTAGAGGAAAACCTAGACATGTGGGGAACATCTTCAGAGGATGCGACGAAAGCTTTTCTTTTATAGAAGAGCTTTGCGAACGGCGGGGGCGACTTTCGTGCCGAATAGCTCAATCGACTTCATGACCTGTTTATGAGGCAAGGTACCTAAGCTACTCTGAGCGATAAAGCGGGTATTGCCAAATAGCTCGTGCTCGTAAAGAATCTTGTCAATGACTTCTTCGGGACTTCCAACAACTAACGCTCCTTTGGGTGAACGTGCGAAGTTAAATTGCTCTTCCGTGAAAGCAGACCAACCACGATCTTTTCCCACTGCGTTCATCATAGCGGCGTAATATGGGTAAAATTCGGTATTGGCAGCTTGGGAGTTTTCGGTTACGTAAGCATGTGAATTAACGGCAAATTGTAACTTTGCGGGGTCATCACCTTTCTTTCGGGCAGTGTCGCGGTATAGTTTTGCAAAGGGTACAAATTGCTCCGGCATACCACCAATAATGGCCAATGTTAATGGTAAACCCAATGTTGCAGCCCTGACGGCTGATGCGGGTGTGCCGCCGGCTGCAATCCATATCGGCAGTTTGTCTTGATAAGGATGTGGGTAGACACCGCGGTTATCGATCGACGGAGTTAGATTCCCCTTCCAACTCACTTGTTCGTTGTCTTGGTTGATCTGTAAAAGCAGCGCAAGTTTTTCTGTAAACAGCTCATTATAGTCGTTTAGATCATATCCAAAAAGAGGAAATGATTCGATAAAGGAACCGCGCCCGACCATGATTTCCGCACGTCCGCCGGAAAGGTGATCCACGGTGGAAAAGTCTTGAAATACTCGGACAGGATCATCAGAGCTTAACACAGTTACAGCACTACTTAGCTTGATGTTCTTGGTGACGGAAGCTGCTGCTGCCAGAATAATAGCAGGGGCGGATACTGAATAATCAGGACGATGGTGTTCACCGACGCCAAAGACGTCTAAACCAAGCTCATCGGCTAATTTGATCTCCTCTAATAAGTCACTGATACGTTGATGGGCATTCGCCCCGCTGCCCGGTTTATCGGGTAACATGTCAGCAAATGTGCATAATCCTAATTCCATATGGCTGTTTCATATAATGTGTATACAAATCTAATGAATTGGTCTTGATTGTTCGTTAATGAACAGCTTTTGTTCGGAAATGAACAGTTTGTTTCAATGCTTTATGCGCAGTGCTCTGTTTATCAGCATATTAATGTTGTGGCATATAGCCTGTAATAGGATAGTCTGAAATGTACAAAATGAATATCCGACTTTTAGCGATTCTATTTATTCTCACGGTTTTTATCATGCCGGTGAGCGGACAAGAGTTGATTACCTTGCAATCGGCAATCGACAGCACACTGGAAAATAACCTGCAGATTAAGGAAGCACGGTTCCGAGCGGCTTTAACCGATCAGGATGTGCTCCAATCAAAAATGAACTTATTACCGAGCCTTGGTGCTTCAGCAGGAGGCCGTCTAAGCGGTGGTAATTATTTTGATGAAAAGACCGGAAAGGTGGGGAATACGACGAATAAATCGGTTGACGGGAGCTTGAGCTTATCCGTTACCCTGTTTCAGGGCTTTCAACGTATCAATCAAATTCGCGCCAATAAATTGCTGTTGCAGTCGGATCAGAGCTATGTGGATCAAATGGAATATGACCTGGTTCTACAGGTGTTTACAACCTACATTGAGGCGCTGACCCATAAGGAGCTTTGGTCGGCTAGTCGTCAGCAACTTGCCTTGTCTGAAGAGCAATTGCGGGTTGAAGAAATTAATATGGAGGTGGGAAACAGAACCTTAGCCGACGTATCGCAAGCGCGAAGCCAGGTAGCAAGCGACCAACTGAATATAACGACTTCACGTAACGATTATGAGTTATCGATACTGAATTTGAAACAATTGATGGAGATTGATTCGGAAAAAGAAATTGTGTTGGAAAGTCCGAATGTTGAAGATGTAGAAGCTTTGGTAGCTAATTATTCCGCTGTTGGCGTATATGACAAAGCGTTAAATTTCTTTCCGGAGATACGAATGGCCGAGTATAATACCTTGGCAGCGGAGAAAGATGTGGACATCGCAAGAGGCCGGTATTTTCCGACCTTGTCCTTATCATCTGGTCTAAGCACCGGCTATACAAGTTCATACCTTGATCAGAATGGTGCGATTTTCCCCTTTAGACAGCAATTGCGTGATAACTACAGTCGCTATATTGGTCTTTCGCTGAGTATTCCTATTTTTAATAATCTAAGCTCGCGGATTGGAGTCCGGAAGGCTAAAATTATATATGAAAATACAAAGGTTGCAGAGAAGCAAAGTAAAAATAACCTAAATAAGATTGTGAACCAGGCGGTATTGGACCTGAATGCAGCGAAGCAACGGTACGAGTCTTCAGAAGAGGTTTTTACTTCTTCACGGGAAACGTATAAGGTATTTCAGGAACGTTATGATGTAGGTCTGGCTACGTCGATCGAGTTAAATACGGCTCAGACCAATATGAATAAAGCTGAATTTGATTTTATTAATAGTAAATACAATCTATTGTATCGGACGAAGGTGATTGATTATTACTTAGGTAATGAAATAAGATTTTAGAAGATGATTAAGAATTATTTTACCATTGCATTTAGGAACTTGTTGAAGCACAGGTTGTTCACCGCAGTGCATGTCATCGGGTTAACGATAGCCTTCGCCATGGCGGTCGTGTTGTTTTTAGCCGCTGTGTTTGATCTGTCTTTCGATGGATTTCATGTAAAAAAAGATAAGCTTTATCAGGTCTACTTTGAAACGAACCCGGTCACCGGTAAGGATGAGAGCGCAACAATGCCAGTGCCTTTTGCTCCGACAGCGGAAGACGAGTTAAAAGGCTTAGCGAATATTGCCCGCTACGGCGATGCAGGTGGTGTTCTGGTACGGCATGGTGATAAGGAAATTGGCATGACGACGCGGTTTGTTGACCCTTCTTTTTTGGATATGTTTTCTTTTCCGCTAATTGAAGGTGAAAAGTCCTCAGTTCTAAGTGATCTGAAGAATATTGCCCTGACGGAATATGCAGCGGAGAAACTTTTCGGTACGCTGGATATCGTCGGAAAGCAAGTTGAGTTAAACATGCAGGGAACTTGGGAACCATATACCGTCTCCGGGCTGCTAGCTGATTTTCCTTCTAATTCAACATTTCAATTTGATGCTTTTGTGCGATTTGAGAACTATCCAGGTTACCTAGCGGGTATGGATAAATGGGATTGGCGCAACCATACGGTGTATGTGGAGTTGCTTGATCAGGTCTCTGCAGCGCAATTTCAGGAGGATAGTAAAGCTTTCATAGGGAAGTATTTTAAAAGTGAAATTGACAATCTGAAACGTGACGGTGCACAAGTGAATGGCGATGGAGCCTACAAATCGTTAAAGCTCTTACCTCTTTCTGAAATGCATTTTAATTCCATGAGTCCGGGTGGCAGCCATGTTGCCAGTTTTTTCCCATGGATGTTATTGATCATAAGCGCCTTGATTCTGTTTATCGCTTGCACCAACTTTATCAACTTATCGCTTGCCAGCTCTTTCACACGAACCAAGGAAATTGGTATGCGGAAAACTTTGGGAGCGCGACCTTTTCAATTGGTTGTTCAGTTTTGGATGGAGGCTTTCTTGATCTGTCTGTTTTCTTTTCTGGTTGGCGCGGCACTGGCTTGGGCTATATTACCTCAATTTAACGCATTGATGGCTTATAATCTGCAGTTTGGCGAGCTAATTACCTTACAGAATAGCCTGCTGCTCCTAATCTTCTTCTTTGTTGTGACCCTGGCAGCGGGCGCCTATCCGGGATTTGTTATGACGCGATTTAATCTGATGAATGTGTTGCGGGGGACGGGTATCCGACTTGATTCGGGAAAGAATTTACGTAAAGCACTATCGGTTGGACAATTTGCCATTGCGATTATTCTGGTGATATCAACCTTGGTTGTTGTTCAGCAGATTAATTTCATGAATACAAAACCACTGGGATATAATAAATCAGGAGTAGTCAGTATTCCGATTGGGAATCATATAGATCCGGAAGTGGCCTTGCAGCGAATGCGAACAGAACTAGCGGCTTTGCCCGAAGTGACGAGCGTGACGGGCACTGATGTCAATATGGGAATGGGATTAGATGGTGCGTCGATGACTTCTAAGATGGGCTTTGATTACCAATCGCGACACATTACAACAAACTGGTTACGAGTGGATTATGATTACTTGAAGACGATGGAGATCGATTTGCTGGAAGGCCGGGATTTTTCAAGAAGTTTTTCAACTGACACTACATCGGTCTTGATCAACGAGCAAATGGCAGCTTTATTAGGCGAAGAGAATCCTATTGGGAAAACCCTAGACATCAGCGGTGAAGATCTGACGATTATCGGTGTCGTAAACGATTTTAATTTTAAAACGCTCCATTCGGAAGTTGAGCCGCTGACCATGTGTCTGCAACCTTCGAATTGGCCTGTTTCTTATATTTTCGTGCGACTGAATTCGGACGCTTTGTCGCATTCAATGGCCAGCATTGAAAATGTGTGGAAGTCGGTCAACCCGAAATATGAAAGCAATCCGTCGTTTTTGGACGAAAATACCCAACGTATGTACGAGAAGGAGCAACGCCTTTCAAAAATCATTGTAAATGGAGCTGTTTTTGCCATCTTTATCTCTTGCTTGGGTTTATTTGCGCTAGCCTTATTGATGATGAATCAACGGGTAAAGGAAATCGGTGTGCGGAAAGTATTAGGAGCGAAGGTTTCGACGATCGTATATTTGTTGTCAGGCGATTTTGTACGGCTAATCGGTATTGCTTTTATCCTTGCAGCTCCTTTAGCTTGGTGGATCATGAACCAATGGCTTGATAATTTTGCTTATCGGATTGATGTATCGGTTTGGCTTATGATCGTGGGAGGGATTATTGTTCTTTTTGTAGCAATGTTGATTGTTGTGACCCAGTCGTTACGTGCGGCGATGGTGAATCCGGTTAAGTCTTTACGGACGGAATAGTCACTTCGGGGAGCAAGCAGCATAAAGTAAAAACACAGATATTAAAATATAGAGATGATAGAACTAAAGAATATTTTTAAATGGTACAATGTCGGTGGAAACCGAGCCTTTGTTTTAAAGGACGTTAATTTGCAGATTCAGGAAGGTGAGTTCGTGTCGGTTATGGGACCTTCAGGTTCGGGGAAGTCGACCCTCTTGCATATCATCGGTTTACTGGATGAGCCGAATGAAGGAGCTTATTTATGTCGGAATGAGGATGTTCTCAAATTAAAAGAAAAGAGACGCGCTGAGATCTATAAGCAACATATGGGATTTGTATTTCAAGCCTATCATTTAATAGATGAATTAACAGTTGCAGAAAACATTGATACGCCGCTGATATATAAAGGATTAAAGTCGTCTGAACGTAAAGCTATTGTAGCGGATATGTTGGACCGATTTGGTATTGTAGGGAAGAAGGATCTATTCCCGAATCAGCTATCGGGAGGACAGCAACAGATTGTAGGGATTGCTCGTGCTTTAGCTGGAAAACCGAAGGTTCTTTTAGCGGATGAGCCGACCGGTAATTTGAATTCTAAGCAAGGCGAAGAGATCATGGAGCTTTTTAAAAAATTAAATCAGGAAGATGGTGTTACGATTATTCAGGTGACTCACTCCGAGAAGAACGCTGAATACGGCAGCAGAATTATTGAGTTACTGGATGGGCAGGTGATTCAAGCTGGATCCTAGAAGGATCCATTAATTAACGGTCAGAATTGCAGCGTAAAGGTGCTCCCTTTGCCAAGTTCGGAGCTGACGAACAAGTTGCCGCGGTGCATGAGCATGATCTGTTTGCTGAGGGATAAGCCGATTCCGCTACCACTCTTTTTAGTCGTGAAAAAGGGAGTGAAGATATTGTCAAGAATTTCCTGACTCATTCCTATTCCATTGTCTGTGACCTTGATTTGAATTTTGCCGTTGTCGTCGATCGCTTGGAGATTGATTGTGGGATTGGCAACATCTTTGACTGCTTCGATTGCGTTTAATAGCAGATTAATGAGGGCTTGTTCGATGAGATTGATGTCAATTTTTAATTCAAGTGATGGGTTTTTTAAGATGATATTCAGTTCAATATCCTTCTTGATTATTGAAGGTTCTAAAAGAACGTAGAGGTTCTCGAACAGATCTGCGGCCTTAATACTGTCCAGGTCGGGTTGGGTGATTTTATTCAAGGTACGATAGGTTCTCGCAAACTTTAATAGACCCTCACTTCGACTTTTAATGGTTTCTGTGCCTGTTCTGATATCTTCTAGTTCTTCTGTATAGGGTAATGAATCGAGTCGATTTTTCAGCGTATCAGCCAAGGAGGAAATTGGCGCAATGGAGTTCATGATTTCATGCGTAAGAACACTGAGAAGCTTTTGCCAGGCCTTGGCTTCTGTTTCATCCAAGGCCTCGTTGATGTTCTGTAGGGTAATGAGACGAAAATTCCCTTGTGCAGTCTGAAAACTACTTACATACAGCTGCAACTTGATTGGCCCCTCAGCAGTATCCAATGTATGTAATTTATTGTCTCCAGGTTCTGTTTCTACAATTTTTTCATACAGAGTTTTATTCTTTTTGTTTAGCGCATATATAGTTGATATATAAGGTATATTAAATAGTTTTTTAAAGTAATCATTCATCCACATCATTTTGCCTGTCTTTTCTTCGTAGGACACGATTGCGGTGTCAACAAGTTCCATGATCTTTTGCAGATATTGATGTTGCGTTTCGCGATCGCTGCTGATGCTTTTAAAGACGTCATTGATATCGTTGAATGCGGAACGTAATGGTTTTACCTCAACGCTAGCATGGGTAAGAGAAAAGTGTCGCGTGAAGTCACGGTATTTGGCGGCTTCAGCGAAGTCCTGAAGTTCACGGTAGGTGCGAATTTGTGACCGGATGGTAAACCATAGCAACCAAAGGCAGAATGGGAAAAACAAGACGGCATAGAGATACTCGCCTTTAAGCAGAAGCCAAGCAAAAAATGTGAGTGCCACGAATAGTAAAAAGGCTCTCAGTAGAATAAGTCTGCGAAACTTCTTCATAAGATTAGATATTGTATTTGCTTAATCTTCTGTATAATGCGGTTCTTGTGATACCTAATTCCTTAGCCGCTTTCGAAATATTCCCGCTATGCTTTTCAATCACTTTAAGAATGGTGATTTTTTCTAGTTCCAACAGATTGTGTTCGTCTGTTTTGGATGAAGCTTGTGTTTGTGGGTTTTCAAGGGGTGAAAAAATCAAGTCTTCATTGGTGAGTAGTTCAGACTCAGCCATGATGACGGCGCGCTCAATGCTGTACTGCAATTCTCGAACGTTTCCCGGGTAATGATAGCTCAGTAATTTTCTTTCTGCGCTTGAGTCCAACTCGGGAGCAGGTTTGTTGTACTTGTCTGCATATCGCTGGATAAAATGCTTGGCAAGCAGGAGGATGTCATTTCCGCGTTCTCGGAGAGGAGGTACTTGAAGTTCAACGGTATTGATGCGATAAATTAAGTCTTTGCGAAAACGATTCTCGTCTGCTAAGTCCCTCAACGGCACATTGGTGGCACAGACGAGACGAATATTCACATCTACTGACTGATTACTGCCTAATCGACTAATCTGCCTATTTTGCAAAGCCGTTAATAATTTAGACTGCTGTAATAGGGAGATATTCCCGATCTCATCGAGAAAGAGCGTGCCTTTGTCGGCCATTTCAAAACGACCGACACGATCTTCGCGTGCATCCGTAAAGGCGCCTTTTTTATGTCCGAATAGTTCACTCTCGAAAAGGCTATCGGTGAGTGCGCCGACGTCGACTTTGACGAAGGGATGCTTAGAGCGATTGGATTGTTTATGTATAGCCGAGGCAATTAGATCCTTTCCTGTTCCGTTTTCCCCTAGTATTAGAATATTGGCGTCGGTTGGTGCTATTTTAGTGAGTTTGTGAAATAAGGATTTCATAATATCTGATTCACCGATAATATCATTCAGGACTAATTGATTGTTCGTCTTTTTATTCGACTTGTTCTTATTTGAAATGAGATCTTTTACGACCTCTAGCAAATGGTCGTTATGCCAAGGTTTTACGACGAAGTCGGACGCCCCTTGTTTCAAACTTTGCACAGCCAGATCGATCGCTCCATAGGCAGTAATCATGATGACAGGGATATCGCGTTTGATTTCTTTAATGCGACTTAGCCAGTACAGACCTTCGTTCCCACTATGGATAGCACTTTTAAAGTTCATATCTAGCATGATGAGGTCAATTTGTTGATCGTGAAGAATTGATGGGAGCTTTTCAGGGTTCTTCTCAATAAGGATCTCTGATACTGTTTTCTTTAATAATAAACGTACAGCTGTGAGAACATCGGGGTCGTCATCAATAATAAGTATGCGTGCCTGGATCATGAAATCTATGTTTACCACAAATATACCATTCTTAGTAATTAGTTAAGGATCATTCTGATGGATATCCGTACTTTATATGAACTGTACGATAATGAACAGCTGGTGTTCGCATTCGTACATCAATTGCGATAAAATATTAAAATACTTTCTACTCTTTTATCTATAATTCATAACTTTGCCCAAAACCCAACATCATGTCTTTAATTATTTTATCCTTGAATATTTGGCTATCGGGAGTCGTTGTGCTTTTAACCCTGATTGTCCTTATTCTGTTAGTGTTTTCCTTTTCTATTATGGCTAAGATCCGGAAGATAAAAGAGCAATCTTCTCAGGAGACACCTGCTTTGGGAAGTAAGTTTGAACATTACTTAAAAACCTTCGATGCAAAACAGCTTTCGTCCTTGGTGGATTTGAAGAAACGCGGCGTTTTGAATAATAGTAAAAAAGTCATGGGCTTTTTGATTATCGGACAAGCGCCGACTGACAGCAGCAGTTTGGCAGCAAATGGGGGTGTTATTATTACAGTTATCTTGATTGCGATTCCGGTAATTGTTGCACTATTGCTGTTGGCTTTTCGTATTAGGCGTTCGGTTCGGAAAATTTATAATCATTCGCAAAGGGTGGAGGCCAAGCAGCTTGCTGAATATCTTAAATCCTTGCCTGATGATGAGGTGGAGAAGAATATTCTAGATCGGAAGTCGGCGATAGAGTATCAGTTGTCACATAAAGAGCTTTCGGGTGATCGCGAAATTAGAGATGATCGAGGTTTGATCAGAGAGAATCCTGACCCTTCGCTGCCGGTTGTCGCGCCGAAAAAGAGAGCAACTAAAAGACCTCCGGTAGATCCGAAGCTTACGAAACTTGTGCTCTGGTTCTCATTGACCGCCACCTTCTGGTTGATTTTTGGTACTACGGTAGGTGAGTATGTTGGAATTAAGTTCGTGGCACCGGATATTGATCAAGCCAGTTGGTTGAGTTTCGGACGTTTGCGTCCGGTGCATACGAATTCGGTATTCTGGGGCTGGGCATCATTGGGTATGTTAGCCTTGGGTTATTACGCTGTTCCGCGAGTCGGCAATAATAAGCTTTACAGTATCAAGCTGGGTTGGATTGCACTTATACTCATCAACATCACGGTTTTGGCGGGTACTATTTCATTAATGGCCGGTATTAATAATGGTGGCGGGGAATTCCGTGAATACATCTGGCCGGTGATGTTGCCTTTTGCGGTGGCACTGATTCTGACTTTGATTAATTTTATTAAAACGATCGCTAAGCGGAAAACCAAGGAAATTTACATATCAAACTGGTATATGGTAGCAGGGTTGATGTTTGCTATTGTCATCACCCTCGTGGCTTATTTGCCATTTTGGCAAGATGGTCTCGGGGAAACCATTGTTCAGGGCTATTACATGCACCAAGGGGTGGGCATGTGGTTTATGATGTTTACGCTGGGGATTGTCTATTACTATCTCCCTCAGCAACTCAATCGGCCTATCTACTCTTACAGCCTGGGTATTCTAGCCTATTGGACACAGATTCTGTTTTACACTTTGATAGGTACTCACCACTTTATCTTTAGTTCGATTCCTTGGTGGTTGCAGACCGTCGCTATCGTGGGTAGTGTCGGCATGGTTATACCGGTAGTAGCAGGTACGACGAACTTTATTATGACATTTAAAGGGGCTTGGTATAAGGTTTCTGATAGCTATACCTTGCCATTTTTTATCGTGGGTATAGTGTTTTATTTTACGGGTTCGATGCAAGGGACTGCAGAAGCGTTTAGAGAAACAAATCTTATTTGGCATTTTACTGACTTCACAGTTGCTCACTCTCATTTAACCATGTACGGAATTATTACCTTCTTTTTATGGGCTGGGATGTATGCAATTATACCAAGGTTGACGGGAAAAGAACCTCCTCAGATTTTAGTAGGAGCACATTTCTGGTTGGCATTAATAGGCTTGATGTTTTATTCGGTTCCCTTAATGATTGGAGGCACAATGCGTGGCCTGTCATGGATGGAAGGTAAACCGTTTATAGATAGTGTGGTTATGATGGCTCCTCACTGGTTGTGGAGAGCGATAGGTGGTAGCTTAATGTGGTTCTCTCATTTGGTGTTTGCTTATAACCTATACAGGATGTGGGTAAACCGTCCGGCGACTGATGTGAAAGATCTTGCCTTGGCGGAACTAGAGAAAGAGCTAGGAAACGAGAACGAATAGAATTTAGAGGTATTACAATTAGAATGAAATAATACGATGGAGTTTTTTAATAATCATAAGAGTCTTTTTACAGCGACAGCTGTCTTGTTCCTTTTGCTCACTTTATTTGTGGCGATTATGCCGGCATTGGATAACCAGGCTCGTAACGCTCCGCTCCCCAATGCTGAGCCGTTAAGCGAAGCAGCTAGGAAAGGGAAGGCACTTTATATTGCTAATGGTTGTGTTGCTTGTCATACGCAACAGGTTCGGAATGTGGAAATGGATAAAATGTGGGGAACCAGACCAAGTATATCAGCTGATTATGCTGGTATAAAACGCCAGGACCTATGGCGAAATACGGCTACCCTTATGGGAACTGAACGTACGGGCCCCGATTTAATCAACGTGGGGAATCGTCAGCCAAGTTTGGAGTGGAATCTAGTGCATTTGTATAATCCAAGAGCTGTGGTGAGCGAGTCGATCATGCCAGCATATCCATGGTTATTTGAAATTCGCGAAAATGTAGGACTTGATGATGTAGTCGTGGCGGTGCCCGAAGAGTTTATGGGCGGTAAGAAAGGAAAGGTGGTGGCTACTGAAGATGCGCTGAATCTGGTTGCTTATTTACAATCGCTTAAACAAACTGAATTGCCAACGGGCGAGATTATGCCAGAATTTATCTATAAACGGAATGCAGAAACGGCACAGGCTAGTGGAGGAGGAGAAGCAGCTGGCGCAGATGCGGCTGCGCCGAAAATTGACGGTGCCGCGCTTTATGCAACCCATTGCCAGACTTGTCACCAACCCAATGGTAAAGGACTTCCCGGTGCATTCCCTGCTTTGGCGGGTAGCTCGGTGGTTTTAGATGATGATATTGAGATTTTTGTGGACATTATTATGAATGGTTACAACGCAAGGGCTAACGAAGGGTATGGGCCGATGCCTGCGGTAGGGAAAACGGCTAATTTAACTGCAGAAGAAATTGCGGCTATTATGACGCATGAAAGGACTAATTGGGGGAATGATGCTTCGGAGGTGAGTGCGGAAGAGGTAGCAAAAATTATGGAAATGGTAACACAATAAGTGTATACTAGTTAATATTTAGGATATGAAAAAGATTTTTTTAGTAGTAATGCTGATGTTGCCGGCGCTAGCCAGTTGGGCCTGTCCTGCCTGTGAGAAACAGCAGCCAAAGTTATTAAGGGGGATATCTCACGGCGCGGGACCCGAGAGTGATTGGGATATGGTTATCGTCTGGTTTATTGGGATTATCGTGGTGCTTACCTTGGTTTTTTCAATTAAATTTTTGGTAAAACCAGGAGAGAAATCCAAGACTCATATCAAACGTTTTATACTTTCAAATGAACAAATCAGCGAATAGAATGAAAAATAAGAGTAGTGTATTGCTGTTTATTGATGACGAACCAACACCAATTGCGTCCTTTCTTGCACCGGTTAAATTTGAATTGGATACGACTAGACTGGTAGATGGTAAACATACGCTGAAAATAGTCAGCAAAGACCCAAATGGGAAAGAGGGCATCAGAATTGTCCCTTTTGAAGTTAGAAATGGTCCGGCTATATCAATTGAAGGTTTGAAAGAGAATGCAGTTGTGGATGGTGTTTTGCCTTTGATGATCAATGCCTATGGGAAAGGTAATTCAAGCGAGTTTTATATTGAAGGGAGTGAAACACCTCAAAGTATTCCCGCTTGGGTTTGGATTATTCTCATTGGTTTTATTGGTTGGGCACTATATTATTTAATAACCTATTTTGACATCGTTGCCAATTAAATTAAATAGAAATGGAAACATTAGAGATTAGTGCTAAGACCAAAATTTCAGAATTAATAAAATGGAATAAAAATAGTGTTGAAGCAATTGCTAAGCTCTCTAAGCCATTTGAGAAGTTGCGAAACCCCATACTGAGGAAGTTAATGGCTTCGCGTGTAACAATCGCCGAAGCTGCGAAAATGGGCGGATGCGATGTTGCAGACTTTGCGAGGGTGTTGAAGCCGCTAGGTTTTATAATGACTAGTGACGGGCAAGAAGATACGATCGAGGAAAATACACCGACTTGGCTCAACGATCTACCCGGGACTTCAATCCATGTTTTCGATGTTCGAGGAATACTGGCGAGTGGAGAGGATCCTTTAAAGGAGATCTTAAAGAAATTTAAAGTTGTTTCACCTGATGAGGCGCTTTGTATTATTAACAAGTTCATACCCGTCCCGCTAATTCGCTTACTGGAAAAGGACGGTGTTCGTACATTTACGAAAACTGTATCCGCTGATGAGTATCATACTTATTTCTATAAATCGGTAAACGGTGCCTCGGAAGCGAAAGATGAAATCCCAAATGCTGATCCTGCTGATAGAAATAGAGCAACTGAAGGTGAAAAAACTGACTCGGAAAAGATAAGGATGGTTGATGAAAGGGAGTTTGAAGAGGTTTGTACTAGATTTGAAAAAGTGAAGGAGATTGATGTTCGTGACCTCCAAGCTCCTGGACCTATGGAAGCTATTTTAGGTATTTTGCCCGATTTGGAGGAGGATGAACTTCTTTATGTAAACCATAAGCGCGTTCCTTTGTATTTATTAGAAGAGATTGCGGACAGCGATTATCAAGTATATATATCGAATCGAGGTGAGGGTGATGTTAAAGTCGCAATCTATAGAACATAAGAAATCATTAATGTGGCGAAAGAAAAAAAGATATGGACCATAGGGCACTCAACTCGATCTTGGGATGAGTTTGTAAAACTTCTAAAATTAAATTCAATCGACCTTTTGATTGATGTTAGAAGTCTGCCGGGTTCAAATAAGTTTCCACAATTTAATAAAGAGCATTTTGAGAGTGACCTGGAAACTGAGGGGATCCATTATGAGCATTGGTTGATATTAGGAGGACGACGGAAGGTTCGGAAAGATTCTGTGAATACGGCATGGCGCAACGATTCGTTTAGGGGTTATGCGGACTATATGGAGACATCAGAATTTAGAGATGGTCTGGAGGCCTTAGAGCAGAAGACAGCTAATCATAATGTATGTATTATGTGCGCGGAAGCAGTCTGGTGGCGGTGTCACCGAAGCATGATAGCAGATATAATGAAATTAGAAGGTTGGACTGTTTTACATATTTTATCGGATAAGAAAGTTGAAGAGCATCCCTATACTTCAGCAGCTACGGTAAAAGATGGAAAGTTACTCTATCGTTAGTTTTTTTAAGGTTTCTGTATCGATTATTTTAATTCGTTTATCTAATAATTCAATTATACGTTTATTCTTCCAGTCGTTTAATGTCTTGAAGAGCGACTCATAGGTTGTACCTGCATACGAAGCAATATCCTGTCTGCTTAATAAGGAATTGATAAATCCATCTTGATCGAGACCAAATGTGTTTGTTATTTCTAATAGAGCGAGTGCAATTCTACTTTTTACGTCCATTTGCACCATGTTGTACATGCTCTGTTCGGTCTTTTGAAGTTCGGAAGCAAAGAATAGAACCATCTGATAAGAAAGTTTGTGATTGACAAGTAAGGTGGTTTCGAAGAACTCGGTATCGACAAAACAGAGCTTAACTCGATTAAGTGCGGTCGCTGATACAGGATGCTTCTGATCGGAAAGTCCACGATGACCTAAGATATCTCCGGCGGTGGCAAATTTGATAATGAGATCTTTATTGTTCTTCCATTTTTTATGGATTTTAACATTGCCTTCATGGATAAAATAGAAACCGTGGAGGGAATCGCCTGCCTTAAATATAGACTCTCCTTTTTTGAACTGCTGAATAGTGGCCTTAGTCTCAATGAGTGTTTGCCACTCAGGTAGACAGTATTTACACAAAAAACAATGTGGGTGTTTATTCATATGCTAAAATAAACAAATTATTTGCAATGTGTGGTTATTAGACAATATTGTCTGGGTAATAAAAAATGTAAAATATTTTTATAGAATATGCTTCTTTTTATGATTAAGGTCATACTTTTGCAAAAAATTTGTTCATGTTTAGAAAAAAAGAAAAAGGAGCATCAATCCCAATTGCCCCTTCTCTTGATGTTGACAATCAGGAATTAGAGCCAGCGGGACCATCCGTTTCCCAAAGGGTATTGTACTTAAGCATCCAGGCGGTTATCAATGCTTTAATTATCGGTGTTATTGCTAAAGTTCTGGTCGAACTTATTCACTTGATAACTAATCTTTTCTTTTACGGTGAATTTTCTTTTGTAGAGAATACGCCCGAAGGTCACCAATTGGGTTGGTATGTTATCTTTATTCCGATTATTGGATCTTTAATTGTAGGTGTCATGGCTCGATTGGGTTCTGCTGCGATCCGTGGTCACGGAATACCCGAGGCTATGGAACAAGTGCTTACAAATGAAAGTAAGATCAAACCGATCATTACCATCTTAAAGCCTTTGTCTGCGGCGATCTCAATAGGTAGTGGGGGACCGTTCGGTTCTGAGGGGCCAATTATCTCTACCGGGGGGGCTTTAGGTTCCTTTGCCGGGCAGATCATGAAAATTACGCCGAATGAGCGGAAAATTATGCTGACGGCGGGTGCCACGGCTGGTATGGCCGCTATTTTTGGGACACCCGTTGCCGCCGTGCTCTTGGCGATCGAACTTTTGCTTTTTGAGTTTTCTCCACGGTCTATCATTCCCGTAGCTCTTGCATGTGCGACAGGTGCGGCGATGCATCTCGTGTTTTTTGGTCAAGAGCCGATGTTTGGGATGCCGGATATCCCGCTGCCTAGTTACCAGTCTTTGATTATTTACGTTGTAATGGGAGCGGTCATGGGCGTGTTAGCGGCATATATTTCTAAAAGTATATACCTGATAGAAGATCTATTTGAAAAGCTTCCTATCCATTGGATGTGGTGGCCAGCAATCGGTGCGATTGCCGTTGGTGTCGTCGGTTATTTTGCACCTTATACAATGGGGGTCGGTTATTCAAACATAACTGATTTATTAACCGGTAATCTTCCTTTACAGTTGATTTTAGGCTTATCGATATTAAAGTTCATATCTTGGTCGGTCTCTCTGGGTAGCGGAACTTCAGGAGGTACACTAGCTCCTTTGTTCACCATTGGAGGTGCCTTAGGCTTAGGAATGGGGATGCTTATCGTTCATTTCTTTCCCCAAAGTGATATTAATCTGCCGACATGTGCACTGATCGGTATGGCTAGTATGTTTGCAGGATCCGCTCGAGCTTTGCTAACTTCTATTGTTTTTGCATTAGAGACCACCATGCAACCTCATGGACTTTTACCTTTATTGGGTGCATGTACCTCGGCTTACTTCGTTTCGTTCTTTTTGATGAAAGGTACAATTATGACTGAAAAAATAAAACGACGGGGGATTTTTACGCCCGATGCGTATGAACCAGATGTATTACAACAAATGAACGTGGGTGAAGTAATGGAATACATTAAACCTCAAATAGCGATAAATCAGACTATTAAAGAGGTTAAGGACTGGGTGAAGATGCATCGACCGGATCGGCACATGTTAATTGTAAAAGATGAAGTTGGGAACTTAGCAGGTACACTTAAATTAAAGGATTTGCATAATACCGATTTGGACGAAGATCAAAGCATTGATAGTTTGGTTGACAAAAAGATCATCTATATTTATCCGGAAAGTCAATTGAGTTTTGCCGTAGAAATGATGGATCGCTACCATACGGATCTAATACCCGTTGTGCAGCGTACAGAAAAAACGCAGTCGATCGGCTTACTGACACCTACCTTGGTTTTTGCGGCTTACCGCAAAGCACGTTATGCAGATCAGCAGCTTCAGCGGTCAATTAGCTTGAAGCGAAGTGGTTACCGGATGCTGGTCAAGAGTAAAAAGTTCTATCGATAGAAAAAATCCTCAACATGCACGTTGAGGATTTTTAGTTTTTTATAAGACGTAGGCCGTCTCTTCATATTTTAATTTCTAGTTTTATTCCTGAAGAGGAGGTGCTGGTGGTGGAGGAGGAGGTAGTGGTTCCTCGCTCGGTATTTCTGGCGCTTTAGGCGTTTTCGGAGTAGGCACTTCTGGTGTTGGTGTTTCTGGCTCTGGTACCTCAGGTGTTTCTGGGGCCTCAGGTACAGGCATTGGAAGCTCGGGTTCCGGTGCCGGCACCGTTGGTAATTTTTCTCCCGGTTCCTTCTTTGTTGTATCAGGTACCGTTGGTTTCTCCTCTTGCGCGTAGACCTGGTGGATGGTCAGCGTAAGAAACATGGTAGCGATTAAGCTGAATAATAACTTTTTCATGATTTCTATATTTATGTTTAATATTCTTGGTTTTTATCCAAAAGTGTTGATAGTTAATGCGTTTCTTAATTAGAGAACAGCTTGTTTTCGTAATTGTTTATAAATGTTTGTGATATGTTTACCTTCGCACAAAACAAAACGATGCTAGAGCTTGTATATCGGGATGAATATTTGGTTGCCATCAACAAACCACATGGCTTATTGGTCCATCGGTCATCTATTGCCAAAGATGCTACTGAATTTGCTTTGCAAAAATTAAAACAGCAGATCGGCCAGCACGTTAGTCCGGTTCATCGTCTCGATAGAAAAACAAGTGGCGTCTTATTGTTTGCTTTGGATAAGGAAACTGAGGTGGCTATGCACAAGCAGTTTATGATGGGTGATATGGTTAAGAAATACTTGGCCATTTTACGAGGTTATGCCCCTGCTGAAATGGAGATTGATTATCCCCTTATGAAAGAGAATGGGATGATGCAGGAGGCCGTGACTCACTTTAGAACCCTCCAATATGCCGAGATTCCCTATGCACTGGGCAAACACCCAACTTCGAGATACTCGCTAGTGGAAGCAATACCGGAGACTGGCAGGATGCATCAATTAAGAAAGCATTTTGCTCATATTTTTTATCCGATTATCGGGGATCGAAAGCATGGCTGTAACAAACAGAATCGCTTTTTCAAAGAACAATGGGATATGACAACGATGATGCTCCATGCTTCTGAACTCAGCTTTACTCATCCGGTTACGGGTGCTACGACGCACATCACCGCTCCTGTGTCAGATGAGTTTGCAAGAGTAATGGACCTGATGGGTTGGAAGTAATTACATGGCAACGAAAATAAAATAAATGATATTATGAAAGATTATAAAAAATACTTTACAATAACGGCGAAACCACAGGAAGTATATCTGGCTTTAACCCGGGAACCGACAATTGAACTTTGGACGGGTGATCGTGCGAAAATGCAAGCTGAAGAAGGAACGGAATTTTCGTTGTGGGACGATAGTATCGTGGGTGTAAACCTGGAGTTTGAAACGAACAAGAAAATTGTACAAAAATGGTATTTTGGCGATCAGGAAGAAGACTCCATCGTGACCATTAAGCTGCACCCTCATAAGCTTGGTACGTCGGTCGAGCTAATCCACACGAATATTCCTGATGGCGATTATGACGATATCGTGGGTGGTTGGAATGAGGATTACTTTGGTTCGTTAAGAGACTTTTATACTGGAGAGTAACGATAAGAGGCGCAATCAGTTGCCTGACTACGCCTCTTCATAGTTTGTTTAAATATCTTGTTTTGGGCTAACTGTTAGTTAGGTTCCATTGTATTTTCGTAAATAAATTCGGGTTTGCCATCAACACATTGCACATCTATGGGCTTGGCGACCACGCTGCAATCAGACGTGATTTTCCAATCGACATTAAATTGATGCTGAAGTTCGGTATACAGCTTTACTTTTTCTAAAAAAGTTTCTGTGTCAATCGTGCTTGAATAAGCGATGTACTCCACTGGTCCGCCGCAGGCCTTTGAACCCAATGCGGTAAATTCCCACTCTTCGGCGTCTTCACAGCTTACACTTTCCGCCATTTCTTTAATTTCTGCGTATAAGGCCTCTAGTCTTTGCTCGTCACGTTCACGGACGCCATCAACTTCATCCTTTTCGCATGAAGTGAAGGCCGCTACTATTACGCATGTTAAAATTACAAGATACTGTTTCATAATTCTGTTTTACTGTTTTACTATATATAGTACGTTAAAACAGTTTTATGCGCTACATGTTCGCTTCTTCCTGTAACCTTATTGTTTCATCAACATCCTTTTTGTAAATCTTGTTGATGATCAATGCGATGGCTCCATCACCAGTCACATTACATGCTGTACCAAAGCTATCCATACCGATATAAAGCGCAATCATCAGCCCTAATGAGTCTTCACTGAAACCTAAAACCGAGGACAACACGCCCAATGCGGCCATAATCGCTCCGCCTGGTACACCGGGTGCGGCAATCATTGTTATGCCTAGTAGAAAAATAAATCCGATGAATATCTCTGTATTTGCCACATCTCCATTCATTAACATGACTGCCATGGCACAGAGTGTGATTTTTAGCATACTTCCTGATAGGTGAATAGTGGCACAAAGTGGTATCACGAAGCTGGCGATATCTTGATCTACCTTGTTTTTAAGTGTTTGTTGATAGGTAACAGGGATGGTAGCCGCTGAGGACTGTGTTCCGAGTGCTGTCAGGTAGGCGGTCAGCATATTTTTTAATGCCTTGAACGGGTTAACCTTAGCTATCGCACCTGCTACAACAAATTGGAGTATTAGCAGGATAACGGTTAGGATAAAGATAAAGACGATGATCTTTATGAAAATTGATAAAATACTGGCTACTTGACCTGTAACCGTCATGTTTAAAAAGATACCGAAAATGTAATAAGGGAGAATTGGGATGATCACATGATTAATAACCTTCATGACAATATCTTTAAACTCTTCCAGCCCATTTTTTAACGTGTCTCCTTTTATAAAAGCAATACCCAATCCCAATGTGAACGCTATGATGAGAGCCGTCATTACCTCAAACATAGGCGGCATTTGAAGTGTAAAATAAGGTTCCAGTGTTTTGGTTACGTCTTCCAGTTGCGGTGTTCCATCACTTGCTAGCAGATTAGGCAAGAAGATTTTTCCGGAAAAGTAGGCAAACAGACCCGTAGAAATGGTAAATGCATAAGCCAGTATGGATGTGAGCAATAGAAGTCTGCCTGCACCTTTCCCCAGATCGGCGATGCCCGGTGCAATGAGCCCGAGTATAATAAGAGGGACAATGAAATTCAGAAAATTACTAAATAAACCATTAAAGGTGATAGATATCCGAGAGATCCAGTCGGGTGCAACTAGTCCCACACCGATACCTAAGATAATTGCGATAACTACTTTGCCAAGCAGCCCAATTTTAATACTTTTCATAAAATAGTATGCTACGAAATCATTTTTTTGATGTGCTAAGGTATCAGAAAAAATTGTTTTTCAATATAAAATAGTCGGATTATCTGCTGTCTGCTGTTGGAGAACGATAGAATAATTGTAAATTTAATTTCAGAACCTAAATTTAATATCGATATGAAAAAATATGCTCTTCTCACCCTGCTTCTGCTTTTAAGCTTGGGAGTTGTACTTGCAGATGTCCGCTTACCTAAGTTATTCGGTCACCATATGGTCTTGCAAAGAAACAAACCGATTAAAGTATGGGGCTGGGCATCGCCGGGTGAAGCAGTTGCCGTCCGTCTGAATGAACGGGAAGTTAAAACAACAGCCAACGCCAATGGGGAATGGGAGTTAGAGTTAAAAGAAGAAAAGGCAGGCGGGCCTTATACGCTGACGGTAATGGGCAACAACGAACTGGTATTGAACGATGTCTTGATAGGAGAAGTATGGGTTTGCTCGGGACAGTCGAATATGGAATGGGCCTTGAAAAATACCAATGGGGCAGAAGAGGCAATCAAAGCGTCGGGCAATAACCAGATCCGTCACATTAAAATTCAACGTGAAATTTCTGATCGTCCGCAAGATGACCTGATGAGTGAGGCAGAATGGAAACTTTCTACGCCAGAAAACTCACCTTCTTTTACCGCTGTTGGGTACTATTTCGCAAAAAAACTAAACGAAGAACTGGGGGTACCTATCGGACTCATCAATTCGTCATGGGGTGGTACGATGGTAGAAACATGGATAAGCAGAGAAGCGTTTGAAGGATCGGAGACCTTTAGGGACCGAATTACAGCGGTGCCACGTTCACTACCGGATTCTTTAATTTCACAAAATAATCCCAATTCAGCACCGACTCTTCTGTATAACTCCATGATTGAGCCGCTGATTCCGTATACAATTCAGGGAGCTATCTGGTATCAGGGAGAAAGTAATGCGGGTACTGCTTATGAATATCGTGAATCTTTTCCACTGATGATCAACGATTGGCGAAACCGTTGGGATCAGGGAGATTTTCCTTTTTATTTCGTTCAATTGGCGTCTTTTAAAGCTGGCGGAGGAACGAGTGCTTCAGGTAGTACTTGGGCCGAGCTGAGAGAAGCGCAAAGCATGACACTATCTCTTCCGAATACGGGAATGGCGGTAACGACAGATATCGGGGATAGTGACGATATACATCCCCGAAACAAACTGGATGTTGGCAATCGGTTAGCTGCAATTGCTCTTCATGACACTTATAAAATGAAAAATCCTTATAGTGGTCCTTTATATAAGAAGATGAAGATTGACGACGATAAGATTCGAATCTATTTTGATCATGTGGAAAACGGACTTCAAGTCAACGGAGGTAATGAACTGGTAGGGTTTGAAATTGCCGGCGAAGATCAGGTGTTTAAACCAGCCGATGCAAAGATAGTTGGCAATTATATTGAAGTATCTAATAGCGATGTAAGTGAACCCCTAGCCGTACGATACGGTTGGTATGATGATAATATAGATATCAACTTGTTCAATAGCGCAGGGTTCCCTGCATCACCTTTCAGAACGGATCACTGGAAAGGGGTCACGGCAGGCAAGCAAAAAAAGCTTTATTCGTACTAATTTTATTAATTTGCGACGATGAACAAATTGGCTATCGCATTTGAAAGATTTGATGCGTATAATGAGCAAGACCCAAACACATATACTTGGGAAGGAAGGACGTATCCGCAGGAATATTTTCTAGCACAGAAGTTACACGAGAGTGTCATCTCTCTTGATCCACAAGCCAGTGAAGCCTTGTTGCTCGCTTCACGCTGCCAGCATATCGGTCGCTGGGAAATTCCAAGAGATCGATATCCCGAAGGCAGAAATGCTTATTTAGCCTGGCGGAAAGCATTAGCTGATTTTCATGCGAATAAGGCATCTGCGATTTTAAAAGAAGTTGGTTACACTATTGCACTGATAGAGGAGGTTCGGAAACTGATTTTAAAGAAAAAGATCAAATTAAATTCCGATGTTCAAACACTAGAAAATGCTCTTTGTCTAGTTTTTTTGAACTATCAATTCGAAAGTTTCTTTCCAAAATACAGTGCGGAAAAGATGGTGAATATTTTAAGGAAATCCCTTCTTAAAATGGATGAAAAGGGCAGGGCTGAAGCTCTCAAATTAGAATATTCCGCTCAGGGTTTGAAATATGTACAAGATGCACTTGCATTAATTGCTTAGGTTTCTATATGTTGCATTAGATTATGGATAAAAAACTTATTAAACTTCGCACTGTAAATGTCACACGCTACGTCACACCCTTACGTGAAGGAGGATCCATGCCTGCTCTTGTGGAAGCAGACGACGATTTTTTGTACGTGTTGAAATTTCGCGGAGCCGGACAAGGTGCGAAGGCTCTAATTGCAGAGCTGATTGGCGGGGAATTAGCACGTGCTCTAGGATTTAAAATACCTGAACTTGTATTTGCCAATCTGGACAAGACTTTTGGCAGAAGTGAGCCAGATGAAGAGATTCAAGATCTTCTACGTGCGAGTGAAGGGTTAAATTTAGCGCTTCACTACCTAAGTGGCGCTATTACTTTTGATCCTTTAGCAGAAAAAGTAGATTCGCTTTTGGCATCGCAGATCGTTTGGTTAGATGCGTTGATTACCAACGTGGATCGTACGCCCCGAAATACTAATATGTTGTTATGGAAAAGAGAACTATGGTTAATAGATCATGGTGCTGCTCTGTATTTTCATCATTCCTGGCACAATTGGGAAGAGCAAGCTGCCAAACCTTTTGCGAAAATAAAAGATCATGTATTGCTGCCGTTCGCAAGCGATTTAAAGAAAGTGGACGAAGAGTTTCGGTCGGTTCTAACCGAAGATTTTATCCATTCCATTGTCGACTTAATTCCCGAAAGTTGGTTGCTACTGGATAGTCCTTTTGAATCAGTAGAAGAACATCGAAGGGTTTATGTACAGTATCTAAACACAAGGATATCAAATTCGGAAAATTTTGTAAACGAGGCTATTAATGCAAGATAGACATCCATACGAATATGCAGTCATTCGCTTTGTTCCTCTTGTTGAACGAGAAGAGTTTCTTAATATCGGCGTCATTTTATACTGCAAAGATCATCGTTTTCTAGAAGCAGCTTTTACATTAGATGAAAAGCGATTAGGTGCTTTTTCTTCTTCGTTTGACATTCAAGATATCGAAAACCATCTTCGATCTTTCGAGAAGATATGTATTGGCGGTCCTGAAGGTGGCGCAATCGGGACTTTACCTATAGCGGACCGCTTTAGATGGTTGACGGCAACTCGCAGTACGATACTCCAATGTTCCAAAGTACATATTGGTTTCTGTGAAAAACCGGGTGAAACACTACTGAGGCTTCACAAGCAATTGGTACTGCCCATCTAAATCTTGGGTGGTATAAGTTTATATATCACTGGAGTAATAATACGAGATAGGAGGGTTGAGCTGATCAGGCCACCAATCATGACAATCGCCAGCGGAGAAATTAGCGGGTTGCTGGACCAGGCGATTGGTAGCAGACCTCCAATAGCTGTAAGGGTCGTCAGTATGATTGGCAGGAACCTGAGTTCCCCTGCTTTCTCAATAGCCTCATTAAGTTCCGTGCCTTCTCGTCGTAATTGATTCGTAAAATCCACGAGTAGAATGGTGTTCTTGACTTCGATACCTGCGAGGGCGACCATGCCGATTGTTGCGACGAAAGACAGCGTGTTTCCGGTGATAAGCAAAGCGAGAACGGCACCGACAACTCCCAAAGGTATAACCGATAGGACGATGAGCGTGCTTTTCAAGGTTTTGAATTCGAGTACGAGGACAGCAATAAAGAGAAACACAGTCACAATAATCACGGTTCCAAAACCACCAAAAGATTGTTGTCGACTCTCGACTTCCCCTCCCATTATATAGCGGTAGCCTTCAGGCAAAGGCATCTCTTCCATTTTGTCGATGACTTGCTGGATGACTTCATCGTTACTGAAACCGTTTGCGACAAAGGAGTTAACTGACACGGTTCTGATCTTATCAAGGTGGTTGATTTGTGAAGAAGAAGATTCAAGCTCTAGACTTGCGAGTTGCTTTAACGGAACGGCGCCTCCACGGACGTTGTTGACGTATAGATTATCGAATACACCCATGTCTGGATAGGGATCACGCGGAACGCTTAACCGGATCTTATATTCATTGTGCGTGTCAGTGGGATCGGTGTATGTTGCAATATCAATTCCCGCCAAAGCCATCCGGATCGTTTGGTCAATATAGGCGGTCGGCACACCCAAAGCTAAGGCCTTGGCTTTATCGACATGAACGCGAATATCTGTTTTTTTGTTTTGTACAGGATTATTTATATAGATGGCTCCCTCTGTAGAAGCTAGGAGCTGCTCAACCTTAGCAGCTACGTTTTGCAGGGTGTCTAGATCGTTTCCTAAGAGTTTGACTTCAACGGGCGAAATTACCGGCACTCCTTGCTCGAAATCTTTTACCTCCACTTTCGCTCCAGGATATGGAGACCATTTTTCTCTTAAACGATTAATTAACGCAACTTTATCTTTAGCTTTTATATCGGCTTCTAGTTGCACGAAGATTTCAGCGAAATCGCTTTTCTCGTTTGCTTGTACTACATTATAATAGATCTGAGGATTCCCTTTTCCGACATTCGAGGAATAATATTTTATTTCGGAGATCTCATCTAGCTCTGCTTCAATCTTCCGTGTTATCGAGTCCGTATAATAAATATTCGACTGATCGGGTGTCGTAATATTAATTAAAAACTGGGGTTTCTCCGAGGCTGGAAACAAACTAAAGCCTATAATAGGAATAAGTAAAAGAGAGCCTATAAAAATAACACCCGCTATCGCTACAGCTTTCCAGGGTTTTTTCAAGGCTTTGTCCAGCACTACAGCATATGTGCTATGAATAATCTTTTGGAATACACGTAATACCTTGTTACCTTCAGGGTGCTCGTGTGGCTTTAGCATTTTGGTAGCCAAAAATGGGACAACGGTTAAAGCGATAACCATAGAAGCTAAAACGGATAAAATCACCGCCACGGGTAAGCTCCGAATAAATGACCCAGCAGCTTCCGGCATAAACATCAATGGCATAAAAGCAATTACAAGTGTAGCCGTGCAACCAATGACAGCGAGGGTTATTTGTTCGGTTCCTTTAATTGCCGCTTCCAGTTTTGAATATCCTTCCCGCATCCATCGTTCTATATTTTCGACCACCACAATGCTATCGTCGACTAAAAGACCTAAGGCAACAACAAAGCCTACAATACTCAGCTGGTTCAGGCTGTATCCAAAAAGGTGTAAGAAGACGATTCCGATCGACAGCGATAGAGGTATGGCAATCATGACAATTCCTGATGCACGAAGACCTAAAGGTAAGAGTGTGAATAGCACCAAGGTGACCGCTATTAGGAAATCGATGCCCAGTCCGCTTAGCCGCTTGTTAACATTGTTAGCTTGATCAAAACTCGTCACCAAGTCCATATTAGCCGGTAGGTTTTCTTTGAATTTATCAATCACCGAAAGATATTCTTCTTGTACGTCGGTAATATTTCCCCCTTTTTTCATCGCGGCATTGATGAACAGACTGCGGTAACCGTTGAGTCTAGTGATGTGCGTCTCGGGCGCGAAACTGGGGTAGACGTCTGCAATGTCCTTTAACAGGATATTTTTCCCTTCGCTACTGCTAACAATGGTGTTTTCGATTTCGTCAATCGCTTGATAGTTGCCAGTTGTTTTGATGCTAAAGGTTTTCCCTCCAGCAAGAATATTTCCACCGGGGATGTTTTGTGAGCCGCTTTGAATGAGGTCCATCACCTGTGTAAGGGGGATATTCATTCTGGAAAGCTCATCCGTTTGTACGTCGACACGGATGATTTGATCAGAAAGTCCGCTGATCTCTACATCTTTTAATGCTTTGATGGCTTCTAGGTTCTCTTTTAAATCGTCTGCTTGTTTTTTTAACAAAGCTCTCGGGGCATTCTCAGAAATTAATGCCAATTGGATGACGTTTACATTTGACGGGTCGATACGGTTGATGTCGATCGAGTAAATATTCTCCGGCAAGGATGGTCTCAGGGCTGAAACCTCACGTACAAGCTCTTGATATTTATCGTCCACATCCGATTCAAATGTATATTCGACGAAAAGAACTGCAACTCCGTCAACGATGGATGTTTTGATTTGCTTAATATCACTCAGGTCATAGAGCTTGCTCTCTATGGGGTTTACAATAAGCTCCTCCATATCTTGAGGACTGGTTCCGGGATAGATAACAACAACCGGGAACACCGTTGTTTTCATCTCGGGATCCTCTGATCGCGGCATTGTCAATACGGTACTAACCCCTAGTACCAATACCATAATTACCATAATCAGTGTGAACTGACTGTTTTTGATAGCGAATTTTGCAGTACTCATAACTAGGGAATTTTATTGTTCTGTCGTTTGTTCCTGTATCGCAGATCCATCTTTCAAATACGCACTACCGGAGATAACTAGATATTCATACGATTCGAGTCCGCCTACGATGGTGATTTGATCTTTATTGATGGAGCCAATTTTCACCTGCACGCGTTTTACCGTCTCTTTATCATTGCTCACAAAGACATAGCCTTCACCTTTATTACCATCCAATACAGCAGAGTAGGGCACATTCCATCCTTGTATATTGGCACTCGGTGTAATCACCGCACGAGCAAAGGCTCCGCTAGCTATTTGGTCGGCGTGTCCGTCGTCAACTTCTAATACCACGGTGAAGGTTCCAGATGTAGGATCAACGCCTTCTGATTTCCGGACTACCGAAGCTCTCAGGCCTTCGCTACTGAGGTCGGATTCAATGACAGCCTTATCACCGACCGCTAAGACTGCCCATTGTTCATCGCTAACCCCAACTTTTAATTTCCATGCTGAACTGCCGGCACCATTCAGTTGGATAACCGGTGTGCCCGGTCCGACGGTCTGTCCTGCATTAACGAACTTTCTAAGAACATAGCCGTTATCGGTCGCTCGGATTTGAGAATAATTCTTGTTGAACTGAGCAACTCGGTTCTGTTGCACGGCAACGTCTCGGGCTGTTTTCATGTTTTCTAGCTGTTCCTTGGTGGCCACAGAATCCGTATACAATTGACGGATACGCTGATAATCTCGTTCGGCTTTCTCTAGCGCAAGGGATGCCTGCTGCACGGAAGCATCAATCTCACCCATGTTTAAACTTGCCAAAACCTGACCCTTCTTGACACGGTCGCCTTCCTTTACCGTAATACTCTGAATAATCCCTCCATTCTTAAAAGACAATATCGTTTCGTCTTCGGTAGTAAAAACACCTGAGGCGATGATCTGGGTACTGCTTTCATCTTCCTGAAGCGACATTAATTGAACCGGAATAAGCTCATCCTGATTGAGATTATTCTGCTGCTCTGACCGTTGGCAAGAAGCCAGCGTGAAAGATGAAATTAAAATTGCTGTGATGATTTGACTAATACTTTTCATGGCTATGGGTTAATATTTTCGGCTGTTAAGTTCCCGTTCCAGTTCGGCGGCGGCGGATAGGACTTTATATAGATTGATTTGTACTGCTAGTTGTGCACTTGTTAGTTGATTTCGAGCGTCTATACTCTCGATAAATGAGTTGACACCCGCTTTGAAACCACGATCGATCAATCGTTGATAAGCACTAGCAGCTTTTAATTGCTCTTGGGAAGCCTCATAGGTTTCAAAAGCGGATTGAAGTTTGTTTTGGGCCACATTAGCACTAAGTTCTAACTGCCTCTTGGCGTCATCCATTTGCAGCTGACTGTTTTGGAGTTCTAGTTTAGCTTCTTTTATTTTGTATTTGTTTCGCAGTCCGGAAAAAATGGGGACATCCAGTTGGAGACCCACCATGTAGTAGCGACTTTGATCATTGAACTTCAGGCCCTCTGCTTGTGATCCCAAGTCCAAGAAGCCACTGAGTTTAGGCAGGAAATATCGTTCATCTTTTTCTAACAGCGATTCGTTGATCGACATGACCTGCTTTAAGCTTTTTAGTTCTTCCCTTTGTCCGGTTTCTACTTCGATTGATAGAAGTTGTTGGGCTTCAAGCAGTTTTTTTTCTGTGTTAAAGCTTGTATCTATCGGCAAGTCGGCGTCACGATTGAGTAGTGAATTGAAGTAAAGGCGAGCGTTTTCGGCTTGTTGCTTGGCTTGTGATAGCTCTGCCCGTACCTGTGCAATTTCGCTTTCAGAACGCATGACGTATACAGGTAAACCTTTTCCGGCATCATACAACTTCTGATTGACACGCTTACCTTCTTCTGCTAAGAGCTGTGAAGATTTAAAAATATCAACTGCATTCAGTGTTGACAAGTAATTGTAATAAGCCGTCTTGATGTTCTTTGTCAGCTCTCTCCGGTATATTTCCAATTCATACTCTTTTAATACTATCTGCTGTTCATTGACTTTTACAGCATAATGTATATCCGAATTAATGATCGGAACGGTTGTTCTGATCTTAGCATCATAATAATTTTTCGGGAAGAAATTAATCTCCTCGTTTTCCAGCTGGGGAAAAGCTTGTGTTTCCGTGAGTTGATTTAATGTTGCATATACTCCATTCAGCAGATCACCCAATGGTAGGGGAATGTTTCTCCCTCCATCTGCTGTGCTATAGGTTGTCTGAAAGGCTACTGTAGGCAGGTACAAACTTTTCGCCGACTGCAAACCAATCATCGCCTTTTCCCAAGAAATATTTTTTTGATTGAGTACGATGTTATTCTCTAAGCCTTCGTCGACATAAGCCTTCAACCTGTCTTGTGCAGACAGGTGGTTGTTAAGCATAAAACAAGAAAATAAAATCAGGCTTACAATGTATTTTATTAATGGTGTTCTCATAATTAACACTGTTATTAATATGGCAAAAAATTATTTTAATTTATCCATTAGGCCAAAAAAGTTATTGATTGATAAGGTCAAAAGATCGTTGCTTTCATATTCAATATGATTGTTTTCGACTATATGATCAAAATGCCCGTGAAGTGAAAGCGTGCAAAATCCGTGTACTGTCGACCATACGAACATGGAGAATAGTTCCGGATTTTGATCTGCAAAATAGCCGTATTTTTGACAGTCGGTAATGGTGTCCATCAGGTACTCGAACGATTGTTTGCCTTCTTCCCAGTCGACCGACACACACTGGTTGTTCAAAAATTGTAAAGGTTCCTTCATTACAAACATAAGTTCGTAGAAATCACGATGTTCTAATGCAAATTTAATGTAGGTTCGACCCATAGCTTTCAAGCGTTCGAAAGGATCGTCCACCGTAGTTAGGGCTGAAAAACGAGCCGATAGCATCTTGAAGCCTTCTCTATGAAGTGCGTAGAGGACATCGTTTTTATCTTTGTAATATAGGTAAATGGTTGTGGGACTGAACTCAATTTCCGCTGCGATTTTCCGGATAGACGTGGCTTCATATCCGTGCTTCATAAACAAGCTTTTGGCAGCATCCAGTATTTTTTGCTTGAGGTCTTCTTTATGACGTTCTTTTCTTTCCTTAATCCCCATGTGTCAAATAATTTTTTTCAAAATTACTTAACACTGTTAATATTTAAAAATAATATTTAAAAAAAATAAAAGGATTGTTAGTTTTTATCACTTTGCGTTTGCTTTGTGGTGATATTAATCACGCCATTCTTTCCGTCATCGCCGTACTTATCCGTAGCAGCCTTGTCTTTATACACCTCTACTGAATCGATGTCCTCCGGATCTAATACATCAAGGTCCTTTCTCGTTTTCTTGTCACCGTCTATGTAAATTAGAGGAGAATTGAGCTTACTTTCATTGATTCTTACAGTATCTGCCTTTATCGTCGAAGCACTATTTTTAGTGGTTATCAAGATGACTCCATCTTGTGCTTGTTCACCATACATTGCCACTGCGCCTTTGCTCTTGAGGACACTGATTGATTCAATATCGTTAGGGTCAATCTGGGCAAGTTCTGTTTTCTCGACTAGCTCGCTGTCAATCACGTAAAGAGGTGTCAAAGAATCAGCTTTGACAAATCGGATCTGCAGATTATTGGCTAGTGTATTCTCCTCTTTATCTTTAACTGTATCAATGTTTGAAATCGTATCAATGAGAACAAAAGGCTTGCCTTTCGGAATTTCGTTTTCAGTCGGCTTGTCGTCCGTACCCATAACCGTGGTAAGGCTGAGTGACTCTGGAGTCAATGTGTGTTGTTTTGCTACGGATATTGTAAATATCGGTAAACATCCAATAACAAGCGGTATCAGTAACACATACTTAAACAGATGCATGTTCGCAGTTTGTTTTCTGTTCATCATACTAATTCTTTTTTTTAGGTCTTTCATGTTGAAATAATTTGCGATCGTGGATTGCCTGTTTGCTGTTAACACCGTAAGTAGGCTATACTGGTATGCTTTTTTATTAATTCCACTAGCCAACACATTACTGTCGGTAATAAATTCAATGTTCTCTCGGATAACGCGTCTAAAAAGCCAGGAAAATGGGTTATACCAGCAGAAAATCAAAATCAACTCCGCTAATAATATATCCAAACTATGCAATTGACGAACGTGAACGTATTCGTGCCTAAAGATTCCTTCAAGCTCGTTATCACTATGTTTTTTGGGATTTAAATACACATTTTTCCAGAATGAAAAGGGTAGGATGTCCTCCTTTGACTTACGATAGTGATACGCGTTCCAGATAGAAGCGGTCGACGACAAATGGATTTTCAAAATACCAAATAAACTGATGCAAAATCTGAGTGTGAAGACAAGCAAGGTCAGATAGAATAACGTGTCGATATGCTCGTTAATTGTCATCTGCTGATTAGCAGAGTATTCATATTCCCAAACCGGCATTACATTCGAAGCAACGGGTGTTGGTTTCTCTGCACTCGATTGATTCACATGAATATGAATGAGGGGATAGAGCGTAGAAAATGTTAGAGCAAAAATTAAAAAGTAACGGTTTATGGTATAAAAGGTCAGTTTTCTGAGCCAAAAGTAGTAAATCAGATAAAATAGCGATAGCGCAATATTTACCTTTAGAAGATATGTAAAAAGCTCGGTCATATTATTTTGATTTACCCTGTTGAATCATTTCTATGATCTCTTTAAGCTCTTCTGGCGATATTTTTTCCTCTTTGGCGAAAAAACTTACAAGCTCCTTATAAGAGTCACGAAAATAGTCGCTTACAAAATTGCCCATAAAGACCTTTTTGTATTCATTCTCCCGAATTATTGGGCGATAAAACCAAGAATTCCCAAGCTTTTTCGCTCTGACGTATTTTTTCTTCTCTAGATTCTTAAAGGTGGATGCTAAAGTAGTGTAGGGGATCTTCGGTTCCGGATATAGCTCTAAAATATCTTTGACAAAGCCACCATTCTGCCTCCAGAGCAGAAGCATGGCATCTTCTTCCTGTTGTGTAAGTTTTTCCATTGTACAATGTTGTTTACGATACTATCGTAAATATACGAAAAACTCAGTATTATGAAAATAAATTTGAGATTTGAAGAAAGCTATTGAGCTATCCGGAAGTTGCCAACTGCCAATTGCGCATCATTATCAATTCTTGTTGATGGATTGAAGTAAAAATACCTAGCAGCGGACGGGCTCAACATTTCAGTATCTAATACTTTTACTTTGTCTAGATAGACTTGCATTAGTTTTCCCTGCACATTGATAGAAACATGCATGACCCGATTCCCATGACTTTTTAAATCGAAGTCGATTGTATTGTAGACTTTTGTATCTGTACTGTAATTAATAATTTCTTCATTCCAATAATGAATCGTCGTCTTTGTGGAGATGTTATCCTCATAACCAGCAACGCTATTATCCTTCGCCAATCCAAAGACAAAAGCATGCAAGTCTTTCGCTTGATCGGAACGAGTAAGAATGTCAAACTCAATCGTGAAGTTTTCAGGCAGTGAGATTAATGTATCTAATTTATAAGTTGTGAATTCATTTAAGAGCAACCACTTGCCATCCACCCCCGGAAAATTTACCACTGCACCGCTGCCGCTTGATTTCCAGTAATGAGGCATGGGTCCCACGGAGTCATTTACAAAGCTATCTTCAAAGATAACGTTAGCGCCGGCTTTGAAATCAAATACAGGCAATGCCCTTCCGGCAGCTGCAGTCGGCTCTACGGTAGCATCTTCGTTAGTCGAGGCCGATTTTGCTTCTTTTTCAGTCTTTCCTTCCAAAGCTTCTACGGCCTTATTAGCCACTTTTTCTTCAACTTTATTTTTTATTCTATTAAGAATTTGTGCTTCTGATACAAAAAATGCAAATACGAGGAATGTAGATAGTAATAATTTTTTCATCTTATATTTTAATTTGAAACAGGAAAAGGCTTAGCTTTTACATATCAAAAATATATAAATTTTTTAAAAACCCGTTAAGTTGCTCGGCAAAGTTCGGACAAAAATAAAAACATCGTGTCTGTTAGCAGACACGATGTTCACATGTTAGACGCTCATTGGTTCAGCCTTTGCGAGTCGCATACTTTTGGCTGCGCCCACCATCTCAACAAGCGCCTTTTGCGTTTCTTCCCAATTGCGCGTTTTTAAACCGCAATCTGGATTTACCCATATCTGATCTGACGGAATAACTTCGCTAGCTCGCGTGAGCAAGCCGACCATTTCTTCTTTAAGAGGTATACGAGGTGAGTGAATATCGTAAACACCTGGCCCGATCTGTTGGGGATATGCAAAACTGATAAAGGCATCCAATAGTTCCATTTTAGAACGCGAACACTCAATTGTAATCACATCCGCGTCCATTTCCGCGATATGTTGAATAATATCGTTAAACTCCGAATAGCACATATGCGTATGAATTTGCGTTTCGTCTTTCACCCCGGTGGAAGCAATGCGGAAAGCTTTAATAGCCCAATGAAGGTAGGCTTGCCATTTGCTTTTTCGAAGCGGAAGACCTTCCCGAATAGCAGGCTCGTCAATTTGGATGACTTTTATTCCGGCAGCTTCAAGGTCTTCAACTTCATCGCGAATTGCTAAGGCAATCTGGTTGCAGGTAGCCGATCTGGGCTGATCGTCGCGGACAAAGGACCATTGTAAAATGGTAACTGGTCCTGTAAGCATCCCTTTAACTAATTTATTGGTTAAATTCTGTGCGTATTGCGTCCACGCAATGGTCATGGGTTTTTGTCTTGATATATCACCATATATGATAGGCGGTTTAACACAACGAGAACCATAACTTTGCACCCACCCGTTTTTAGTGAAAACGAAACCGTTCAATTGTTCACCGAAATATTCAACCATATCATTTCGTTCAAATTCACCGTGAACTAAAACATCCAAGTCGATTTCATCTTGCCAGCGGATTGCTTTCTCGGTTTCAAGTTTCAAAGCCCGCTCATACTCTTCCAAATTAATATGTCCTTTTTTGAAGAGTGCCCGTTGTGCTCTAATATCACGTGTTTGAGGAAAGGAGCCTATTGTTGTAGTCGGAAAAAGCGGGAGATTTAATACCTCTCTTTGTTTTTCCTTTCGAATATCAAATCGACTTGCTCTTTGGAATTCAGTACTTTCAACTCTTTTCTCACGTTCTTTTACAGCACGATCGTGGATCAGGGACGACGTTTTCCTGCTATTCGTCGCGTGCTGGTTATTCATGAATTCTTTTTTTAAACCTTCATCAGCAGTTTCGGTTGCCAGCTTCTTTAAGCTGACGATTTCATAAACCTTCTGTTTGGCGAATGCTAACCATTGTTTGATTTCCGGAACCAGTATGCTGTCATTTGTTTCAAGCTCTAAATCGCAAGGAGAATGTAGTAGCGAACAGGATGCTGCTACCAGAACCCGCTCATCGCCGATTTTATCGACAACCTGTTGAATCTGTGCCAATGAGCTTGCATAATCATTTTTCCAGATATTCCGTCCATCAACAACTCCTAAAGAAAGTTTTGTCGTATCAGGTAAGGAAACAAGCACATCGTTAAGTTGTGCTGGATCTTTTACCAAATCGATATGCAGAGCGTCAACTGGTAATGAGCATGCTAAGTCGATATTATCTCTGAGTCCTTCAAAATAGCTGGCCACTAAGATTTGAATGCCGGGAAATTTTGACCGTATCTGTTTGTATACCGACTTAAAGTACTTTTTTTCTTTATCACTAAGATCCAAAGCCAGAAATGGTTCATCAAACTGCACCCACTCGACGCCATTGTTTTTCAATTCGTTTAAAATCTCGAAATAAACAGGGAGAAGATTTTCTAACAATTCAATACGATGAAAACCTGCTTCTTTTTCCTTTCCTAAGAGAAGGTAGGAGATAGGTCCAATCAGGACGGGCTTTGTAAGCATTCCAGCCTGTTTAGCTTCGTAGAATTCATCGACTACTTTTCTTGAGAAAAACGTAAATTGTTGGTTTTTGTAGAATTCTGGTACGATGTAATGATAGTTGGTATCGAACCATTTGGTCATTTCCATGGCTGTGATGTCCAATCCCTTTTGCTGGTAGCCACGTGCCATTCCAAAGTAAAGGTCGAGTTCTGTATTTTCCCGATCTAAAATAATTTGGTTGTAGACTGAAGGAATTGCTCCCACGGTTAAGGACATATCCAAAACCTGATCGTAAAAGGAAAAGTCGTTAGACGGGATGAGATCGATACCCGCGCTTTTTTGCAGCTGCCAGTTATGCAGGCGGATTTGTTTCCCAACCTGCAATAGTTCTCGCTGAGTCGTCTTGCCTGACCAATATTGCTCGCAGGCTTTTTTGAGTTCCCGATGGCTACCAATACGCGGATAGCCAAGATTGTTTGTTAGCATGTTTCGTTGCTTTTTAAAAGATAAATAGATCAGTTAAAAGCTCTTTGCTAAACTTCGTAATGCTTTTTTTAAATTAAAATAGAGGAGTAAGGGGAGACACTGTTGCTAAATATCCAACCAAGAGGGACGAATAGGAGGTATCATACCTGACTTCTGCTTCAATTCGCGAAAGCATCGTCAATTCGATATAGGCAGGTCTCCTGACTTGTAACATCTTTATCATCCTTCCCGTCTGGTTCTCAAGACAGTGGATTTTCAATGGATAAAGACTGGTCGTTACTTACAGTTGCGCGACAGTTCGTGATTTACACACGATTCCCTTTTAATTTGCAGCTAAGCAAGACCTATTCGGTTTGATTGAAGAAATAAAAGAACTTATGGAAGCAAATATACAATTAATGTTGATCTTTTGAGGCCATTAATGAGACAGTATACCATTACCGCATCCTAATTCTCAGTAGTTGGTGATTAGCCGTCACGTACAAGGTTTTCTCATCTTCAGAAAGATCACAATTAGAAACTGGATGTGGAATTCGGATTCGACCAATAGCTTCAAAATTCTTGTTTAGAATCCATAAGCCGCCAGGTCCGCTCGTATAAATGTTTCCTTTTTTATCAATCGTGAAGCCATCCGGTCCGCCGCCATAAGGAGAGAAGTCGAATGCAATACCAGCAGCCTCAAGTGAGCCGTCGTTTAATATGTTATACAGGTATAGATAGGGGGCAGCTCCATCCGAATTGCCTACAATGAGCTGTTTATGGTCCGGAGTTAAGCCGATTCCATTTGGATACGAAATGGAATCAACCAGTAGCGTAACATTTCCATTTTTGTCAACTTTATAGACGCCACAAAAGTCAAGTTCCCTCTTGTCGATCGTCTGTTCCTTTAAGCCATATGGAGGGTCGGTAAAGTAAATGTCTCCATTGCTATGTTGAACAAGATCGTTCGGGCTGTTTAGCTTTTTGCCCTGATATCCATCAACCAACGGAATAAAATCAGCACTTGGGCTGGTTATAGGTGCTGCCATCTTTGCTACTCGACGATCGCCGTGTTGAGTTAGGATTAATTCACCCTGTTTATTGACGATCAGACCATTTGACCCCGGTTCCCCCGGACGATCTTGTTTACCTGTGTAACCTGACGGAAACAGATAGTCCTCAATGCCGCTTTTTTCGGTCCACTTGTGTATTTTATTGTTTGGGATATCTGAGAAGAGTAACATATCCTCCTTGTCAACCCATAGCGCTCCTTCGGTCCATTTAAATCCCTCAGCTAAAACTTCAATCTTAGCATCGGCTTTTATAACCTTGTTGAGTTCTGGTTTCAGAACCTTGATTGAGCCAATAGTTGGGTAGTTTGATTTACTGTCCTTTTTTTGTGCGGAGACGTGTTGAATGAGCAACGAGTACGGCACCATAAAACAATAGGCTAGGACAAATCCGAATATGATCGTTTTCTTCATATCTTAAAGATACAATCTTATTGGGAATATTGATTGGTGATTTCCACAGAAACTTCCTGTTCTGCTTTCCACAGTTGGTATTTTTCAAGGTCTTTTGATACCTGTTTTATCACGAGTCCAATAATAAACATATCATCGACCAGACCAAAACCAAGCACAAAATCGGGAAACATATCAACCGGTGAGAGAAAATATACGATTCCCGCCAAAATGGCAATCAGTGACTTTTTAGGTATACTTTTATAACTACCGTTCGTATAATCGCGAACGAGCGAAAAAAGACTCTGCAGCTGATCCCAAACACCCGTAAGATCATTCCTGTTGGCGTTTGCTTTCATTAATGCTTTCTCAATTGTTCTCTGGGTCTTTTCTTTGTCTTTTACAAGTTGGGAAGCACGAGTCTCAGACTTACCAAATCTTCGATAAAGCTCTTTTAAGCTTAATTCTACTTTTTTCATATAACAAATATTGCAAAATTTCTGCCAAATGAACGAGTGGGGGCACTTGAAGGCGGGTGCTTCTCATGATTTTCCATTAATTTATCGTACCTTTGTATACCGATTAAAAATAGCACACTTAATCCCTTCAGGGTCAATTCCTTGACTAAATCGTGCTTAAAACTTTTAACAGATAATATGGCGAGATCACAAGAAACGTTCAACAAAAAAGAAAAAGAAAAGAAAAGAAGAAAAAAAAGACAAGACAAAGAGCAAAAGCGGGAAGAACGCAAAGCAAATTCCGATAAAGGTAAGGATCTAGAGGAAATGTTTGCGTATGTGGATGAGAATGGGAATATCACAGATACACCACCTGATCCAACAAAGAAAAAAGTCATTAAAAGCGAGGATATTGAGATTGGCGTTGCGAAGCAGCCTGAGCTAACCGCAGACGATCTTATTAGAAACGGAACCGTAACGTTCTTTAATGAATCAAAAGGTTATGGTTTTATCAAAGACCAAGAAACTCAAGAAAGCATTTTCTTCCATGTCAATGGTTTAGAAGAAGAAGTTACAGAGAATAATAAAGTTACCTTCGAAGTCGAAAAAGGTCTAAAAGGCCTGAATGCGGTTAAGGTCAAAAAGGTAAAATAAATTACATAGAAATCTCGAACGTCCAGGCATCATGTGAAGGAAGTTCCTCATAAGTTACTTCACTGGTGTTTATATACAATTTACCATTTTCGTATTTCCAGGGCAGATCCCTATCAACTCCGAGCAGGCTAACTTTGACAGAGGGAGCTGGCTTCGGAATTGATAGCACGAGTTCATCTTCAGGCCAATCAAAACTTATTGCATAGAGTTTACCATGATTTCGTGTATAGCATATATGTGTACGCATGGATTTATAAGTAACCTTAAGTCCTGGTTCTGTCAACGCTTTGTTGGTAAACAATGCGCTTGAGGGTACCACTTCTTTATCGAATGTCTTCCCAGTCCAGAATAGCGTTATTTCAGCATTTTGTTTTTTCTCGTTATACTGAACTCTAATCGGGTAAGCCTGTCCCTTTTCCAAACGAACCTTTCCAGTTGTAGAAGCGCTGGTGTTGGCCCCCATAACTTCCGCTTCGTTACTCTCGGCAGTGTAATTCTGATTAATGACTAGCTCGTTGTCGATGTAAATGGCAGCACCATCATCTGCTTTTATTTCAAAAACATATTCAGCGCTTTCGGGTGCAACAATATAACCATTCCATTCTGCCGAGAAATCATCTTCACGAATCCCTCGTGCAGGAGAATTTCGTACCCAATTAAAGTGGATGTTTGAATCGATACGTTGGATGGATATGGGTTCTTCCTCATGCGTTATGGTGTAAGGTTTGGCGCCATATATTGCTGATCCATTAACGTTCAGCCATTCACCTAATTGTAAAAGTCTTTCTTGTTGGATCAGAGGAATTTGTCCGTCGGCCTTCGGTCCGACATTCAGGATCATCCCACCTCCGTTGGCTACGGTCATAATGAAACGTTGGATCAACTCTTTCGAAGTTCCATAAGCAGCCAGATCTTCGTTCCGATTTAAGCCGAACGATCGCCCTATTCCGCGGACCTCTGCCCAAGGCCGATCAGTCACCGCAATCCCCGAGCTATATTCAGGTGTCAAAAAACCAACGTCGATACCATGACCCCAGCGATTGTTGACGATCGCATCACTTCCCACTGTAGTATAGTACCAGTCGATTAACTCCGCCGCATGCCATTGGCCTGCCGTATTGAACCATTCACCATCGGCAAAAATAACTGACGGCTTGTAGGTGCTGACTAATTCCTTGAATTGTGGAATCATATACTCATCGACGTATCGGGCGATGCTGTCGTTTGGATCCGTGTACCAGCGATGGAGCGGATGGTTCCATTCTGCTAAAGAATAGTAAAGACCCATTTTTAGACCCTCATCTCGTACAGCCTCACTTAATTCACCTACGATATCCCTTTTGGGCCCCGTGTCGACACTATTCCAGTTTTTGTTGAATTTGCTTGGCCATAATGTATAGCCGTCATGGTGTTTGGAAACAAGAACCACATATTTCGCCCCAGCTTCATGGAATAAACTTGCCCATTCCTGCGGATCAAAAAGCTCTGCTTTGAAATAGCTAGTAAAATCGTTGTATGTGAAATTCTGCCCGTAGGTGTCACGCATAAAATTAATACGTGTACTATCTCCATCCATCAGGCCTTTTAAAAACCATTCCGAATAGGATTCCTTGCTTCCGTACGAAGGAACGGAATAGAGCCCCCAGTGGACAAAAATGCCAAGCTTTGCATCTTTGAACCATTGTGGATATGGTCTGTCTTGTATTTTTTTAATAAGTTTTTCGCGGTCGCCCCTTTGTGCTTGAACGCTAAATGACAGGAAGGTTGCGAGGATGAATATATAAAACGATTTCATGTTCATGGAGAATTTGGATAAGCAAATTATTGAAAAATGGCATTAAACTTGTCTTCTAGTGTTTGTAATTTAAAAAAACTAAACATATTAAAATGAAAAATTATTTAAAAATATTTGGGTTGATTGCTGTTGTAATGATTGGATTTACTGCATGTAGTGAAGAGACGATTACCAGCGCCGAAAAAGACATTGTAAATAATGTACTCCGTACGGGGAATTGGCGGTCGTTAACAAAAACGATATCTGGAGATGGCGAGAACGGGATTCCAACGGAACTTATCCCCGAAGGCGGCCGTCTTGAGTTTAAGAGTGACGGGAAAGCTTGGATCTACGAGGCTGGTGATAACGCGTCTGCAACTTCTGTTTCTTACCGCGTAATAGCAACTAAGGAAATGGAGTTCGACGGAGTTACCTATGTTATCCAAGAAAACATCGTTGGTAAGATTAATACCTTAACGTTGATTAATAACGAGGGTGCAACGGAAACCAAGCTCGTATTCAAACGTAACGTAGATTAAAAGGTAGGTTACTAAGTTGACACATCGTTTAGATGACCTAACGGTTATTGGCAAAATATTTTCTATCGGTTCTCTGTTTTCAGTCGATTATACGAGAGGAATTGGGAGTTAATAGATAACGAATTGCGTACGATGTAATACAAAGGTTCAAAATGATCAAATATATATTCATTGTTTTGTTTGGCATCCTGTTGAATGCGGAAGCGTGTAAGACGACTGGTGTAGAGCCCAGTTCAACTGGTTTTCTTAAAAAGAAGATAGCTGAATTGGAAGCGAAAGCGGTCTATAATCCGCCCGCGTCCATCTGGAGATGGGAATACCAGGATTCAACATACTTTTATGTAACAGCAGACTGTTGTGATCAGTTCAATGAATTGTATACAGCTAGTGGTGAATTGCTCTGTCATCCGGATGGTGGTTTTACCGGTCGGGGAGATGGAAAATGTCCGGTCGACTTCAGCTCATTGGATTCGACGCAGCTTACGAAGACACTTATTTGGCGTGACGATCGGAAATAGTTAGAATAGACTTACATCCAGTTCTTTCTGCTCGTTTCAATTTGATAGGTCAGAACATCTGTATATTTCTTAAGTTCCGTATAGTCAGCAAAGCGGAAAGAAAGGTCGCCGCCCGCCGTATGGAGGGTGATATGGGCAATGTTGCTTCTTTTGTGCCATATTTTTTGTTTTAAACTGACTGCCTGTATTTTATAGGGTTCGATGATCTCCGTCTTAATATCCCAGATGCCACTCTGTTTGATTATGAAGTCGTCATTTATATAGAGTCGGTAATGACGGTAGCTGAAGTAAATGATGACGCCAACTAAGAAAAGGTAAAAGGGAGCAATGTAAAAAACCATCATGGGTATCGAAGTATTGATCATTATAATGGCAATAACGGCGAGTGGTATCAATACGAGAAAGGCAATAGAACCCATGACCTTACGGATATTAGGCCTTAATATTTTTCCCTTGACGATATCTTTGTTTAGGACGAACTTGATAATGCCCTGCAGTTCATGACTATTACAGCCCGGCATTTGTATTTTCGCTTTCTTATCCGTGTGGACATCGCTGCTTGGTTGTTGGATACAAAGTTCATATAGGTCCATTTTTTTCTGAAGGTAGTTTTGCAAGAAAGATATCTTCTGTACTTTCTGAGGATGGATGATGGTGCTTTTGCTGTTAAACAAACCATAGGAGATGTTAAGCGACGAGCCACTTTTCGTAATGGTGAGGTCATAAAAGGATAGGAGAGTACGTATTAAATTATAAATTACTGTGATGACAAAAAGGGTGATGATCAGGAAAATGATCGCCTGAAAGCCTAGTAGAGATCCAATCAACTGCTGAAGTTGGCTCTCGCTCTCATCGTCGTTCCACCAAATGTCCTTGACATTATTATAGATGGCACTCAGAAAAGCCAGAAGGAGGAAAAAACTTTCGATATAACGAGAGGTTAGCCCCATTTTTACGAGACTGGGGAGACCGATTTTAACGAACGATTGTGCTGTGTATGATGATACATTTTGATCTTCTTCCGGATTTATAGCGGGAGCGGGATTTGAGCTGTCGCTTGTTAATTGCGATTTTAACGCGATAGCTACCGGCTTTGAGACTGCTCCTATGTTTACTTCGCTTTTCGATGTGCCTGCAGTCTCGATTTCTACTCCGTAGACATTGATTAGCTTCTGAATAAAGTTCTGATTGATATTGACTTGTTGGATTTTTGCAAGCTGCAATACCACTTGTTTTTTATTTAAGATGCCTTTTTGAAGAATAAACTCCTGATGTAGTTTATCGATACGGAAGTTCGTGTTTCGGTAATTCAGATAACCACCGAGCAGGACGATCAGCAGCACAGCTGTGAATACTAACACGAAGTAGGGCCAGGCAATTTCGTCGGCTTTAAGCGCTAATACCAACACAGCGCCCCAAAAGACTTTGACAATCTTCCGAATGAGTAAGACGGATTCAATTATTATGCCCGAAATCGCTTGCCGCTGAGCTTCGTCGAATGAAAAAGGATTAGGTCCCGTAATCATCATGTTCAAGGTCGGTTATATGAAGCATAATCTGTGATTTCATCTGTTCAGCTTGCTCTTTTTCGAGCCCGGATATCTTAATGTCGCTTGACGAGCCGCCAGCTGTGAATATCTGGAGCTGTGCCAAACCGTACTTTCTTGATAGAAAGCTTTCGTTTACAGCCACATGTTGCACTCGTTGGAATGGGACGATGGTCTTGATGGTGGACAGCACACCACGTCGGTAGAGGATGTCATGCTTCCGAATTGCAAATCCGCGTTTAGGAAATGCTATTCGGTGCCAGTAAAGGCTACATCCTACAATTAGTAAATAAGCAATTCCAAAAAGCCACAAGAACTTATTGAGCGACTCAATGGTATAAGCCAACGTGAAAATAGCTGCTCCGAAAATTAAAAAGCGTATTAATAAGCGAATGACGATGATACTCCAATACCTTGTGGCAATAGCTTCAAACATCACATCTTCATGTTTAGGAACGTCGGCTAGATCTATTTGTGGATTTTCAAACTTACTTTCCATATTAGCGCACGTATTGTTTAAATTCCCGTTCGGTTTTGTTATTTAAATCGATCAAATAACCGTTGATTACAGCGTATTGCAAGCGGCTACCTTTTGATAGGAAAAAATTTGCTGCCATCCCCAGGTGCATGCCTCCGCCGGGTGGGTTTGCTTCGTTCAATACCAACAAGGGCAGGTTGTGTGCTCGTTCTTCCGGCATGTTTTCAAGACGAACGGCATAATATCCTTGCTGAATCAGATCCCACGCATGATCTGCACTTATATCTTGAATAGTCTCAAATGTTTCTTCATATACTTTGCCTGGTGTCATTGTCAAACCGTCTGCATCGAGCTCTTCATAACCGGCGCTCTCCAGTAGATCGCCGACATCTGCAACGATGCCGCGTACATAATAATTTCCTTTGTCTAAGGTGTATTGATTTTGATTGATGCCCAAATCAGTTTTATACTGTAAGGTGTCAGATTGATAAGTCAGGTTCCGGATCAAGAGGTCGTGGTGCTTGCTCGTGTTTTCTGGTATGGACATGTAATCCTCAGCTGAATAATTCTTATAATTATCTGTTGCGATGTCAATTAGGCCATTTAATATAATAAAGAAGTTGAGCTTTCTGATGAATTGCTTTTCAGGATCGTTCGGATATCCACCCGATTCAATCAATACTGTTCGTGCGCCCCATTTTTGGAAGTTATCCCCGAAGCCACGTGGCTCATGGGTGTCATCGTATTTCGCAACGCCATTTGGAATGTAATGTTGCAATAGCTGGTTCATTCCTACGATTAATCGCATCGCGTCCGCACGAACCTCATTGGTGTCACGCTCATAATTATAAGCGGGTGCCAGAAAGGAAATTGTTGCCGGTGTTTTGCTATACCCAGCTGAGTAGTACGGCTGCTGGTCGTGTAAATTAAATCCATATTCAGGTTGAACTGTCTTTGCGGCCTCGATCAGTATTTTTCCCTCTGGTGTAGTGCCACTGCGAGCATCGCGATTGATATCGATAGCCATCGCATTGCGACGGTTGAAGATCTCTGCACCGTCGGGATTGAGCATGGGGATAAAGTAAAGATGAGTGTTTTCACGTATTAGGTTTCGCACCGTGTCAAATCCGTCATCTTGACCCGCCAAGAAGTTAAAGATGTCAAGTAAAGCCATTGTTGCTGTGCTTTCATCTCCATGCATTTGCGACCATAGCATTACTTTCTTAGGGCCGCTACCATATTCCAATTGATAGATGTTTCTTTTTTGCACGGATTGCCCTAATCGGTGTAATTTGAATTGTGGGTTGGCCGTTAACTTGTGAAGCAGGGGCTCAAGATCGGCATGTTTAAATCGCTTCTTGGTGATGGACTCTTCTTTATACTGATCGTATGCGGCTGCCAACATCGCAGTATCGGCAGGCATAGCATTCGACGAATCGTTCTGATTATTGCTTTGGTTAGATGGGTTAGAGTTTTGGCAAGACATACAGGTCGTTAAGATGGTAATTACTATAAAAAGGTAAAGGCTCTTCATTATACTTGTGTTGGTTTTTGATGAATGGTGATTAATCTCTGTCGAAGAGTAGCCTTCTGCCACTAACACCTTCGACAATCCTGTTATCTTCATAAACGATATTACCGGATACGAGCGTATATTCAATGCTTGATTTAAATGTATGACCCTCGAAAGGAGACCAGCCACATTTGGAGAGAATTTTATCTTTGGTGACTGTGTAGTCTTTGTTTAAGTCGACTAAGACCAAATCAGCCCAATAACCCTCACGTATATACCCTCTGTTTTCTACCTGGAAACAGGTAGCGGTATTATGTGCTGTCTTCTGTACAAGATCTTCAAGCGATAGCTTTCCTTGGTGATAGAAGTCGAGTAAAGCCTGTAGCGCAAATTGTACTAATGGCCCGCCGGAAGGAGCTTCCGCATAGGGTCTTGATTTCTCTTCAAGCGTATGTGGGGCGTGGTCGGTTGCGATGACGTCGATCCTGCCATCGAGCACTGCTTTAAAAATTGCTTCACGATCGTCCGCAGTCTTTACAGCTGGGTTCCATTTGATCAGGTTGCCTTTTTCTGCATAATCCTGATCAGAAAACCACAGATGATGAATACAAGCCTCTGCCGTTATCTTTTTTTCTTTTAACGGGATGTCGTTTCTAAATAGCTTGGTCTCTTTTGCGGTCGAGATATGTAGGATATGCAAACGGGTTCCATACTTTTTTGCTAAACGAACGGCTTCAGATGACGAGAGGTAACATGCTTCAGCAGAGCGTATTTTAGGGTGCATGTCGATCGTCAAGGTTTCATACTGTTCTTGATATTGCTTTAAGTTCTGGCGTATTGTTGCTTCATCTTCGCAGTGGGTTGCAATCAGTAAAGGAACTTTCGAGAAAATATTTTCAAGTGTTTCTTGGTTATCGACCAACATGTTACCCGTTGATGAACCCATGAAAACTTTAACCCCACATACATTTTTTGCATTGGTGCGTAATACCTCTTCGATATTATCATTTGCTGCGCCCATAAAAAAGGAATAGTTGGCTAGTGACGATGTCGCCGCTGTTTGATATTTTTCCTCTAAAAGTTCTTGAGTAAGCGTATTGGGAATTGTATTGGGCATTTCCATGAAACTCGTACAGCCACCTGCTACTGCAGCTCGACTTTCGTGCCAGATATCTGCTTTATGAGTGAGTCCAGGTTCGCGAAAATGAACTTGATCATCTATCAATCCAGGCAGTAGGTGCAATCCTTCGGCATTGATTTCACGATCAGATGTGGAGTCGATTTGGCGGTCGATTTTCTCAATCACCCCTTTATTAACCAAGAGATCGGATTGAAATTGTGTTCCCTCATTGATAATCGTGGCGTTCTTAATTAGTATTCTGGACATAGTGTGCAATTTTAATCTTATATCAAAAATAGGTATTTCGACGTGTTTTGGGCAAAGTTCATCATTTAATCGTTAAAATTTCTGATTTCGAGAGCTATTTAATGCTTTTATCTATCTTTGCTGCTATGGTGGACTCATTTGAGGATTTTAAATTAAATAGGCAATTGCTCAATGCAATTGAAGAGGCCGGATATACAAAACCAACGCCTATTCAGCAAAAAGCAATTACTCCGATATTGGCTGGACAGGACCTAATGGGGGTTGCCCAGACTGGTACGGGGAAAACAGCAGCTTTTGTTTTGCCGATCCTCATGAAGTTAAAGTATGCACAAGGAGATGATCCGCGCGCACTGATACTATCTCCGACACGTGAGCTTGCTATGCAAATTGAAGAAGATATAGTCGCTTTGGGGAAATATACAGATTTGCGAACGGTTGTGCTCTATGGGGGATTGGGCCCAAAAACACAGATTGAAAAGCTTGCAAAGGGAGTTGATATTATTGTAGCCACACCCGGACGCTTCTTGGATTTATATTTAGTGGAACATATTTCCACAAAACTTCTAAAGTTTTTGGTGCTGGACGAGGCCGATAAGATGATGGATATGGGCTTTATTTCCAAGATTCATCGTATTTTGGAGATTGTACCCAGAAAGCGACAAAATCTGCTATTTTCAGCAACGATGAGCGATTTAGTTCATAAAATTGCTGGCGATTTTCTAGCTTTCCCAACGAAGGTCGAAGTAGATGTCCAAGCTACCCCAGCAGAAACGGTTGCGCAGTCGCTTTATTATGTTCCCAATCTAAAGACCAAACTCAATCTTCTTCAAGAGCTCTTTAAGGATTTAGACACGTTTAATAGGATCATTGTATTCTGTAAAACAAAAAAAATAGCCGATAATGTTTATTCCTTCTTGGTTCGAAAATATGATGAGGAGGATGTGAGAGTAATACACGCTAATAAAGGACAGAATACTCGTATTAATTCAATTAGAGCCTTTAAAGAGGGTGGAATTCGTATTTTGGTTGCGACTGATGTAGCAGCGAGAGGCTTGGATGTGAGCGACGTTAGTCATGTGATCAACTTTGAAGTGCCGATTGTAATTGAAGACTACGTGCACCGAATTGGCCGCACAGGAAGGGCGATGAAATCGGGAGAGGCCATTACATTTTGTAATCCTGCTGAGGAATATTATATCAAGAAAATAGAAAAGTTAATTCGTCAGCAAATACCTGTAAAAGATATCCCTGAACAGGTATTCATAGAAAAGACAGGTTTTGAGGAGCGTCAGAATATAGCGCGGGAGATTGATAATCAAAAACGTAAAGACAATCCTGACTTCAAAGGCGCATTCCATGAAAAGAAAGCATCTAACAATAGGGCTAGCTTTAACACAAAAGCGAATGCTAGTACAAGAAAAGGACGGTTTGATGGAAAAGCTAACAAAGGGCATAAGTCTTTTAAAGGAAATAAAAAACGATAGCTGCTAAATGAAAAAGATAACTCCTTTAAATATAGTTGTCGCAATTTTAATTGTTTGGGCGGTGTCTGGCTTGATGGATGGAGCAATCGCTAGTTCTCAGCTAATTTGGATTGGCCTATTGGTTGTCCTCGTTATCTTAGTAGATATCATGTTCCGGATGATGTTAAAAACCCCAAAACGGCTTTGGATGATTCAGTTGCTTTTTCTGGTGTTGACTGTGATTGTGGCCTTTGGTATCTGGCACTTTAGAAATTAAATTAAACTTACGTAGAATATAGTTGAATATAGTTGTTGAAAATGAAAAAAGCAGAAATAAAACTGATCGTAGAATTAGACGAGAAAAATGTACCCGAACATATTACTTGGGAATCTTCTGATAGTGAATCGTCAGAAGCTCTAGCTGCTAAAGCTATGTTTTTAGCATTATGGGATCCTCATTATAAAAACTCAATGCGAATCGACCTGTGGACAAAAGATATGCCTTTGGATGAAATGAAACGTTTTTTCTATGAAACGCTGCAAACCCTGGGAGATACCTTTTTGCGTGCCGCTGGCGATGATAAAATGGCAGAAGCGGTGATTGGTGATTTGCGGGATTATTGTGAGCACTTTGCAGAGAAGATGGAAGTAACTCAACAAAGTCAATAGATATCCTCGTTCTTTCGTTAATTTTTTAACGCCCGCAGCATCTCTCGTTTTCCCGGTGCTCCGGGCGCTTTTTCAATACTAAAATCGAGTGATTTCATGATTCGCTTGAGGTTGCCCGTGATCGCATAGGTAACGAATACCCCTCCGCTTTTAAGATTGCTGCAGACGTGATCAAGCGTTTCGCGAGACCACATTTCAGGTTGATGGACAGCGGCAAATGCATCATAGTAGATGAGGTCGACAGGTTCTTCAATGGTAAAGTCATTCACATCGGACAGGTCGATATAAAGACTGCCGTGCTTCATCTCAGCGGGATGTTTTTTTGAATGTCCGTAGCCGACCAAAAAATCATCGGCTACCTGTTTTGATACATATTGTAGATTTCCGGTTTTCAGGATAATTTCTTCTGATAGTGGATAACGCTCAATGCCGATATAATCCAGCTTGAGAGCATGTCTTAGGCAATAATCTGCCGTTATTAGATAGTTCAAACCTGTTCCAAAACCGACTTCCAAAAGACGAATGGAACTCAGGTTGTTTTGTTGCAAAAGATATTCTAATCCTGACTGAAGAAATACATGCTTGCTTTCTTGTAGAGCGCCATGTTTGGAATGGTAATGTTCGCCGATGGTCGGATGGAAAAGCGTATGGGAACCGTCACCGGTTTCAACGATATCCATTACTGTACCTTTGTTCCTTTTTTCAGCCATACCCCTAAATCTTTCTTGTAAATATGTACTTGAGATGTCTGTATATCGTGTGTTGTGTAAACCGGGTAACCTTGATTTACCCACTCGAAGATTCCTCCATAGAGGTTATAGACATTTTTATATCCAGAACGCAACAACATTTCGGCGATGCGCTGTGAGCGGTCGCCAATGGAGGAGTAGACAACGACAATCTTCTCTTTTGGAATATTGTAGAGGTCTCTCATATCGAACCAAATGAAGCCGGTATTTCGTGCGTTGCGAAGATGACTTACGCGATATTCACGTTGTTCGCGGACGTCTAGAACCACAACACTGTCAGCATTCATCTGCAGGTAGTCTTGAATACTAATGGTTGGTATATCTGCTTTGTATATTTTTTGTAACTCAGCTTTATAAAGTGAATCGATTGCTATACAATCAGTACACGTCATATCCCCAACCAGAGGGATTAGAAAAGAAAGTAAAATGCTCAGCATTTAGTTCTTTTTATAGTCTTTTATCGTTTCACCCATATCCAAAACAGTCACATTGTCGAATTGCTTCGCTAGGATGCTAGCACCAATAGCTGACCTCAAACCTCCGGCGCAATGAACCACAATAGGCTTATCGACCGGCAATGCATCTGCGGATTCACGGAGACGAGGGAGAGGGATATGGAGGGCCTGTTCGAACGTCTTACCTGCCGCTACTTCTCCGTCGTTTCTAATATCTAAAACGGTATAATCGTTGGGTTTGGTATCAAAAGCATCTTTATCAAACGTTTTTTCTTGTTGGCTACCGGTATCTTCCCAAATTAATCCATTGACCGATTTTTCATAACCTATTTTGGCTGTTTTTTTCATCATTTCGTGCAGTTGTTCCGAAGAGTAACCGACTAGATAGAAGCTTTCACTTGGGTCAACCACGGAACCCAGCCAGGTTTCAAATTTTCCGCTATCTGGAATGTTAATGGCATGTGGGTGATGCCCCGCCCGGAAGTCGCTCGCTTTGCGCGTATCAACAATAAGAACATTGTCTGTCAAATCACTGAAGCGCTTGAATGCTGTCGCGGCATGAATACTCTGTTCAAAATTTTCGGCCCCAGCTTTATTTAAAGCAACATTGTATTGAAAATATTTGGGCACCCAGGGTTGATCGGCTAGGATCAAGTCGACGAAAGCAGACTCCTCCATATCTTGAAGAGCGTAGTTCTGTTCTTTTTCCCTGCCAATCGTGCTTTCTAAATCGGTACTAATGTTTTTTCCACAAAGTGAACCAGCACCATGCGCCGGATAGACAATTACGTCATCAGGTAGCGTCATTATTTTTTCTCTGGTAGAGTGATACAGTTTTTTGGCAAGTGCTTCTTTTTTATCTTGAATATTGCCGACATTTTCTCTTAGGTCAGGGCGACCGACATCGCCAATAAACAGGGTGTCTCCCGTGAAGAGAGCATGCTCCTCGCCGTTTTGGTCGATCAATAAGATAGAAATGCTATCGGGTGAGTGGCCCGGAGTATTAAGAGCCTCTAAACTGACCTCACCGAACTCAATTCGGTCGCCATCATCGAAGCTTTGGTGTGGATAGTCAGCTCCAAGTAATGCACTAACGTAAATCGTAGCCCCAGTTGTGTGATGTATTTCTAGGTGTGAACTGACAAAGTCGGCATGAGGATGTGTTTCGATAACACCGACAATTTTCGCTTGATGTGTATCGGCAAAGTCGTAATAAGGTTTTGGGTTTCGTGCTGGATCTATAAGGATAATTTCATTTCGGCTAAGGATTGCATACGAAGCATGTGCTAAGCCTTTATCGTAAAACTGCTCTATCTTCATGGTTAAAAAAATATAGTGCAAATATAACAAAAAGCTAATGTTAAAGTGAAAAATGAAAATACTGGATCTGTAGGCAATAAATAGATTTAGCCAACGTTGATTGATTAGTTTCTTTCCAATACTTGTAAACTAAATTTATTACCTAACCTAATTAACAAATGAGAAAAACAACTTGTTATTTTCGATCATTGACCAAGGTACTCTTGGTCAGTGGTACGATGAGTGCGTTGCCGTTTACGCAACTGTATGCGCACGCCAACGCTGAGGCTGTCGGCGTTCTTGTAAAACAGCAGCAGATTTCCGGTACGATAAAGGACACCAAAGGAAATCCAATCCCAGGTGCTACCATCTCGGTAAAAGGAACGGCTACGGCGACCTCAACGGATGTAAATGGGCAGTTTACTTTACAGGGTATTTCTGATGGAGCAGTACTGGTCGTTTCGATGATCGGTTATCTAAATCAGGAGACGACTGTTTCGGGCTCTACGGTGGACGTTGTTCTTCAAGAAGATAGTCAAGGGCTTGATGAAGTAGTCGTTGTCGGTTATGGGTCGATCGACAAAAAAGAATTAACTAGTGCCGTGACGACATTGAGACAGGATGATCTCGTTGCAGGTACATCCTCTCCATTGTTATCGATGCAAGGCAAGGTAGCAGGCCTGAATGTCAATTCGACAAATGGAACCGACCCTAATTCGAATGTGACCTTGCAACTGAGAGGGGTGAACTCCGTAAACGCTTCGCAAGGGCCTTTGGTCGTTATTGACGGGGTGCCAGGTGGGAACATTAATTCTGTCGCAAAAGAAGATATTGAATCCATTACGGTACTTCGTGATGCTTCTGCCGCTGCGATATATGGAACGAGAGCTTCAGGTGGTGTAATCTTGATAACAACCAAACGACCTCAAATTGGTAAAGCTGTCGTGAGTCTAACTTCGGAGTATTTTGTGGAAAGTGTCCGTAAGCGTCCCGAGGTACTATCGGCATATCGGTTTGTGGAAGTCGGATTGGGAGAGGATCTTGGACATCGGACGGACTGGTATGATGAGGTTACGAATGACCAGCCATTTTCTCACCGTCAAGTATTAAATATTAGCGGTGGGTCAGAGAACGCAAACGTTTACGCTACATTTAATAAGCGCGACGCAAAAGGGATGGCTATCGGATCCAAACGGGGCGAAATTGGTGGCCGGGTAAACAGTCGCTTTAAATTTTTCGATGGCGTTGCTGAATTATCTACAAACGTCAGCTATAATCAGGTAAACTCGGATTTCTCCAATAATGACATCTTCAACATGGCTATGGTACTTAACCCGACTGAAACGCCTTATGATGACTCAGACATTACTGGCTACAATATTTTAGTTGGGGGCTATGACTATTGGAACCCCGTAGCGGAAGTTATGTTAAGGACCGATCAGAGACAATACAGGTATCTATTGGCAAACTCAACCCTGAAGATCAATCTTAATGAGAACCTGAATACCACAGCCACTATTGGGATCATAAATAACTCTGAGCATGGTAATTTTTATCGGTCAGCACAGCATCGTTTGTCGCGTCAGGACGGTATCGATGGCTATGCAAGCCAAGAGTATCTCCGTACCTCTGACCGTATTTTTGAATGGACGGTCAACTACGACAAAAGATGGGATGATCATTCGATTAACGCTGTAGGTGGGTATAGTTATCAAGACTTTAACGGACGGGGTTTTAATGCCAATAACTCCGATTTTCCTGTAGACGGTATTCGGGAACATGATATGGGGTCAGGTACTTTTTTAGTAGACGGCAGAGCAGGTATGGGGTCTTGGAAAAACCCTTGGGTAAAGTTGGCCGCCTTCTTTGGTCGTGTTAACTATTCATTCAAAGACCGTTATGTTGTAACCGCCACAGGTCGTTACGAAGGTTCTTCAAAATTTGCACCGGGGAACCGCTGGGGTTTCTTTCCCGGGTTGTCCTTTGGTTGGCGGGTTTCCCAGGAGCCGTTTATGCAGGATGTCGACTTTGTTAACGATTTGAAAATACGTGCGGGATATGGTGAAACGGGCAACGAAGGATTCGGAGCAGAAGTATCAACGAGGATGTACAGCGCTGATACCTGGTTCTTGCAAGACGGCAAATGGTTTAGAACCTATGGCGTGCGACATAATCAAAATCCAGGAATTAAATGGGAAGTTAAAAAAGAGTATAATTTGGGAATGGACTTCGCCATTTTGGATAATCGATTAGGTGGTCGTTTTGATTACTATAAACGAGTGATCGATGATCTTATATACGATATCAGTGTTTCCCAGCCGCCTGCAATTCATGATAAGACTACAATGAACGTTGGTAGTATGGAAAATACGGGCTATGAATTTGAATTGAACTTTAGGGCTGTCGACAATGAGGATTTCACCTATAACACGGCCATTGTTGCCTCGCACAATAAAAGTAAATTGCGTTCACTTTGGGGAAGTCAGACCTTTACGGATCGAAAAGGCTTTCCGGCACCAGGCTCTCCAGGTTCTGCTGTGAGGTTATATCCGGGTGAGGATATCGGCCAGTTCTTTATATGGCGCTTTGCAGGATTTACTGACGATGGTTATTGGATGCTCTATGACGAAGATGGAAACGCATTTGACGTAAGGGATCGGAGTAAAACCGTTGGCGATAAGTCGTTTGTTGGTCAAGCCATCCCGAAGCTGCGATTATCGTGGAGCAACCAATTCACCTACAAGAATTGGGACGCCAGTGTTTATATGCGAAGCTGGATTGGACACGATGTGTTCAACATGATTAATATGTATTACAGTCTGCCGAATGTAGAAGGGCAAAATGTACTGGCTGAAGCTTTTGATAAGCACAAGGACATTGTTGGAGAAAAGGAATTGTCGGACTATTGGTTGGAAAAAGGTACTTTTCTCAAATTAGATGCACTTAGTATAGGTTACACATTTAAGGAAGATGTGATTAAACCGTTTAGGAACCTAAGAGTTTATGCGACCGGTCGCGACTTATTTGTTTTCACAAACTATACAGGTCTTGATCCAGAGGTCAATATCAATGGTTTGGATCCTGGCTTTGAGGAGCGAAATGTGTACCCTAAGACCCGAACGTTTATGCTGGGTTTTCAATTTAATTTTTAACGAGAATTATCATGAAAAAATATTTTATTTACTGTATGACAGCTATGGCACTTTTATTCGCCAATGGCTGTACTAAATTAGATCAAGAGTTTTATAGCTCTGTGACACCCGAAACTTTTTTTAAGAGTGAAAAGGATATCAAAGCAGCTCTGTTTAGACCGTTTACACATGCTAAATGGTATGTGGGTGAAGATCGCTGGAGGCTACAAGAGTATACCGCTGACAACTTTGCGATCACGACAAAAGGAAGACACTGGTATAATGGGGGAGAGAATGAACGCTATCACTATCACCGTTGGACAGCAGATGATGGTTGGATCTGGGGTGCATGGAGAGGGACATTAATGGGTGTTGCCCTGGCATTAGATGCTAAGAATGATCTTTCGCAGTTAGATTACACAAAATTTTCACTCACAGCAGATGACCAAGCTGCGCACCTAAGCCAATTGGATGCCTTAATTGCATTTTTCTATCTACGAGGTCTCGACTTTTTTGGGGGAATGCCTGTTTTCGATTCTCTGGAGGGAGAGGCTTTACCTAGAAATACAGACGAAGAGTTGTTTAACCACATAGAGACGTTGCTTAAAGACGCTATTACGAAATTACCGTTGAAAGAAGAAGGAGGGGCAGAAGAAGGGGCGATCACCAAAGGTGCTGCCGCAGCGTTGCTTGCTCGTCTTTACTTTAATGCAGAAGCCTATATTGGTAAACCGATGTACGAAGAAGCGAAAACCCTAGCTCAAGCGATTATCAATAACGAATATGGTTTCTACAGTTTGGACACCGAATGGTATGGCCCGCATAGTTTTACGAACGATAGATCGCCTGAAATCATCTGGTCGATGCCGTCTGAATTCAAAAAACTGGAGTACAACTGGTTTTACGCCGATTTCTATCATTACAATACGCGTCAATATTTTGATCAGGATATGGGTGCAAATAATGGTGCGCATTTGACGCCATCCAGGAAGCCCGATGGTTCACTCTATAAATCTGAATTTAAGTTGGGTTCGCCTTATGAAAAATTCGCTGATGGAGATCTTCGTAAAAAACCTTACAAATATCTAGGTAGTGGTAATTATGAAGGTATGTTTATTATTGGCCCCCATCTAACACCTGATGGAGAGCCGATTGTAGGGGGTGAAGAGTATAATGGCGAACCTTTGGTCTTTGTAGATCAGGTTGCGCGATTCTCAGAGGTTGGCCCCGGCAAAGAATACAGCAGTGTGAGTGAACTGCCATCTAAAATGTCAGAGGGAGAAGAGAATACAGGGTTGCGATTGGTAAAGGTTCCGATCCCTACCTTAAATGAAAACACGTTGCGCTGGGGTGCCGACCTTCCCATTATCAGGTTGGCTGAAATTTATTATATGCTCGCTGAGTGTCATTTCCGTTCTGGAAATGCCGGACTGGCAGCAGAATTAATCAACGAAGTTCGTAAACGTAATTTTGAGAATGGCAATGACCCGGATCCTGTAACGGCGTCTAATTTGGATAAATACCGATTACTAGATGAATGGAGCATCGAGTTCCTGGGTGAGGGAAGACGGAGGACTGATCTGATTCGTTGGGATGCTTTTGTTAATGAGAACTGGTGGGATCACACCGCTAGTAAATCGGCACACTTGAATAGATTTCCTGTTCCTAATGAAGCGATTGCCGGTAACAATAGTTTAGAACCCAATCCAGGATACGAATAGGGTTATTTCCCGCAAAATAAAAAGCCCGATACGTTATGTGTCGGGCTTTTTTGTTTTATTTGTTATTTGAGGTTCGTCCTACCAAATAGTAACACGATCTTCTTTTGGTATGAAAAGCTTGTCGCCTTCTTGAACATCAAAAGCTTCGTACCAAGCATCCATATGAACTAAAGGTCCAACGGTTCTTGCATCTCCCGGTGAGTGTGGATCTGTTAAGATCAATTGAGCTGAGGTCTCGGGCCTTACATTCATTCTCCATACTTGTGCCCATGAAAGGAAAAAACGCTGATCAGGTGTTAATCCGTCGATCAGCTCATCAGATTGACCTTGAGGAGTTTTCTTGAAGGCAGCATAAGCAATTGCCAACCCTCCAAGGTCCGCCAGGTTTTCACCGAGTGTTAATTTGCCATTAACATGAATGGTGTCAAGTACAGTATAGTTATTGTATTGTTCGACTACCTTGTCTGCAAGTACTTTGAACTGCTCTGCGTCCTCTTCTGTCCACCAGTCTTTTAAGTTGCCATCGGCGGCATATTGACGACCAGAATCATCAAATCCGTGTGTCATTTCATGTCCGATAACAGCACCAATACCTCCGTAATTAATGGCGTCATCCGCTTCAAACGAGAAGAACGGGAACTGTAGGATACCTGCAGGGAAGGCGATTTCATTTCTAACCGGGCTATAATAGGCGTTAACGGTTGGAGGGGTCATTCCCCAGCGTGTTTTATCTACAGGTTTACCGAACTGACTGACCATGTCATCATATGCCCATTGTTGTGCTCGCTGTACATTGCCATAGAAATCATCCGCTGCGAGCTCGAGTCCGTCATAGGTTTTCCATTTGGTGGTATAACCAATCTTTGGTGTAAAAGCATTCAATTTTTCTAAGGCTCGTTCTTTGGTCTCATCACTCATCCATTCTAAACCTTCTATGCGTTCTCCGAACGTAACAGACAGATTATTAACCAATTCGTCCATTCGTTCTTTGGCTTCGGGAGTGAAGTACTTAGCAACGTAGAGTTGACCCAACAAATCGCCGATGTTACGGTCGATTAAATTGAAACTTCTTTGCCAGCGTGGAGTGATAACTTTTTGGCCGGTAAGGGCTTGTGTGAATGCAAAATTAGCGTCAACAAAATCCTTGCTTAATAAGCTTGCCGATCCTTTAAGAACGTTCCATTTTAAGTATACTTTTAGATCATCAACGGGAGTTGAAGCAATAAGTTTAGCTTCATCTTCAAAGAATTGAGGGTTGTTCACTAGCAATGTGTCGGCACCTTCCACTTTTAAAGCAGGTAACATCTTTTCCCAGTTGAATGGTTGTGTGCTTTTCGTTAGTTCTGCTAGCGAGAATTTATTGTAGGTTGCTTGAGGGTCTCGCATTTCAACACGACTTTTTTGAGCCTTGGCCAAAGCTTTTTCGAAATTCCAAATGGTTTCAAAATTTTCACTGGCTTGTTGATCGGTTGAGCCCGTTAAAACAAATAGACGCTCCACGTAGTCTTTGTAAGCATCCTTTATCTCTTGATTACGACTATTTTCTACCAGATAATGATCACGATCGGGCAGGGTAGTGCCTCCTTGTCCTATCTGAGGCATATTCTTTTCAACATTTTTACGGTCTTGACCTACATAAAAACTAAAGAATGGACTGCCTAATGCATGCGTGCGTTGGAACACACTTTCATTCAAAACCCCCTCGATATCTGTTATCGCATCGATACGATTTAAATCTTCTTCTATGACGGATGCGCCAACTTCTTCGATTTTTACACTATCCATTGCGCTCGTGTAAAAGACTCCGACGCGTTGTTCAATGCTTCCTTCTTCTGCATCAGCAGCTGCAGCTTCTTCTAATAAACCTTTCACAGCTTGCGCATTAAACTCACGCAGCTCATTGAAGCTTCCCCAACGGGTTTCTTTATCGGGTATCGGATTGTTCTTCATCCAGATGCCATTTGCATAATGGAAAAAGTCGTCGCCGGGATTAACGGTGGTGTCCATGTTGGAGGGATCAATGAACTTGTCAGGTACATTGGAGGCGACTTGCGACTCAGGCTGTGAACATGACTGAGCTGCTACCAACGCCATTCCACAGATTAGAATTGATGGGTATTTCATATATGTTTGTTTGATTTGTTTATTGACTGCACAAGCTACGAAGTTAATAAACAAAATGCTATTTTTGCTTTTCATTCGAATATTCCATAACATGAGTTTAGCAAAAACATATAATCCAAACGATACAGAAGATAAATGGTACCGCTATTGGCTGGACAAAAAATTCTTTAAATCAACCCCTGACGAACGGGAACCGTATACGATCGTTATGCCGCCACCGAATGTTACCGGTGTACTACATATGGGGCATATGCTAAATAATACAATCCAAGATGTATTAATAAGAAGAGCCAGAATGCAGGGAAAGAATGCATGTTGGGTGCCCGGAACTGACCATGCATCGATTGCAACGGAAGCGAAAGTAGTTGCCATGCTGAAAGAACGTGGTATTGATAAGAAGTCAATTAGCCGAGAGGACTTTTTAGACTACGCATGGGAGTGGAAGGAGAAGTACGGGGGGATTATTTTAGATCAACTTCAGAAGTTGGGAGCTTCAGCGGATTGGGATCGTACACGCTTCACGATGGATCCGGACTTGAGCGAGTCTGTAATTGATACATTTATACATTTTTATCGTAAAGGCTACATATATCGTGGTGTTCGTATGGTAAACTGGGATCCTCAAGGTCGGACAGCTCTTTCAGATGAAGAGGTTATTCGCAAGGAGGTTGATCAGCGCTTGTTCTACCTTCGTTATCCAATCGTCGGGTCGGATGAATACCTGGTGATTGCAACAACGCGACCGGAGACTATTATGGCGGATTCAGCGATTTGTGTGAATCCAAATGATTCTCGTTATCAGCACTTAAAGGGTAAAAGAATCCAGATTCCTCTAATCGACCGCGAAATTCCAGTGATAGAAGATGAGTACGTAGAGATGGATTTTGGAACAGGATGCTTGAAGGTTACGCCTGCGCATGATTTAAACGATTTTGAGCTGGGACAAAAACATAATTTGGAGGTTATTGATATCTTAAACGATGATGGAACCCTAAATGAGAAAGCTCAAATATTAGTTGGGGAAGACCGGTTTGTTGCAAGAAAGAACATTATTAAGTTGTTAGAAGCTAATGGAAGCGTTGAAAAAATAGAGAATTATAAATCACAAGTAGGGTTTTCGGAACGAACGGATGCTGTAATTGAACCGAAGCTTTCGATGCAATGGTTTTTAAAAATGGAGGAGTTGGCAAAACCTGCACTCGACTACGTTTTGAATGGTGATGTGAAGTTTATTCCAGAAAAATTTATCAATACCTACCGCCATTGGATGGAGAATGTAAATGATTGGTGTATCAGTCGTCAGCTTTGGTGGGGACAACGCATCCCTGCGTGGTTTAATGAGAATAATGAATGGGTGGTTGCTAAAACGGAGCCTGAGGCTATTATCGAATTTGAAAAAGAAGGGAAGTCAACGAATGGTCTGGTACAGGAGGATGATGTTTTGGACACATGGTTTTCGTCGGCTCTCTGGCCGATGTCTGTGTTTGACGGATTAAAAGACCCTGATAATAAGGATATCAAATACTATTATCCGACGAATGATTTGATCACTGCTCCAGAGATTTTATTTTTCTGGGTGGCAAGGATGATAACCTTTGGTCATGAGTTTAAAGGTGAGGTGCCATTTAAAAACGTATATCTGACAGGAATTGTACGTGATAAGCTCGGACGAAAGATGTCTAAGTCTTTAGGAAATTCGCCCGATCCGTTAGAGCTAATGAATCAATATGGCACCGACGGAGTCAGAGTCGGGATGTTGCTTTCTTCACCTGCGGGTAACGACTTAATGTTTGATGTCGCCTACTGCGAACAGGGTAGAAACTTCGCCAATAAAATATGGAATGCTTTCCGTTTGGTTAAAAACTGGGAGTTAAAGGATACGAAGGCGTCGGAAGCAGATTTAAGAGTGATCGAATGGTTTGAAAATAGATTTAATGAAGCATTAGGGGAAATTGAGAAGCACTTTGACAATTACCGATTGTCGGATGCCTTGATGGCAACCTATAAATTGGTCTGGGATGATTTCTGTTCATGGTATCTTGAATGGGTGAAGCCTGCTTATCAGGAAGCTATATCCACGGAAACCTATGAGCGTACAAAGGGTATTTTCGAACGTATATTAGCGTTGATCCATCCATTTATGCCCTTTATCAGCGAGGAGTTGTGGCATGATGAGATGTTCGGTGAGCGTGATGAATTGGACTGCTGTATTGTAGCTGAATATCCAGCTTCAAAAAGTTTTGATTCAACTATCTTGGCTGAATTTGAACAGATTAAGACGGTTGTATCTGAGATCAGAAATGTACGGAACACGAAGCAAATATCTCCGAAAGAAGCTTTGCCTTTATGTTATAAGTCGGGAAATACATTGAATGCAGGATACGTTGAAGTATTAGTCTCTAAGTTGGCTAATATCAGCGAATTAAAACTCGTAGAGGATAATCCGTCCGGATCAGTTGCTTTTATGGTTGGGAGAAATGAGTTTTATGTTTCTATTGGTCAAAATATTGACCTTGAAGCTGAAAAGGAACGTATTACGAAAGAGATTGCATACTTAACTGGTTTCTTGAAATCTGTAGACGCAAAACTGGCAAACGAACGTTTTGTGAATAATGCGAAGCCGGAAATTGTTCAAAATGAACGTAATAAAAAAGCCGATGCTGAGTCGAAGATTACGAGCTTAAAAGAAACCTTGGCAACATTATAAAATAAATAAAGATGGATCCCCACACACCAGGCTATGCTCTTTGTGTTATCAAAAACGGTCAGATTATCGATCAGAAGTTCGAAGGTTTAGCGGATTTGTCGGTGGGGAGCAACATTCAATCCCAAACCGTATTTCGGATGGCTTCTGTGAGTAAGCAATTTACGGCGATGGTTATCCTTATGCTGGCCGAGAAAGGCTTGTTGAGTCTGGAAGATCGTTTAAATGATTTTCTCGGCGACTGCTGTTCTGCTTATCAAGATGTCACACTTAAACATTTGCTAACACATACATCGGGGATTTGGGATTATGAACCACTGATTTCAGCCAACCAAAAAGAACAGCTGAGCGATCATGATGCATGGTTACTGGTTAACTTCAAAGCGGAAACATATTTCAAGCCGGGAGAGCGATTTAAATACAGTAATACTGCATACTGCATTTTGACTTTAGTTGCCGAACACGTAGCCGAAAAGCCATACGATGAACTCATTCACGAGATGTTGTTTGTTCCTCTTGGTATGAGGAGTTCAATGATCTATAATCAACAAAAGGAGATGACCAATCGGGCGTTAGGCTACGCCGTATTAAAAGATGGCTTTAGAATGAACGATCAAAGTATCACTTCTGCAACGAAAGGTGATGGTTGTGTTTATACCTCGATAGAAGATTATCAGCGTTGGCATCATTCGTTTTACCACCATGTCTTTCTTTCGAGTGAATTATTTAAGGAATCTACTTCTGCTCAGGTGGAGGTAAACAACGGAATGGGTTATGGGTATGGTTGGTTTGTCGGCAAGGAAGTGGATGGGACTGATTGCTTTTTTCATTCCGGGGAGACATCAGGCTTTATGAATATCGTTTATCATAACCTTGAAAAGCGCTTAATGATCAGTGTTTTTACGAATAGAAATGACAATCTTGTAAGCGAAGTGTTTGAAAACGCTGCAAAAAAACAAGCCGTTCAATTAGCGTTCGAAGGCGTGAATGCTTCAAAAGTTACACTTTTTGAATGGCTTGCTAAACAATATATGAGTTAATATCTCAGTTTGAAGATGGTTTTACTTAAACCATTCCATCACTTCATCTTTTGTTGGCATGGCAATATCAAGTTTCATTTTCTTGCGCATACCACCCAGATCATTAAAAACCTTATTAGGATTGGCGTCCTTAATGGCCTCTATAGTCGTTAACCCCATTTTCTGTAAGACAGGAACCCAGTCGATCGGAATACCTGCTTTTTCATAATCAGCGATTGACGCGGCTTTAATAACCTTTTCCGGTCGCATTTGTGGGAAAAATAAAACATCTTGGATACTCACCTGATTGGTCATTAACATCGCTAATCGATCAATGCCAATACCAACACCGGCGGTAGGAGGCATGCCATACTCAAGTGCACGTAGGAAGTCATAGTCGATGAACATCGCTTCATCATCTCCGCGTTCCATCAACTTAACTTGATCTTCAAAGCGTTCGAGTTGATCAATCGGATCATTGAGCTCGGAATAGGCATTTGCCAATTCTTTTCCATTGATCATCAGCTCAAATCGTTCAACCAAACCTTCTTTATTTCGATGTTTTTTGGTTAAAGGGCTCATCTCAACCGGGTAATCAATGATGAACGTTGGTTGGATATAATGCTCTTCGCATTTTTCACCAAAGATCTCATCAATCAATTTTCCTTTACCCATGCTTTCATCAATCTCTATATTCAATTGCTTGCAAATATCACGTAATCCTGTCTCATCTAGCTGACTCACATCAAAACCAGTGTGTTCTTTGATTGCATCATAAATTGATATGCGCTTATAAGGCGCAGCAAAGTCAATTTCTTTTTCGCCCACCTGAAGCTTGGTTTTGCCATTGGTAGCAAGAGCAATTTTCTCGAAAAGTTGTTCCGTGGTTTCCATCATCCATTCGTAGTCTTTATAGGCTACATAGAATTCGAGTACCGTAAATTCGGGATTATGGGTTCTGTCCATACCTTCGTTTCGGAAATTGCGACTAAATTCATACACCCAGTCAAAACCGCCGACAATTAGCCGTTTTAAATAAAGCTCATTAGCTATTCGAAGGTATAACGGAATATCTAAAGCATTATGGTGCGTGATAAAAGGTTTAGCTGCTGCACCGCCTGGTATACTTTGTAATACCGGGGTGTCAACTTCTAAAGCGCCTTTTTCATTTAGAAAGTCACGAATTGCCGTTTTAATAGCTGATACTTTAACAAAAGTCTCTCTGACATGCGGGTTTACCACCAGATCAACATAGCGTTGACGGTAACGGAATTCAGGGTCGGTTACTGCATCGAAAGTTTTACCGTCTGCTGATTTGACAACCGGTAAAGGTTTTAATGATTTAGATAAAATAGTGAGTTCTTCGGCATGAACTGACACCGTACCGGTTTGGGTGATAAAAGCAAAGCCTTTGATGCCAATAATATCACCAATATCAAGAAGTTTTTTGAAAACAGTATTGTAGAGCGTTTTGTCTTCACCAGGGGAAATGTCGTCACGTTTTATATAAACCTGAATACGACCTGACGAATCTTGTAATTCGATAAACGAAGCACTGCCCATGATCCGTCTACTCATGATTCTGCCGGCGATGCTAATCGACTTGAAATCATCGGAACCTTCCTGATAATTGTCTAGGATGCTCTTGGCATTTGACGTGATATTATAAGATTCTGCAGGATATGGATTGATCCCTAAATTATGTAGGGAAGTTAACGCTTCGCGACGTAATATTTCTTGTTCAGAAAGTAAAGTACTCATGTGAAAATTTGATTTAGGCAAAAATACATATTTTAATGAGAATCTTTAATCCAGTGTGTAGCAATGAAAGCTTTTCTTCCGTTTTACCAGTAAATAAAATATGTAGCATGGATAAACTTAATAAGCGAGCATAGGTCTTAAGAAAAAATGTATGGCGTTTTGGTTTATAAATCCGATTTTTGTTAATCATTGAAGTTTTGAACGGTATACCAATTACATTAGTGAATCAATCGATCGGTAGTTCTAGGAGTCAACAAACACCCAATTTGCAGTGGGCTGTGCATGCTTGTGCCGTACAAAATGACGAATTTGCCAAAGAGTTTATTTACAAAAAGATGTATGGCTATGTTACCGTGGTGGTTTCTCGATATATTAAAAGTATACATGATACCGAAGAGCTGGTTAACGAAACGTTTATAAAAGCATTTAAAGCGATTCATAAATTTTCATATTCTGAAGAGAACGAAGAAAAGATGGAGAACTTTTTCTACGGTTGGATTGGAAGAATCGCAGCAAATCTATCCATTGATCATTTACGCTCTAAGAAGCAATTTCACTCGCAGGACGACTCGGCGGAAACTGAATTAATGCTCGTACCGGTTTCTCCGTCAAGCGATTTAGAGGTTGAGGATATTATGAAATTGCTAAATAAGATACCAGATATTCAACGTGTTATTTTTAACCTATATGAGTTAGAGGGTTATTCACACGAAGAAATCGCAAAAAAACTGAATATTCCCGAAAGCACGTCGAGAACCTATCTGACGCGTGGGAAGCAAAAATTAAGGATATTGTATAAACAGTTGATGTTTAATGATAAAAGGAAATAAACAGAGAGATGAAGTCTGATAAAGATAAGGATATAACCGAACGTATGGTCGAGATGCTGCGCAAGCATTCTGTTCCTTATAAAGAGGGGGCTTGGGAGCAATTTAAAGCATATGAGGCCGGTAAAAAGAAAAAGGTAATTCTATGGCCTTATTTGTCTGGTGCCGCTGCCATCATTTTGTTGGGAACCTTGTTGTTTCTAAGACAAGAGCCGATCCTCAATAATTCCAACCCGGCTGTTGTGCAGACCGATCGTGAGTCTCGTTCATATGAAGACATGGGAGTTCTGCCGGGAGATATTGAGAAAACAGAAGACAAGACGAGTACACAAGGCAATCATATAGAAACTGCTACTTTAAACAATGAGCATGTTGAAAGAGACAGTCATGATGCCGGCCGTTCTCGTATAGCATACGTCGAACCTTCTTTTTACGAAGGGGAGGAGTCTCTGCTTTCGGGTATGCAAGAGCAAAAACAGCAGACGGTTTTAAATGACAATCAAACAGTAAGACCCCTTAAAGAGGAAAAAGATTTAGTAGATAAAAATACGAAGCAAAGTCAAAATGCTGCATCGGAGGCTATTCAGCCAAACAGGAGCTATGATGAAGAAAATGCTTACCGAAATGGGGAATGGGCTCTGGTAGACGAACCTGAAATCAATTCAGATATGAGACAAGGGTTTGATAAATGGGATTTTAGTGTTGAAATAGCTCCCAGTATAAACGAGCGGCAGCAAATCAACTTTGGTGGAGGCTTGGCAGTTGCCTATAATATCAATGAAAAAATATCCATCAGCTCAGGTGTGTCTTATGTGCAATTAGATGCACAAAGAGGACCTAATCAAATAGATATTCCTGCAGAGTTTTCTAAAGCGAGCCTCAATAGTTATAGTTATAACAAATCATTAAATACAATCAATACGACGTTGGTTGGTTTAGATATTCCGGTAAACCTGAAGGTAAACTTGGGCAAGCAATTATATGCGAGCGCTGGGGTGTCGGTGTTTAGTGTATTGAGTGAAGACCGATATAATGTTTTTGAGGAGAAGATTGCTCAAGTAGCCAGTTTATCTGATGATGGTCAGGGGAAGCGTGTACCAGCTATTCAGACAGTTTACTCACAAGAGATAAGTCCAAACAGTCCATATGAGGGAAAGAACTTTACCGGCTTCTTCAATTTGTCGGTTGGTTACAGATTGCCAGTTTTGAAAAATTTGAACTTATCATTGGAACCCTACCTAAGGGTTCCGGTTGGCTCTCTTACCGATCAGGATATGAATCTGAGTAATGGAGGCCTGAAGATAGTGACAAGCTTTTAATATGAATGAAAGTATGCTAAAAGCCCTCTATGTGGATTCCGCATAGAGGGCTTTTTTTGTGTTAACAGAAGTGATTTTAGTCTTTGTAGCTGACATCCATATTCTGGAATACAAAAGACCATTTATCGGCAGCTTCTTGGATAATCTTATCAGTTGGCTTTCCAGCGCCGTGTCCAGCATTGGTTTCGATACGAATTAAAACCGGATTCTCACCAGTATTATATTCTTGCAAACGTGCTGCGAACTTGAACGAGTGTGCAGGTACAACACGGTCGTCGTGGTCTGCGGTTGTAACCATGGTTGCCGGATAGGCGGTTCCTTCTTTTAAAGCATGGTAAGGTGAGTAGTTGTATAGGTACTCAAACATTTCTTTCGATTGGTCTGACGTTCCATAGTCGTAGGCCCAACCAGCACCAGCTGTAAATTTATGATAGCGAAGCATATCTAGAACACCTACAGCAGGTAACGCTACTTTAAAAAGTTCCGGACGCTGGGTCATAGCTGCTCCCACGAGGAGTCCGCCATTAGAACCACCGGCTATACCGAGTTTTTCGGAGGACGTATATTTATTTGCGATTAAATACTCTGCAGCAGCGATAAAATCATCAAAAACATTCTGTTTTTGCGTCTTTGTTCCTGCATTGTGCCAAGCCTCACCATACTCTCCACCGCCACGTAAGTTTGCGACAGCATAAATACCGCCTTGCTCTAATAGAATGATATTAGATGTGCTGAAAGAAGGAGTAAGGCTAATGTTGAAGCCTCCATATCCATATAAAATGGTGGGATTGCTTCCATCAAGCTCGATGCCCTTTTTATAGGTAATGATCATCGGCACTTTAGTTCCGTCTTTAGATTCATAGAATACCTGTTCGGATGTATACAATGACGGATCGAACTCCACACCGGATTTCTTATATTCTTCGGAAGCTCCTGAAGCAATATCATATTTAAAGATTGTAGGAGGGTAGATGTAGGACGTAAAGCTGTAATACAACTCCGTATCCTCGCTTTTTGCTGAAAAGCCAGAAGCAGTACCGACCGAAGGTAACTCAATCGTTCTTTCTAGTTCACCATCGTAGTTGTATTGTTGTACCAGAGAAGTAGCGTCTTTTAGGTAATTTGCAAATAGTTTTCCGCCACCGGTGCCGATGTTCAATACATTTTCTGTTTCTGGTATCAGATCCTTCCAATTGCTAGGATCAAGATTGTTAATGTCCGTAGTTACCACGCGGTAGTTTGGAGCATCGAAGTTGGTATAGATCAGTAGTTGATCGCCCTGATTATCAATAATACTATAATCTTTTTCGAAGTTGTCAATGATATTTACAATTGACGATCCTTCTTTTGATAAATCTTGGATATAAAGCTCATTCCCGCTTGTTGTGTTGGCTGCAGAAATAACTAAAAAACGCTCATCGTCTGTGAGATAGGCCCCTATGTATCGTCTTTTCGTTTCTTCTCCACCAAAAATCAACTTATCTTCCGATTGTGGAGTTCCAAGTTTATGATAGTATAATTTATGGTATTCAGTAACGCCTGATAGTGTGCTCCCTTCTTCAGGTTTGTCATAACTGCTGTAATAGAAACCGTCGTTTCCCTTCCATGCCAAACCTGTGAATTTAAGATCCAATAGTGTGTCGCCCACGATTTTATTTTCGGCAGCATTTCTTACAATTACTTTACGCCAATCTGACCCTCCCTCGGAAATCTGATAAGCAAGCATACTTCCGTCTTTAGAAAAAGATACTCCAGCTAGAGAGGTTGTTCCATCGGCTGAAAATTTATTGGGATCCAGAAAGACTTCTGGTTCTCCTTCTCCTTTTTGACGATAAAGAACATATTGGTTTTGAAGCCCATCATTCTTATAAAAATAAGTGTAGTCCCCTTCCTTGAATGGCGCTGAAAATTTTTCATAGTTCCAGAGTTCCGTTAGCCGATCTTTGATCGCATCGCGAAACGGTATTTGAGAAAGATAGTTTTGAGTTACTTTATTTTCCTCAGCTACCCACGCTTTCGTGTCGTCGGCCATGTCATCTTCAAGCCAGCGATAAGGATCAACCACGGCTGTGCCAAAATAATTGTCGGTTATTTCAACTTTTTTAGTTTCTGGGTAAGGTAGCATACTGATACTGTCAATTGGGTCAATGGTTGTTTGTTCCTGACTGTTAGTGTTGCACGAGACGAGTATTGCTGCGCAACTTAAAATTCCTAAATACGTTTTCATATGTAAAATTATGGCTTTGTACAAAACTAAATGAATATATTGGATAACAAAAAAACCACTACTTTTTGTATGTTTGTTTTTTATGACTAGCGGAAAAAAACTATATTTTGCTTCAGATTTTCACTTGGGTGTTCCAAGTTATGAGTCGAGTTTGGAACGGGAAAAACGGATCATTACATGGCTCGAAATGGCAAGGAGCGATGCTGAAGAGATATATCTAATGGGTGACGTTTTTGATTTTTGGTTTGAATATAAGCACGTTATACCTAAAGGTTTTGTCCGTTTTCTAGGGAAGTTAGCTGAACTAACAGATCAGGGGATTAACATTGTCCTGTTTAAGGGAAACCATGATATGTGGATGTTTGATTATCTTGAAAAGGAAATTGGAGTTACTGTCATCTCCGATGAGTTGATTATAGAGCGTTTTGGGAAACGCTTCTATTTGCATCATGGAGACGGTTTGGGCCCTGGAGATGCTAAATATAAGTTTCTAAAGAAGATATTTCGAAGCAAAACCTGTCAATGGTTGTTTTCATGGCTTCATCCTTCAATCGGTATAGCGATTGCGAAATATTGGTCCAAAAGTAGTCGCATTGCAAGTAATCAAAAAGAGACTTTCGTTAGTGAGGAAAAGGAATGGTTGGTACAGTTCTCCAAATCTCTATTGACGTCGGAGCATTTTGATTATTTTATTTTTGGACATCGACATCTACCGCTGTCCATTCAATTGGATCATGCTAGTCAATATGTAAACCTAGGTGAGTGGATCAACTATAACAGCTATGCTGTATTTGACGGTAGCACTTTACAATTGCTTTATTGGGAAACAGAACGCCAACGTTCGGTTTAATCGATAACGTGCCTGATGACGCTGACTCCGAAGGCTTGATCCTCTATTTCTGTTTCTACAAAGCCCTTTGCCCACACCGTGTAGATCTGACCTGCTTTGAATTGTATTTCTTCGTTAAACACAATATCTTCACTCCCATGTGATTTGACGAGTGCATTATAGGTGCCTGGAGTTACTACTTGGAAGCTAGTGTATTCCTTGTATTTTTTATTACTTGCTAGTGTACTATCATTTGTAACACTGAAGTCGAGCGCGGGTGCATCCGGACTCACATTTACAAAGCGCACATGCGCGTTTTCACCAGGGCTCGTTAAGTCATCTTCAAGAATTAGCGACGATAAGTCATCTTTATCACCCGCTATAAAAACACTATAATACTTTCCGTTAATCAGTCGTAATTCAAACTCATACAGCGGTCTGTTAAAGGATCCCTGCTCGTAGACACGTGCGTATCGATTACCAGAGTAGGCAACAAAATAAGGAATATAATTATCGCCGTATGAAAACCGTTCAACCCGTTGGTTATCTACTACAAACTCAAATCCGGGCGAATTGGGTGACGCATGAATGACGCTGACCGCCGAAACGATTGAAGAACTGTCCGGCCCTGAATTATCCAAGCATGAGCTTAAGCTTACACTGGCAACGATTGCCACGATGAAAGCTCTTAGCTTTATTTTATTATTTAAAAATATTTGCATGAAGTTTGTAGTGTGCATAAAGTATTTTTTATGATTATATAGTGATAACGACAGATGATAAACTGATGCTACAATGCGATCGAAAAAATGTGCTTAGCATGCTTCATATCCTTAAAATCATCAAAATTTCCGTAAGTTTGTCAAAATGCATAAAACCGAATAAATGCCTATAAAAGGAAATCAATTCAGATCTAACACAACTAAAGGTGAAAAGATAGGTAAAAATCATGCCAAAAGACGCAACGCTTCTAGACGGGTTGGTCACTCGGAACAAATACCCAAGTTCAAGTTTGGCGGAACGAAGGTAGCGAAGATATTAGGGCTATTCCTGCTTCTATTATCGATATACTTTTTGGTTTCTTTTGTTTCGTATCTATTTACATGGCAAGACGACCAGAGTTATGTGGCTTCTTCTAATGGTGGTTGGTCCAATCTTTTCAAGACACAAGAAGAATTGATGGAGCAAGGCATCGAGAACCCGGTTGTCGAAAATTGGCTAGGTAAATTCGGTGCATTTTTATCGCATCAATTTATCTATAAGTGGTTTGGGGTTGCGTCCTTTATTTTTCTATTTATATTTTTCGCAGTTGGATATCGGTTGTTGTTTCGGGTTCGGATCTTCTCGCTGAGTAAGTCACTCGGCTATTCGTTTTTCTTCCTGGTTTTTCTTTCGGTGACCTTAGGCTATGTTCATGGCTTTATGACAACATATCCTCACTTCCTGGAAGGCGAGTTTGGTTTTTGGACTAATCGTCTATTGCAAGCACAAATAGGAAGCGCGGGAGTAGCCGGTTTGCTTATATTTCTTTTCCTCACGTTTCTGGTGATTACATTTAATATAGATTTTAATTTGCCCGAGAGGAAAAAGAAGGTTCAGTCGGTACAGAATAATGAGGCAGAGCTGGATGAGAGTGATAAAAATGAGCTTTCCTCAGACTCTAATTGGAGACGAGAAACAGATACTCCGCGGCAAACGAGTGAATCCAACTTCAAAGAACGCTCTACTATTAATTCGATATATGCAAATCGACGAACGGCTGAAGAGGAACAGTCTTCAGAGCTTGACGAAAAAGAGTCGCCAATTGCAGATACGAGAAACTTGGAGTTAAACCCAAAAAATACGAGTCGTGGCGACTCTGAAAAATCGAGTCCTCTAAAAGAGACAGAAACTGATGTACCGGGTTTAGCTGTAGAAGATGTTGTCGAAGAGAAGCAAGCGGACTCGAATGTTCTTGTTGAAAAGCACGGTCAATACGATCCGCAATTAGATCTATCGAATTATAAATTTCCTCATTTGGATTTGTTGAGGGACTATGGCAGTGGAAAAATAGTTGTCAATAACGAGGAACTGGAAGCAAATAAAGATCGCATCGTTGAAACACTGGCAAATTACAACATCGAGATTGAAAAAATTAAAGCGACTATTGGTCCCACGGTAACACTTTATGAAATTGTGCCAAAAGCAGGCGTCAGAATCTCAAAGATTAAAAACCTTGAAGACGATATAGCTTTGAGCTTGGCGGCATTAGGAATTCGGATTATCGCACCGATGCCAGGGAAGGGGACGATTGGGATCGAGGTACCAAATAGCAATCCAGAAATGGTTTCTATGCGTTCGGTTATTGCGACTGAGAAGTTCCAGCATACCGATATGGACCTGCCTATTGCCTTCGGTAAAACCATCACCAATGAGGTCTTTATTGCTGATTTGGCAAAGATGCCACATTTGTTAGTAGCGGGTGCTACAGGCCAAGGTAAATCGGTTGGTATCAATGCAATTATTACTTCATTGCTTTTTAAAAGACATCCAGCTGAACTGAAATTTGTATTGGTAGACCCCAAAAAAGTAGAATTATCTCTGTTTAATACGATTGAACGTCACTTTTTGGCAAAACTTCCTGATGAAGAAGATGCAATTATCACGGATACAAAGAAGGTTATCAATACCTTAAACTCATTGTGTATCGAAATGGACCTGCGTTATGATTTGCTGAAGAATGCAGGGGTACGTAACTTAAAAGAGTATAACGCTAAATTTATAAACCGGCGCTTAAACCCCGAAGAAGGGCATCGTTTTTTACCATTTATTGTATTAATTGTAGATGAGTTTGCGGATTTGATGATGACGGCCGGTAAAGAAGTAGAGACACCGATTGCAAGGTTAGCTCAACTAGCGCGTGCGGTTGGAATTCATTTAGTTATAGCAACTCAGAGGCCTTCAGTAAATATCATTACAGGTACAATTAAAGCCAACTTCCCGGCACGATTGGCATTTAGAGTTCTATCAAGAATTGACTCCAGAACGATATTGGACACCGGTGGAGCGGATCAGCTAATTGGTCGAGGGGATATGTTGTTGGCAACGGGAAGTGATCTAACGCGAATTCAATGTGCTTTTGTGGACACACCTGAAGTCGAAGCAGTTTCCGAGTTTATCGGTGCGCAACGTGGTTACTCTTCTGCGTTTATACTCCCAGAGTATGTTGATGAGAGCAGCAAAGGGGCCTCAGCTTCTTTTGATAGCGATGAACGCGATTCACTTTTTGAGGATGCAGCAAGATTAATTGTACTACACCAACAAGGGTCTACTTCTCTAATACAGAGAAAGCTGAAACTGGGTTATAATCGTGCAGGCCGAATCATTGACCAATTGGAACAAGCGGGTATTGTCGGACAGTTTGAGGGAAGCAAGGCAAGAGAAGTATTATACCCAGATGAGGCCTCATTGGAACAATATTTGGAGACATTAAGGAAAAATGACTAAGGTATGAAATGTATTTTCAAAATATATGTGGCCACGACTTTTTTCTTATTTCTTGGAATTTACGCCTTTGGCCAGAATAATGCTCAGGCAATTTTGGATCAAGTCAGCAAAAAATATTCTTCTTTCAAAACCATCAAAGCTGATTTTGTCTTAACCGGTATTAATGAAATTGAGACGGGAGCAGGCTATGATGAGAAGGGGCGTGTCTATCTTGAGCCCGGCACGAAGAAGTATAAAATAGAAACTGCCCAGCAAGCGTTTATTAGCGATGGAAAGACGCAGTGGGCCGTTATGAAGGATATCGGTGAAGTACAAATAACAAACTTGAATCCGGATGATGCGTCCATTTCTCCGAGTAACATTTTTAGTTTTTACAAAACGGGATATCGTACTGAAAGCAAAAATCAACAGACAGCTGATGGGCGGACTTTATATGTTATAGATTTAACACCTTTGGATGAGAATCAAAATATTTCGAAAATACGAATGCGTATCGACAAATCGACAAACTTTATCTATGATGCCACCATTTCTGATAAAAATGGTAATACATATACGTATAAGCTGTCGAATATCGAGACAAACAGAACATTTTCTCCAGGGATATTCTCATTTTATAAACACAATTACCCTGATCTGGAAATCGTAGATCTACGGTAATGCGTTAAATTATGTTATCCTACACACAGACTACATTACAAAAACTAGAAGAGCTTCTTAGGATTAAAAATTATAAAATCCGTTATGAAAAGGGCAATTTTAAGTCGGGAACATGTACCTTACTGCAAGATAAAATACTAGTGGTCAATAAGTTCTCCGATTTGGAGGTCAAGATCAATTCTATCGCTGAGCTGACTGCGAGTTTAGATTTTTCTGTTGTTGTGCTTAATGAGAAACAAAAGAAGTTTTTATATTTGATTAAACAAACAAAATTAGATCTGTGACCATTACCTTTTTAGGAACGGGTACATCTCAAGGTGTTCCTGTTATTGCTTGTAATTGCCCCGTTTGTTCGTCGTTAGATGAGAAAGATAAGCGTTTACGATCATCTATTTTAATTGAATATGATTCCTTGAATATAGTAATCGATACAGGTCCTGATTTTAGGTGTCAGATGCTAAGAGAAAATGTTCAACATTTGGACGCGGTATTATTTACACATGAACATAAAGATCACATTGCGGGTTTAGATGACATTCGTGCTTTCAATTATAAACAACAGAGTTCGTTACCCATTTATGCTACGAATAGAGTTATACAAGCTCTTAAGAGGGAGTTTCATTATGTTTTCTCAGATCAATCTTATCCCGGAATTCCACTAATTCATCTCCACGAGATTAGCAACGCCCCTTTTAAGATTGCATCAAAGCTTGAAATTATACCTATTGAGGTTATGCATTTTAAATTGCCTGTATCAGCATATCGAATTGGTGATTTTACTTACATTACCGATGCAAAGACCGTATCAGATGTTGAGTTTGAGAAGATAAAAGGAACGAAAGTGCTCGTGATTAACGCTCTTCAACGTGAAAAACACATATCTCACATGACGCTGAATGAAGCAATCGATTTTTCAGAAAGAGTGGGTGCAGAGCAAACATATTTCACTCATATCGGTCATCGTTTAGGTACTTATACCGATGTTTCGAAAGAGCTGCCGTCCAAAATTAAGCTTGCATACGACGGCTTAAAAGTGCATTTATAATCCTTTATTGATAAATAATTGCTCTTATTCAAAACAATTAGGGGGGCTTTTTCCTTTATTATTTATAAAATTTATTGTAAAAATAATTTATTTAAAACCTTAAAAGGAGTATTATGGGAAACTTATTGTACATCATCGCTGTAATTTTAGTTATTATCTGGGCGATTAGTTTTTTCGGAGGATTTGTTGATAGCGGAATTATTCACATCCTCATAGTAATAGCTGTCATAGCGATTCTGTTAAGAGTAATTCGTGGAGCAGCTTAAGTTTAGTTATTCATCCACGATTCCGCGATAGCTATATCGATGGGGTAAGTGATTTTAATATTCCGGATATCTCCTTCAATTAAATGAATGGGATATCCGGATTTTTCGACGACGGACGCATCATCGGTAAATTCAGCATTATAATCAGATGCATATGCATCGTACAATATATTGGCAAAGAAAGTCTGAGGAGTTTGCACTAAGCGGACTTTTTCTCGTTTAAGCGCTTTATTTATGCCGCCGTCGCTTATTATCCGAAGAGAATCTCTACTTTCGATAGCGGGTACAACTGCTTTCTTGTCAATAACTTCTTGAAAAGAATGTTCAATGATTTTTTTACTCACGAATGGCCTAGCTCCATCATGAACGGCGATAAGTACCGAGCCTAAGTCTGCCTCATTTTCGACAATAAATCTCAAACCGTTTTGCACTGAGTGAAAACGCGTCTTCCCGCCGCTGACAAGACTATGCGGAACATCAAATTGATGTTTGGTACAAAGCGATGCCCAGATATCAGCATGTGTGTCATTTTGAACGAGTACAATATGGATGTCGCTTGCATTAAACGCACGGATAGTGTGCATGAGAAGAGGCACCTTGTTTAGTTCAAGAAACTGTTTTGGTGTGGCACTATTCATCCTGCTGCCAGTACCGCCACTGACAATAATCACATATTTCTTGAAGTCCGACATGTTTGAACCCTTAGGTTTTATTAGATGATTAACATCGAATCACCGTAGCTGTAGAATTTATATTTTTCCTTTACTGCTACTTCGTATGCGTTCATTACATTTTCATATCCACCAAATGCACAAATCATCATCAATAAGGTTGACTCAGGCGTGTGAAAATTAGTAATCATGCTATTCGCGATACTGAAGTCATAAGGAGGGAATATGAATTTACTGGTCCAGTTGCTAGCAGGTTTTAGATGATGACTTGCAGAGACAGACGACTCAATAGCACGCATACTAGTAGTACCAACAGCACAAACGCGACGTTTATTGTCAATGGCCTCGTTTACCATATCAGCATCTGCTTGATTTATAAAGAATTGCTCAGAATCCATTTTGTGTTTGGTAAGGTCTTCAACCTCTACTTGTCTAAATGTTCCTAAGCCAATATGTAGAGTCACCTCTGAGAACTCAATCCCTTTTAGCTCTAGACGTTTCATCAGCTCGCGACTGAAATGTAAGCCAGCAGTAGGCGCAGCAACGGCACCTTCATGTTTTGCGTAAATGGTTTGGTACCGAAATTTATCTTCCGGTTCTGGTTTTCTGTTAATGTATTTAGGAAGTGGTGTTTCGCCCAGTATTTCTATGTTTTTCCGGAACTCTTCATCAGTGCCATCAAATAGAAAACGTATTGTACGTCCTCTAGAAGTTGTATTATCTACAACTTCAGCGACTAATAAGTCATCTTCCCCGAAATACAGCTTATTACCAACACGAATTTTTCTGGCAGGATCTACCAATACATCCCAAAGTCTTAATTCTTTGTTCAACTCACGTAATAAGAATACTTCGATCGTGGCACCAGTTTTTTCCTTATTTCCATAAAGTCTTGCAGGGAAAACTTTCGTATTGTTAAAGATCATGACATCTTTTTCGTCGAAATAGTCGATCACGTCTTTAAATACTTTATGTTCTATTTTGCCTGTATCTTTATGTAAAACCATTAAACGAGCTTCGTCACGGTTTTCAGAAGGATGTAGAGCTACTAGTGATTGTGGTAAGTTAAATTTGAATTGAGATAGTTTCATTGTATGTTTGATAGGATTCTTTTAGCAATTAAATTAGCGCGCAAATATACGATTTTTTAATGGTAAATACTATTCGTGGGTATTGGATGCATATCATAACTGTTTTAATTTCAATTAGTGCTGTAACTTCTTCATCATTTAAACGTCATAGTTTTATATGTTGTTTTTAAAATTACTTGGTGAAAGCTTTGGTTTTGCTTTTTCTGCTTTAAGAGGAAACAAAACAAGGACGCTATTATCCTTGCTTGGAATCACAATTGGGATCATGACGATCATCGGTGTTTTCTCTGCCGTAGATACCCTTCGGTCAAATTTAGAAAGCAGCATTGAAAAGTTGGGCAGCAAGTCGATTTATGTGTCCAAATGGCCTTGGGATGGCGGACCAGATTTTCCGTGGTGGAAATACGTCAATCGCCCCGAACCTTCGATCGAAGATTTTGAAAAATTACAGGAACGCCTAACCATGGCGGATGGGATTTGTTATAACATTACTGTATCCAATAGAACAATTCAATTTGGAAGCAATAATATAGAGGGGGCGGTTATTTCGGGAGTATCATTCGATTTCTATAAAATACGAAATATCGAATTTTCCTCTGGGCGATACTTTACGAATTTAGAATCGGACAATGGCACACCCATAGCCATGATCGGATCTACAGTTGCAGAAGGATTGTTCCCGAGTATGGATCCAATCGGCAAGCAAATAGACCTGTTGGGTCGTAAGGTTACGGTTGTCGGTGTTTTCAAATCAGAAGGAGAGGGTATGCTTCTCGACGTATCGCTCGATAATGCAGTAGTCGTTCCGTTGAACTTTATAAAAAACCTAGTATATGTTGAAAACCACAGCCCTAACATCGTTGTTCGAGCAGCTGCGAAATATCCCCTAGAAGAGACCGAAAGTGAAGTGCGAGGTATTATGAGATCCATTCATAGGCTCAGCCCTAAGCAAGAAGACGATTTCTCATTGAATAAAACAACGATTATCACCGCTCAATTGGATCAGCTATTTGCGATTATAAATGGTGCCGGTCTTTTTATTGGTATATTTTCGATTTTAGTAGGTGGATTCGGTATTGCGAATATCATGTTTGTATCAGTTAAAGAGCGAACACCACTTATAGGAATACAGAAATCACTTGGTGCTAAGAACTTCTTCATCCTCTCTCAGTTTTTAATAGAGGCGATCCTACTTTGTATTTTAGGAGGCCTGATCGGACTCGGCATCGTTTATTTTCTTGCCTTTATTATTAAGTTAGGTTTGGGTGTAGGGATTGTTGTTGATTTTGGAAAAGTAGTCCTTACGTTAGTCCTTTCAACCATGATTGGTCTAATTGCAGGTATTATCCCAGCTGTGATGGCCGCCCGTCTCGATCCGGTAGAAGCAATTAGAAGTTAGATATATTCATCATGTGTCCATAAACAAAAAGCGGTGCTTCTTACGAAAAGAAGCACCGCTTTCGTTTATTATTAAGCTTGAAGCTGAAATTTATTTTAATTTGCCTAAAGCATCCTTGATCCGTTTCATGGCCTCAACTAAGCTTTCTTCAGATGCGGCATATGAGAATCGGATACAGTCATTGTTGCCGAAAGAGTCGCCGCCAACTGTTGCCACATGTGCTACATTCAATAGATATAAAGCAAGGTCGCTAGAGTCTTTTATTGTTTCTCCGGTTTCCGTTTGTTTTCCGAAAAAGGAGCTGATGTCTGGGAAGAAATAAAATGCGCCTTCTGGAAGGTTTGTTTTCACGCCATCGATGTCCTTTAAAAGGTTGTAGACAATATCCCTTCTTTTAAGAAATTCGTCTCGCATAGCGATTACGCTGTCAAGACCGCCTTCGTAAGCGGCAAGTGCCGCTCGTTGCGTGATTGAACAGGTGCCAGAAGTAATCTGTCCTTGTAGTTTATCGGTTGCAGCGGCGATCGTTGGATGCGCAGCAAGATAACCAATTCGCCAACCTGTCATCGCATAAGCTTTTGAAAAGCCATTGACTACGATCACGCGGTCTTTGATAGAATTAAACTGAGCTATCGACTCATGCTTTCCACTAAAGTTGATATGCTCGTAGATCTCGTCGGATAAGATATAGATATCAGGGTGTTTTTCAAAAACCCTCGCAAGGGATTCTAGCTCATCTTTGCTGTATAAACTTCCTGTCGGGTTACACGGAGAGGAGAACATAAAAAGTTTGGTCTTCGGCGTAATTGCAGCTTCCAGTTCTTCAGCGGTAATCTTAAAGTTGCTCTCTATTGAAGTATCGATAAAAACTGACTCGCCGTCAGCGAGCTTAACCATTTCGGAATAGGATACCCAATAAGGAGTAGGGATGATTACCTCGTCACCTGGATTGACGAGACACATAATTGCATTAGCCAATGCTTGCTTCGCTCCAGTGGTTACCACAATTTGTGAGATATCATAATCCAGATTGTTTTCGATTTTTAATTTATTCACAATAGCCTGTCTTAGGTCCGGATAGCCCGATACAGGCGTATAATAGGTGTAGTTTTCATCCATCGCCTTTTTGGCTGCCTCTTTGATGTTTTCGGGAGTAGAGAAGTCTGGTTCGCCAAAACTAAGACTGATTACATTTACTCCCTTTGCCTTTAGCTCTCGCCCCAGCTTAGCCATTCTAATGGTTGCTGATTCTGATAGGTTGTTGATTTTGTCTGATAAAGCTACTGTGCTATTGTTCATTTGATAAAATTGATTATGAAGTAGCGAATTTACTTTTTAATATTTAATTATTTAAGTAATATGCTCACAAAAATCCGAATACTGGGCTAATCAAACATTTCTAGTATTTTTGTGTAAAATCAGAGCAATTGAAAAGTCAAAAAAGTCTTATTCTATTATCACTGATAACGGCTATAAGCCTTATGGTGATCAAGTTTATAGCTTACTTTATAACACATTCAAATGCCGTTTTTACGGACGCGCTTGAAAGCATTGTAAATGTAATAGCAAGCAGTTTTGCCTTTTACAGCATTTACCTTTCCTCGCTCCCCAAGGATATGAACCATCCATACGGGCACGGAAAAGTTGAATTCTTCTCTGTTTTTATCGAGGGGGCTTTGATATTTCTTGCTGCTTTATTCATTATCGGAAAGGCTATTTACAATTTTTTCTTTCCTATCGAGCTGACAAACCTATTGGAAGGGGTGGGGCTGGTTGCATTCACCGCTTTAATCAATTTTCTTTTAGGCCGTTATCTTCTTGTTAAAAGCAAAAAGCTGAACTCGTTGACACTCATGGCCGATGGGAAACACCTTTTGACCGATGCTTTAAGTACCGTGGGTTTGGTCGTCGGCCTCCTTTTGGTTTATTTTACGGGCCTTATTATTATTGACATCATTCTTTCTCTCATATTAGGTGTATTTATTTTATATCAGGGATATAAGTTGCTACGCCAGTCGGTCGGTGGACTTATGGATGAGTCCGATGTCCAGCTGGTTAAAGATGTCGTAGATGTTTTACAGCAACACCGAAAAGATCCGTGGATTGATATTCATAACCTTCGTTTACAAAGGTACGGCGCAAATCTTCATTTGGATTGCCATGTGACTCTGCCTAATTATTTCGATTTGAATAAGGTCCATGAAGAAGTTTCGGAAATTGACAAATTGATCAATGAAAAGGTAGGGCTAAAGACTGAGTTTTTTATTCACGCGGATCCCTGTCTGCCTCAATGCTGTCATTATTGCAACGTGAAAAACTGTCCTATTCGTTCTTCAGAAAAGACAATAGATATGATTTGGGACGTAGAGCTGGTTACTCGAAATTTAAAACACTTTGAAAAGGAGAAATCAAACTAATATGGAACACTTCAATATTCGTGTGTATGGTATATTGATAAACGATAAAAATCAGGTTTTGATTAGTGATGAACTATACCATGGTCAGCGGTTTTCAAAATTTCCAGGAGGGGGCTTAGAACTAGGAGAGGGCCTGTGGGATGGTCTGAAAAGAGAATTCATGGAGGAATTCGATTTGTCTATAGATTCAGGCAACTTATTATATGTCACGGAAGAGGTAATACCTTCCGCTTTTGATCTCAGTCAGGTAATTGGGGTTTACTATCAGGTGTTTACAAGCGAAGAACTAATATTCTCTGTTAAAGAACAAGCATTCGATTTCGATGAGGACGCCACACAGGCGCTTAGATGGATTGATCTGGAAGATTTCTATCTAGATACCCTAACTTTTGAAATGGATCGACAAGCTTGGAAAAATATCAGAAACAAGATCTTAATCTAGCGTCAGTCTTGGTGTTTCGACATCGAAGGTCGACTTCGTTTTCATCATAAAATTGATTATGTTCGGCATTTATTTGTAGTATTTGTTGATATGATAGATCATGATGTCCGTCGTTTTTTGACGGGGGTTTTTGTTTTATTGTTGATGTGTAGTGCAATAAAAGTTAGTGGTCAGGTTTCCTCGGGCGCTGGTCATTTAGGTTTAGGAAATGCGAGTGTGGCTCTTGCCGGCGTTCATAGTATCGGTAGTAATGCGTCTGGTATAGCAAAGTTGGAAAAACCAGTACTCAGCCTAGGTTATGCCGAATACTTTCTAAATTCTGACACAAGAAGCTTAACGGGTAAACTAGTTCTCCCTATAGGTATCGTAAGTCTAGGTTTTTACGGAAATCATGACCGATTCGGGTCACATTTTCAGGAGACCAGCGCTGGACTAACTATTTCCAAGTCGTTTCAATCGGATTTAGCAGTAGGGATCATTACGAACTATCATTTTATCAATATTCCCGACGAAAAACAAATTAATGCTGTCTCAATAGACATCGGAGGTCAGTATACAATCAACCAGACTGCTACTATTGGACTGAGTCTTCGCAATTTTGAGCAATTGTTGATTGATGAGGCGAACGCCACGGATCAAGCTACAATAGCGGTCGGTGCAGCTTATCAGTTCTCTTATCAGACGTTTATCGCGACTGAATTTTCTTATTTAGTCGATAGTCATACAGATTTATCAGTGGGGGTCAATTACCTGCCAATGACATGGCTGGTAGTGCGTGGGGGCTTATCTGTGAATCCGTTTATGCGCTATGTGGGACTGGGAGTTATTTATAATCGCTTTAATGTTGATGTTGCTACTTCCTTTCATGCCCAATTGGGCTATTCCCCACAGATATCAATTGATTACAGATTTTAATTCATAATGATGCTTCATAAATTTCTATTTGTCACCGTGTTGGTGGCTGGTTTTAGCATTTGTAGTTCGTATAGTCAGAATCTTCCGGAACATCATCAACTTGACCCGGTAATCATTGAGGATTTATTAGAAAATGTCTTAAAAGATGACGATACTGAGATCGACTACTCAGAGCTTGAAGAACAGCTTACTTATTATCTTAGTAATCCAATCAACTTAAACGCGGCAACTCATGAAGATCTCGCTGCATTGCTTTTTCTTTCAGATTTACAGATTCAAGATATTATAAACCATCGGGAAGAAAGTGGCGCTTATATTTCGGTTTACGAATTACAATCTATAGCCTCACTAGATGAACTGAGCTTGCGGCGACTTCTGCCTTTTGTGCGGATAACGTCAGAAACATCTAATAAAACATCAAAATTCAAAAAAGTAAAGCACGATTTAATTTTACGCTATGGTCGTATACTAGAGTCGCAGGCCGGATATTTAATCGATGATGAAGAACGATCACGTTATTTGGGCACACCTGACCACCTGTTAATTAGATACCGATTGCGGCTAGAGAATAAGTTTCAGCTTGCGATCAATATGGAGAAGGATCCCGGCGAGGAGTTTTTCGGTGGAAATCAGCGTCAAGGGTTTGATTATTATTCTGCCAGCCTGCATTTACAAAATATCGGAAAATTTAAAAGTATTGTTATTGGAGACTACAGTGTTGCTTTCGGACAAGGACTTGGTATCTGGAATGGATATAGCTTTGGAAAAGGCGCGATCGTTCATAATGTTGCACGTAATGGCATTGGAGTTCGTCCTCATACATCAACGAACGAAGTTCAGTATTTTCGTGGTTTAGCCACCACTATTAATCTCGGATCTTTTGAGTTTTCTCCGTTCATATCATACAACGCGGTTGATGGAACGTTGACGAAAGACTCCATTGGTTTCAGCTCTCTCGGCTCATCTGGTTTTCATCGCACACCGGCAGAAATTAGGAATCGCAGATCGGTCGACATGCTCGTATATGGAGGGAACCTAGTATATAGTTCTTCGAGTTTTAAGATCGGGGGGACGTATTCGAGTATACAATATGATAAACCGCGTGCACCAAACCAACAATTGTATAATTCCTTTGCATTTCGGGGTAATTCACTTTCCAATACAAGCCTGTATTATCAATATACTTACAAAAACATGTATTTGTTTGGAGAAGGAGCCGTGAGTAATGGCCATGGCTTTGGTTTAGTCAATGGTATGATTGCAAGTTTATCCGACCAATTGTCGTTCGTTGGTTTACATCGGTTTTATCAGAAGGATTTTTACAGCTTTTTAAACCGGCCCTTTTCTGAAAATAGTAATGCAACAAATGAAAAAGGTTTGTATACGGGGTTAATCTGGAACCCCAATAGGAGAATAGAATGGGTAGCGTATGCAGATTACTTTAGATTTCCCTGGGTCCGATACCGTGTAGATGGACCGTCTGAGGGCATCGACCTGTTTTCTCATATTTCATATGCACCTACGCGTACAAGTAATTTTTCGATTCGGTTTCGATACAGAAATAAACAAGAAAACCTGTCCGACGGAAGTACGGTCAATATCCTCGAAAATGTTGTACGTCATCAACTGCGATTGCAAGCATCTTATAAGATTTCAGAAAGTCTAGATTTTCGCAATCGTGCCGAAATGGTTGCCTACCAGAAAGGAACGAGCAGCGCCGAAACCGGCTGGATGCTATATCACGATTTACTCTACCAACCTATGGGGAAGGCAATCTCTGGAAATGTGCGTTTGGCTGGATTTAAGACCGATGGTTATAATTCCAGACTTTATGTTTTCGAAAATAACGTCTTGTATGCACATTCCTCTATTCCTTATTTTAATGAAGGCTTACGATTATACGTTAATATGCGTTACCGGGTCAATCGGAAAATTAACTTTTGGATTCGATATGCGAGCTTTTTCTACAAAGATCAGGGCATCGGGTCGGGACTTAACTTTATCGATGGTCGGTCCAAATCGGAAATTCGATTACAATTACGCTTTCAACTCTAATTGACGTGGATAATTTAAAAAGTGATGATATTCGGCTCATGGCGATGCCCTTTGTGCGTTTTATAATCGTACTAATCGCTGGCATCAGCATGGGGCATTGGATCCAACCACGCTCTGGTGTCTACTGCGCCATTACAATCGTGATGATATCGTCACTGGTTCTTTTCTTTATTTGCATTTGGGTAACCAAACTTGCAAGTTACAAGGATTATCTCCTTTTCAGTATTTTATTTTATGCCTTCCTGTTCTCCTTAGGATGGAGCCGAACTTGGCAGCAAGATCCGAGAATTCAGCGGGATCATTTCAGCAATCGTCCATCAGACGCTCTTATTGGATATATTGGGGATGAACCTAAAGTAACGGCAAAGACCATTCGCTTTCCTTTGCAGGTCTCACATCAAATAAAAAACGGGATAGTATCAAATAGTAGCGGACGACTATTGATCAGCATCCAAAGAGATACAATAAACGATAATACCAAAAAATATGCTTATGGTGATCAATTGCTCGCCGTAGCAGAGTACGACACAATCAGGTCTAATTTTAACCCCAATGAGTTTAATTACCAAAAGTACATGATTGGGCAGGCAGTTTGGCATCAAAGCTATTTAACAGAGGATCTGATAAAGAAAGTAGGAGAGAAACAGGGAAAGCTTTTGGTTCGATGGTCGTTAGACTTCAGAGAAAAAATGGTTGCGAAGTTTAACAGTATTTTTCCAGATAAGGATGTTCAGGTGATTATCTCAACGTTAGTATTGGGTTACCGTAGTGAGTTGAATCGAGACTTGTTAAATACTTTTTCAGTAACTGGAACTATTCATGTGCTGTCCGTTTCGGGGCTTCATGTCGGAATCATATTTTCTGTTTTCTCATTTTTGTTACTTTGGAAAAAGAAATCTAAATGGATGTGGATTAAAGCAATCTGCTTGATATCCTTAATTTGGATATATGCCTTTATTACCGGACTGTCGCCCTCGGTTCTCAGGGCTTCAATCATGCTTAGTTCGGGAATTTTAGCTTTGAGCATTGTTAGAAAAAGTAATATCTATAACACCATCGCTTTTTCAGCATTTGTTTTACTACTTTATAACCCTCGATTCATTTCGGATATTGGTTTCCAGTTGTCATACTTATCCGTACTCGGTATCGTGTATTTTTATCCTAAATTTAACTCGATTCTGAGAAATAAAAATTCTATAATACAGACTCTTTGGTCCTACATGTCGATTTCTTTAGCGGCACAGTTAGCAACCTTCCCCTTAGTGACCTACTATTTTCATTTTTTTCCGCTGTATTTCCTGCCGGCTAATTTGTTTATTTTACTGCCCGCAACTATTATTTTGTATGTAGGTATTTTAGTGTTGTTGCTGCCCAGTAGTTTTGCTCAATACGGATTAGCTTGGATTCTGGAAAATAGCATCCATTTGACTAAGAAGGTGTTAACGTATTTCGAAGAGCTTCCTTATGCTAGTTTAAACTTAATCTGGAGTAAGCCGTGGCATTTTATAATACTTTACACTATCATTTTAGCTGTCGTTTTCTTTGTCTCGTATAGTCGGAAAAAGGCTCTGTATGTTGTGTGTATTGGCATGCTTCTTCTTGTTGGCGACTGGTCGCTACTAAAAATGAAGGAGTTGAGAACCGACGAAATCATAATCTATAATGCTGGACAAAATACGGCAATCGGTATTTTTTCAAAAGAGGGTGCTTTTCTCTATACCGACTTTTCTGACCAAGAGGATGCATCCTTTCAGTATTCGGTTAAACCTAATTTTTCGGCTTTCGGAAAGGAAGCTGAGTTTATCGGAATAGCCGATACCTTGGCGCGTGATGAGTTGCTGATCATTAATCGTTTTATTCAAATTCGGAACAAAAGTTTGTTTTTGTACGATGGCAATGTCGATGTACAGGGCACTATTGATGTAGATATTCTCTATCTTAAAAACAACTCATTAGCTAGTTTATCCGAAATTTATTCTAAAATTCACTTTGAGAAAGTAGTTTTAGATGCAACAAATGCGTGGTGGTATATCAGAGAAATCACAGAAGAGACGGAAAAAATGAACCTCCCGATGTATGTTCTAAAAAATAATAATGCTTATGTTTGGTAAGTCATTAACGCATGTTTACGATCCATGACAATCCATGAAGTTTTACAAAAATATTGGGGGTATTCATCTTTTAGACCGCTTCAAGAAGACGTTATAAATTCAGTATTAGAAGGTAGAGATACATTGACTCTGATGCCTACAGGTGGAGGCAAGTCGATCTGCTTTCAAGTTCCGACTTTAGCAAGACCGGGAATATGCCTTGTTATCAGCCCGTTGATAGCATTAATGAAAGACCAAGTAGAAAACCTGAAAGCTAAAGGAATTAAAGCAACAGCTATTTTTTCCGGGATGGGGAAAAGGGAGATAGACATTGCGCTGGACAACTGTATTTACGGCGACGTTAAGTTCTTGTACATTTCACCAGAGCGTTTACAAAATGAGCTTGTTCAGGAACGAATCAAACACATGAACATTAGTTTGTTTGCGATTGATGAAGCGCATTGTATTTCTCAATGGGGTTATGATTTTCGCCCCTCATACCTTAAAGTTAAAGTTCTGCGCTCGCTGCATCCCGAAGTGCCAATATTAGCCTTAACCGCAACTGCTGTTGCTCGTGTGGCGACAGATATTCAGGAAAAACTTGAATTTGATCTACAACGTAGTCAGGTTTTAAAGAAAAGCTTTTTTCGTGAAAACTTGGCTTATATGGTGCTTTTTGAGGAAAACAAAATGCAACGACTGTTAAGAATAAGTAAACGGACACCAGGATCTGGCATTGTGTACGTCCGTAGCCGACGTGAAACAAAGGAGATCGCTAGGTTTTTGATCATGAATAATATCAAAGGTGACTACTATCATGCGGGGTTAACTTCGCTCGAAAGAAGTCAAAAGCAGGATGCGTGGATGAAAAATAAAACGGATGTCATTGTTGCAACCAATGCGTTTGGGATGGGGATCGATAAACCAGATGTTCGGTGGGTAGTGCACTTGGACATACCCGAACACCTTGAAGCTTATTTCCAAGAGGCCGGTCGTGCCGGTCGGGATGGAAATAAAGCCTATGCAGTATTGCTCTATAACGAAGCGGACCGTTTAAAGCTGAAATCTAGTTTTGAGCAAAGCTTCCCAAGTGTGCAGGAAATAGCTCAGATCTACTTCCAGCTGGGTAATTATTATCAGCTAGCTTACGGCGCGGGAGAGGGGGTAGTGTTTGATTTTAACTTAGGAGATTTTTGCAGACGTTTCTCGTTAAACGTTACCAAGACGATAGCTTCGCTGAAGTTTTTGGAAAAAGACGGATGGATCACTGTTTCCGAAAATGTATTTCTACCTTCTCGGATCAGTTTTGAAATTGATGCGACGGAACTCTATCGTTTCCAAGTTGAACATGTGAATATGGACGCTTTAATCAAAGTTATCCTCAGAGCTTACGGCCCCGCTTTTGATCACTTCGTTGATATTCATGAAGGAGACCTCGCACGCAAATTAAATACGCACCCTAAGCACATCGTCAGTTTATTGCAGCAAATGCATGACATGAACGTACTTTCCTATTTGAAGCAAAAAGACAATCCACAGCTACAGTTTCTTCGTCCCCGAAGTGATACGGGCCACCTCGAAATTGATCGTCATTATATTCGTGAGCGAAAGCTGGTTGCTGAATCACAACTTCATGCTATCTTTAATTATCTAGACGACGGCCAATGCCGCAGCCGCAAACTTTTAGCGTATTTTGGTGAGGATGCTGAAGCCGATTGTTTGATATGCGATGTTTGCTTGTTGAAGAATAAGGGCAAACGCCTTGAAGAAGTGGAAGCTAACATCTACATTGAATTGACCCATCTTTTAGCGACTAGCCCTTTGACTCTTGATGAGCTGGTAGCAGGAATTGAAAGCGGCAACGAGAAAATTAAACTCGACTTTATCCGAAAACTCATTGACTCGGGTAAAATTAAAATGAATAATGGAAAATATTACCAAAAACAATAAATCTACGATCCGCAGTTGGGCTATGTTTGATTGGGCAAACTCAGCCTACAATCTCGTTATCACGTCAACTATCTTTCCTGCATATTATACGATTATTACTACTACGGAAGAACATGGAGATAAAGTTGATTTCTTTGGCTTTAGTTTTATCAATACAGCGTTAGCAAATTATTCCCTCGCCTTTTCATACTTGATTATGGTTTTGATTCTTCCGGTTCTCTCGGCTATAGCAGATTACAAAGGAAACAGGAAAGCGCTGATGAAACTTTTTACCTATGTAGGTGCGTTCGCATGTATGGCCTTATTCTTCTTTGAATATGAGACTCTAGAACTAGGTGTCATTTGTTCATCCCTAGCTGCAATGGGCTATATCGGAGGTGTGCTATTTAATAATTCCTATTTGCCAGAAATTGCCACAAAAGATCAACAAGACAGCGTTAGCGCCAAAGGTTTTGCGTATGGTTATGTTGGTAGTGTTATTTTGCAGATAATTTGCTTCGTATTTGTGATTAAACCCGAATGGTTCGGTATTAGCGATGCGTCCTTCCCCGCTCGTTTTTCATTTTTATTGGTTGGCGTATGGTGGATCATTTTTTCACAAATATCGTTTAGACGACTTCCGAAATGCACTAAGAGAAATGGCCGATTGAAACAAGAAATTCTGAAAAAGGGATTCCAAGAGTTGAAAAAGGTGACCGTGTATATCAAAGGTATTCCTGTTTTAAAACGGTTTTTACTAGCCTTCTTTTTTTATGCGATGGGTGTACAAACCATTATGTTAGTCTCGGCAGCTTTTGGAGAGAAGGTGCTGAACTTGGGTGCGTCGAAACTTATCGTCACGATACTAGCTATACAGTTGGTTGCGATTGCTGGTGCTTATTTGATGTCGCGGTTAGTGCGACTAATCGGGAATATCAAAGTTCTAATGCTTGTTATTTTTCTATGGATCATCGTTTGTTTGTCGGCTTTTGTGATTAATAGTGAAATCCAATTCTACATATTGGCCGTTCTTGTTGGTTTGGTAATGGGTGGTACGCAGTCAATCTCACGTTCAACCTTCTCGAAGCTTATTCCTGATCAGACAGAAGATACAACTTCGTTTTTCAGTTTTTACGATGTCACTGAAAAGATTGCTATCGTCATTGGGCTGTTTACATTTGGTTTTGTTGAGGAGCTCACCGGTGATATCCGGACTTCGGCACTGGTCCTCGCAATCTTCTTTTTAATTGCATTGGTATTACTGTTTCGGGTGCCGAAGGTTCGCGCTTTGCAAATGTGAAGTGAATATTTTTCAGGCTGTGATTACTATCGGATATTAATTATTATTCTAACTTTGTTTTATATGATTAAAAACAATACAGTCGAGGTTTTCATTCCTTGTTTTATTGATCAGCTATATCCACAAACAGCATTTAATACCATTAAAGTATTAGAAAAGGCTGGTTGTGAAGTCATCTATAATCCCGAGCAAACATGCTGTGGTCAGCCAGCCTACAATGCTGGTTTTTTTGACGAAGCGAAGAAAGTGGGGGCAAAATTTTTAAACGATTTTACTGATGAAAGGACAATTGTTTCTCCCTCGGCATCTTGCACAGGCATGGTTAAGCATGGATATAATGCCTTGTTTACCAATACCGTAGTTCATAATCGATGTCGCAATATCCAAAGCAATATATTTGAACTGTCCGATTTTCTTGTCAACATAATAAAGAAAGATTATTTTGGTGCGGAATTAGAAGGCCGGGCTGTTTATCACGACTCTTGTTCAGGGCTCAGAGATTGTCATATAAAAGAAGAACCAAGACAGCTCTTGTCAAAGGTAGACGGTTTGGAATTAGTCGAGATGAAAGACACAGACGTATGCTGCGGTTTTGGGGGAACTTTTGCAGTTAAGTTCGACTCAATATCCACTGCAATGGCAGAGCAAAAAGTCTATAATGCTTTGGAAATGGATGCGGATTATATTATATCGACAGATGTTTCTTGCTTGCTTCATCTTCAAGCTTATATTGATAAACACAACTTACCCGTTAAAACAATGCACATAGCCGATGTATTGGCGCATGGTTGGGCTAATATTTAATAGTAAAAAATACATATCAACATGGAAAACAATAAAAGAAGAGAGTTTTTAAAACAATTAGGTATCGGAGCATTGGGCTTAACAGTATTGCCTTCATTACCTTTAGACAGCTTTGCTGCGAAGAAGAAAATGTTCTTTAAAATATCTTTAGCGGAATGGTCGTTACATCGTACCATTAATGGTGGAAAGTTAACGAATATGGAGTTCCCTGAGCTTGCGGCAAAGAAATTTGGTATTTACGGTGTGGAGTACGTAAATCAATTTTTTAAAGATAAAGCGGAAGATAAAACGTATTTAACCGAGTTGAACCAACGTGCGAAGGACAATGGGGTAACTAATGTGTTGATTATGATTGACGGAGAAGGAAGTTTAGCAGACATTAACGCTGATGTTAGAAATAAATCGGTTGAAAATCACTACAAATGGGTAGAAGCTGCTGAGTTTTTAGGTTGTAAATCTATTCGTGTTAACGCCGCAGGTAAAGGTACACCTGAACAAATGAAAGATGCAGCTGTAGAAAGTTTAAGTAAACTAAGTACGTTTGCGAAAGATTACAAAATCAATGTCATTGTTGAAAACCATGGTGGCTTGTCATCTGATGGCCAATGGTTAAGCAGCGTACTTGCAGCGGTTGATATGAAAAACTGTGGTTCCTTGCCAGATTTTGGAAACTTCTATGAATATGATCGCTATCAAGGGGTTGCTGACCTGATGCCTTTCGCCAAAGGAGTTAGTGCAAAAACACACGACTTCACGGAAGATGGCTATGAAAGTGGCATTGATTATATGAAGATGATGAAGATGGTGAAGGATGCTCGCTACAAAGGTTGGGTTGGAATTGAGTATGAAGGCGGAAACCTGAGCGAAGAAGAGGGTATTATTAAGAGCAAAAAGCTTCTGGAGATGGTTGGTGAAGCATTAAGTTAATCATTTTTAGTATCTTTGTATATAGAAAATCTAAAATCATATTTGTAAATGATTAAAATAACTCTTCCTGATGGAACTGTAAAAGAGTTTCAGAAGGGAACTACTGCTCATCAAATTGCCCTATCTATATCAGAAGGTTTAGCTCGCAATGTATTAGCTGCAGAAATTAACGGAGAAGTATGGGATTCAAGTAGGCCTATTGAGGCTGACTCGACTGTCAAATTGCTGACTTGGAATGACGATGCGGGAAAATCCACATTTTGGCATTCTTCCGCTCACCTTTTGGCTGAAGCCCTTGAAGCCTTGTATCCCGGAACCAAATTCGGAATCGGACCGTCTATAGAAACTGGGTTTTATTACGATGTGGATTTTGGTGATCGCGAATTCTCTTCCGATGAACTTCCGGCCATTGAGAAGAAGATGATCGAACTAGCGAGAACAAAATCTGAATACCTTCGTGAATCTATTTCGAAAGCTGATGCCGAAAAATACTATATCGAAAAAGCGGATGAGTATAAGCTTGATCTTCTAAGTGGATTAGACGATGGCAATATCACATTCTATAAACAGGGGAATTTCACAGATCTGTGCCGCGGACCACATATTCCTCATACAGGGCTCATTAAAGCTATCAAGTTAACAAATGTAGCTGGGGCTTATTGGCGTGGTGATGAAACGAAAAAGCAGTTGACCCGAATTTATGGTGTGAGTTTTCCTAAGCAAGGCGAGCTGACGGAATACCTGCAGATGATCGAAGAAGCGAAGAAACGTGACCATCGTAAGCTCGGTAAAGAGTTAGAGCTTTTTGCCTTCTCCGAAAAAGTTGGAATGGGATTGCCGATGTGGCTTCCTAAGGGGGCTGCTTTACGCCAGAAATTAATTGATTTCTTGCAAAAGGCACAGATCAAATCGGGTTACGAGCCGGTTGTAACCCCCCATATTGGTCACAAAGACCTATATGTAACCTCAGGTCACTATGAAAAATATGGAGCTGATTCGTTTCAGCCGATTACAACTCCACAAGAAGGAGAGGAATTTCTCTTAAAGCCAATGAACTGTCCGCACCATTGCGAAATCTACAAAACCAAACCTCGTTCTTATAAGGATTTGCCGGTGCGATTTGCTGAATTTGGTACAGTATACCGGTATGAACAGAGCGGAGAGTTACATGGATTAACACGTGTGCGCGGATTTACACAAGATGACGCCCATTTGTTTTGTCGTCCGGATCAGGTGAAGGATGAGTTTAAAAAGGTAATTGATCTTACTTTATACGTTTTTAAGGCTTTAGGCTTTGACGATTATACGGCACAAATCTCGTTGAGAGATCCTGACAATAAAGAAAAGTATATCGGATCTGATGATAATTGGAAGTTAGCAGAACAGGCGATCATCGAGGCCACTGCTGAACGTGGAATGAAAACAGTTGTAGAAACGGGAGAGGCTGCTTTCTATGGTCCCAAGTTGGATTTCATGGTTAAAGATGCCTTGGGTAGGAAATGGCAGCTTGGAACCATTCAAGTTGACTATAACCTTCCTGAGCGTTTTGAACTGGAGTACACAGGTAGTGATAACACGAAACACCGACCTGTCATGATTCATAGAGCACCCTTCGGCTCCCTCGAACGTTTTGTGGCTGTTTTGATTGAGCACTGTGGTGGAAACTTTCCGTTATGGCTTGCACCTGAGCAGTTTATAATTCTTCCTGTGTCGGAAAAATACGAAGAATATGCAAAAAAACTTTTAGAATCTATCAATAATTCCGATATTTGCGGCTTAATTGACTTGCGAGATGAAAAGGTAGGACGAAAAATTCGTGATGCTGAAATCAAAAAGATCCCTTATATGTTAGTAATAGGAGAGAAGGAAGTTGAAAGTGGACAGATTTCAGTAAGAAAACATGGAGTAGGTGATATAGGAACAATGAGTGTAGAGGCATTTAGCGAACAATTAACAAAAGAAATAACCGTTTAAAATTAAAAAATTTGGCATTAAAAAGACCAGGATCTAGGGGCCCTAGGCCACCTTTTAAAAAGAAAGAACCCGATCATAGAATTAATAACCACATAAGAGCTACAGAAGTTCGGTTGGTTGGAGACAACGTGGAGCAAGGAATATATCCAACTCGACAAGCTATTGCAATGGCTGATGAGCAGGATCTTGACTTGGTTGAGATTTCTCCGAATGCCAATCCTCCTGTTTGTAAGATTATTGACTACAGTAAATTCGTTTACGAGCAGAAGAAGAAGCTTAAGGAGATTAAAGCCAATGCAAAACAAACGGTAATCAAAGAAATTCGCTTCGGGCCAAATACAAATGATCACGATTTTGAATTTAAATTAAAACACGCTCAAAAGTTCTTAGAGTCAGGCGAGAAAGTACGAGCCTATGTACACTTCAAAGGTCGTGCGATTGTCTATAAGGAGCAAGGTGAAATCTTGCTGTTGCGTTTTGCTCAAGCGCTTGAAGATTATGGAAAAGTAGAACTTCTTCCGAAATTGGAGGGTAAGCGAATGTTTATCACCGTTGCACCCAAAGGAGCAGCAAAAAAATAAAAACCTTCTTTCTGAAGGATGAAAGATAAAAATAGATAGATAAAATAAATAGAATTATGCCAAAGATGAAAACCACTTCCAGTGCTAAAAAGCGTTTTAAGCTTACTGGAAAAGGTAAAATTGCAAGAAAAAATGCATTCATGAGTCACATCTTAACCAAGAAGTCGACTAAACGCAAGCGTAACCTTCGTCAAACCAGCTTGGTTGCTGATGGCGATATGGGGAACGTAAAGCGTATGCTAACAATAGGAAAATAATAACAGAAATCAATAACCAGGTATCGGGTTGTAAGTACGTTGGAAAACACGTCGCCTATTACCAAAAAACAAATTAATTATGCCACGTTCGGTTAACGCAGTAGCTTCTAGAAGAAGAAGAAAAAAGATCTTAAAATTAGCCAAAGGCTATTATGGATCTAGAGGTAAGGTTTATACCATTGCCAAAAATACATTAGAAAAAGGTTTACAATACGCATATCGCGATCGTAAAACCAAAAAGAGAGAATTCAGAGCATTATGGATTCAGCGTATCAATGCTGGTGCTCGTCAACATGGAATTTCATATTCTCAGTTGATGGGTAAATTGTCAAAAAATAATGTTGGCTTAAATCGTAAGGTTTTAGCTGATTTGGCAATGAACCAACCAGAGGCCTTTAAAGCAGTTGTAGACGCAGTAAAATAAATTGAATCCAATCTATCTATTTTAAAAAAAGGAGGCATGTACATGTCTCCTTTTTTTGTTTACTTAGTTTTCCTTTCAGAGTTGCGGTCTCAATTAGCGAATACCTTGTTGCTATAATTAAGCGCTTCCTTCCATGCATTCATGTCAATAACATCATGAGAGGTTTTCGTAGCTTCTAAGGCAGTCAAAAGCGTTTCAGTGGCTAGGTTTCCTGTGAGGTCATCGCTCGCCATAGGGCAGCCTCCAAAGCCTCGTAGCGCAGAATCTATCTGATCGCATCCCACTGCAATCGCAGCTTTAGCTTTTTCATATGCTGTATCCGGTGTACTGTGAAGGTGAATACCCCAATTGCACTGCGGGAATTCTGTTTTTAGATGGGGATAAAGATCGTTTATTTTCTCAACGCTGGCGATCCCAACCGTGTCAGCCAACACAAACTCTTTGATACCCAAACTTACAAGTTGATTCGTATAGTTTAAAATTACCTCTACATCCCATTCATCTCCATAAGGGTTTCCAAATCCCATGGATAAATAAACTAATGGTATTTTGCTTTTTTGATGACAGAGCTCACTAATTTCCTCAACACGCAGGAGAGATTCAGTGATCGTGCTGTTCGTGTTTTTTAGCTGAAACGTTTCTGAAACAGAGAAAGGAAAACCCAATACAGATATTTCATCAAAATCGACGGCATCTTTCGCACCTCTTAAGTTGGCAATAATAGCCAAGAGCGAGGAGTTGGTATTGCTAAGATCCAATTTCCCGACCAAATCGGCCGTGTCACTCATTTGCGGCATCGCTTTATGAGAAACAAAGCTTCCAAAGTCGATTCTACTGAATCCCACTCTCAGCAACAGATTAATATATGTTGCTTTGATGTCTGTAGGGATAAAATCTTTTATTCCCTGCATAGCATCCCGTGGACATTCAGTGATTTTAACCATTATTCCATGATTCAATTATTCAGCTCCGATAATTTTAATTTTCATCCCGTCAAGCGCAGGTGAAACTCGCAATTGACATGAGAGACGGCTATTGTATTCGGCATTATGCAGCGTATCGAGCATATCGGCTTCATCATCATTGGGTGAGGGCAAATCGAAGTCATCTTGTACTTGAATGTGGCAGGTAGCACATAGAGCCATCCCTCCACACGTGGCAAGAATATCATACTCGGAGGCTTTAAGCGCTTCCATTAAACTCAAACTTATATCCGTAGGGAGTTCAAGGTCACGAACTGTACCTTCCTGATCTTCTACGGTGATTGTAATTATATTGTCCTGCATTTTCTAACAACAATGATACTAGAATTCGTTAATTCCGTTAACTGTGGTATATTTAAAACTTAGTTTTTGATCGGGGAAAACATATTTAAATGCACTCTGTGCCATAAGCGCAGCTTCGTGATATCCGCATAAAATTAATTTTAGCTTACCCGGGTATGTATTGATATCACCGATAGCAAATATGCCGTCAACGTTCGTGCTATAATCAAATGTGTTTACCTCTATCGCAGACTTATCTATATTTAACCCCCAATCAGCGATCGGACCAAGCTTTGGACTCAAGCCAAATAATGGGATTAATGAGTCAGCTTCTATGAAGCTTTCTACTTTGCTTTTGTCTGTGACACCAATTTTGCTAATTCTACCATTGCCGTGTACTGAGCTTAAATTACTCTGCAATAGCAATCTGATCCGTCCTTCATTCGCTAAGTTGAATACCTTCTGTGCCGAGTCCGGTGCTCCTCTAAAGCTATCACTGCGGTGAATCAATGTTACTTCCTTGGCTATATCCGCCAAGAAGATCGTCCAGTCCAGTGCAGAGTCTCCGCCACCCGCCAAGACCACACGTTGATCTCTAAAACTTTCTGGGTTTTTCACCATGTAGCTTACGCCTTTACCTTCGAAGTTTTCTAAGCCTTGGACAGCTGGTTTTCTTGGTTCAAACGATCCTAAACCCGCCGCAATCACAATAACCTTTGATCGTATTTTGGTGCCTTCATTACTGATAAGCTCAAAAGATCCGTCTTCAAGTTTATTGACTGTTTCAACCCGTTCGCCCAATGTAAAAGTAGGGTGGAAGGGCTCAATTTGTTTTAGCTGATTATCAATTAGCTCCTGAGCCTTCACTGTGGGGTAGCCAGGGATATCATAAATCGGCTTATGAGGATATATCTCTGACAGTTGCCCTCCAATCTGGGGAAGCGCGTCAATTAAATGACAACGCATTTTCAATAGACCAGCTTCAAAAACAGCAAATAGTCCAACGGGCCCAGCCCCAATGATGCAGATATCCGTATTAATCATTATCGTTTAGTTCTAAATTTTTATAAATAGTATTTAATATACGCTGTAAGTGCTTAAAGTCGCTCTCCTCCAAATTTTCCCAAGCTTTCATTCTAATATCCTTTACGTACGGGGTCATTTCTTTAACCTTGGTTCTACCTTTATCAGTTAATCTCACAATAAAAGAACGCCTATCTTGCTCATGCATTACTCGGCTTACAAACTCCTTCTTTACCAGTAAGTCAAGAATCCTAGTTAATGTTGGCTGATCTTTTCCACAAAGTTTAGCTAATTCTTTTTGTGTAATGTTATCAGACTCATTCAGGTTCTTCAAAACAATCCATTGATCAACCGTCACACCATAGTTTCCTTGATTAAATTGGAGTTGTGCGTATTGTTTGACACGTCTTGCCGTACAGTCCAATAATAATGAGTAACGATTAAAAGCTTCTTCTTGCATGCCAATAATTAGTGTGACAAATATAATTGTTTTTCACTAAACTCCCTATTTCTTGCAAAAAAAATAAGAAAAGAGGATAGTGATTAGCTATCCTCTTTTCTTATTTAATATTAAAAAATGTTCGCTTATGCTTTAGCTACTTTTTGTTTTGATGGAATAGACTTTGTTTCTGTCCCTTCCGCTTCGTTTGTCAAATCTAGTACTAATGGCGCTGCAACAAAGATAGAAGAATAGGTACCTAAGATGATACCGATTAAGATGGCAAATGAGAATGCTCGAATTACTTCACCACCAAATACGAATAGAACTGCCATTACAAATATTACAGTTAGGGATGTAATAATCGTTCTGCTTAGCGTACTATTAATCGCTTTATTAATAATTTCTGCGTGTGGCTTTTTCTGATTTGCCGGAATGCCTAAATACTCACGAAGTCTGTCGAATACAACTACTGTATCGTTGATTGAATAACCGATCACCGTAAGCATCGCTGCAATGAAGTGCTGGTTCATGTCCAATGCAAAAGGCAAAAGACCGTCGAAAACTGAGAAGATACCCAATAATAAAATAGCATCATGAGCAGTGGAAATTGCAGAACTCATGCTATACTGCCATTTTCGGAAACGTAATAAGATATAAAGTCCGATACCGATAATAGCAAATATAGACGCATAAACCGCTGAAGTCTTGATGTCATTTGCAATTGTTGGTCCAACCTTTTGAGAACTCACGATCTCATGGGAATTTCCATCTAATTGATTCAGTCCACCCTCTAGCTTAGTTAATACCTCTGCATCCGCTTCGTCATTTGTCTCGCCAATCAGGTAACCCGTGGTAATCCGCAAATGATTAGCATCACCAAATGTTTTAACCTCTGTATCCTCTCCGAATGCGGTATTCAAGTTCGAGCGAACTTCTTCGAGGTTCACTGCTTCAGTAAATTCTACTACATAGGTTCGTCCACCTTTAAAGTCGACCCCCAAGTTGAAGCCTTTAGTAAAGATAAACACGAGGCTTATTATAACAGCAATAAGAGAAATGATATAGTATTTTTTTCTGTTCTTAATAAATTGAAAATTTGCATCTACCAAGGTATTAGCGCTCCATTTGTTTGAAACGGTAATCTTCCAGTCTTTCTCCAACATCCATTCAAATATAATTCTGGATATGAAAATCGACGTAAATAGTGATGTTATAATACCGATCATCAAGGTAGTCGCAAAGCCAGCAATAGGGCCCGTTCCGAATATAAAGAGGATTACACCAACCAAGAAGGTCGTAATCTGTGAGTCAAGAATGGATGGCATTGCATGTTTATAACCATCCGCAATAGATTGGCGAATCGACTTGCCCAGCCTCATTTCTTCACGGATCCGTTCATAGATCAGCACGTTGGCATCGACGGCCGTACCCATAGTCAGTACGATACCCGCAATTCCCGGTAGGGTCAATACTGCTCCGATAGAGGCTAATATCCCCATAATAAAGAAAACGTTCACTAGTACAGCGATATTAGCTACCCATCCAGCGCGATTGTAATACACAACCATGAATACTAATACCACAATCAATCCGATAACCGATGAGTTGATACCTGCATCAATAGCTGCTTGACCAAGCGTTGGCCCTATAACCGCTTCTTCGACTATTTTTGCAGGTGCTGGCAGACGACCAGCCTTCAATACGTTTGCTAAATCCTGTGTATCTTCAATTTGGAAATTTCCTGAAATCGAAGAGTTCCCACCGGCAATTTCATCTTGAACCGTAGGAGCGGAGTAAACTACATCATCAAGGACAATCGCAATCGATTTCTTATTATTCGGATCAGCCGAAGCCGCTGCAGTGATTCTTCTCCATTCGCGTGCACCTTCCGTATTCATAGTCATGGTAACCTGTGGGTTCCCATTGATGTCAAAATCAGCACGAGCATCTGCGATAACACTCCCGGCTAAAGCAGCCTCGCCATCCGATGTCGACGGCTTCAGTGCGTATAGTTCCAACCTTCTATCTTCTTTACTGATTGGTTTTACAGCCCATGCTAGCTTAACATTTGCAGGGATGATTGATTGAATGACGGAATCTCTTAAGATGTCATTAACCTTTGCAGTGTCTTTTAACTCAACATAGCCGATAACCGGTCCGGGTCTCAACATAGGCTGCTGATTTTGACCAATAACGATCGACGGCTGCATAATGTTGAACAAAGGGTTGTTTTGAGCCGCAAGCTGTGCATCCGCACTGTCTTGCGTCACAGAGTCAGTTTGCCCACCAGTAATAGCAGCAAGTTCTCCTAGGTCAGCCTCTTCTTCAGTAGTGTCTGCTTCTAAGTCAGCTAGAGCTGTTTCCTCCGAAGGCTTTTTACTTTTTAATGTTGCTGCCAGTGTCTGATTAACGTTTTCCAGCAAAGGGTAGATTTCTAAATTATCGTAGGTTTCCCAGAACTCCAATTTAGCCGATCCTTGAAGAAGGCTACGAACACGCTCTTCATCCGTCACACCAGGCAATTCAATTAAGATACGGTTGGTGCCTTGTTGCTTTTGAATATTTGGTGAAGCAACTCCGAACTTATCGATACGTGTACGAAGAATGTTGTATGAGCGATCAATCGCACTCTCACTCTGCGTTCTCAAGAAGCCTAGCACCTCTGAGTCGCTCGACTGAGCATTGATCGAACCTACATTTTCTTTAGTTGCAAAAAATGAAGCGAATGATGTATTCGGACTTAGTTGTTTAAGTTCTTCACCAAAAAGAGTTACATAGTCTGTTTGTGATTGTTTACTACGTTCAGTCGCGTTTCTTAATGCTTGGTGAAAATTTTCATCTTCGGTGTTTCCCGCTAAATTTAAAATAAGCTCCTCCAAGGAAATCTCCATGGTCACGTTCATGCCGCCTCGTAAATCAAGACCCAAAGCTATTTCACGTTCCTTAGCTTCCTGATAGGTGTACTTCGCGAAGCCTAGATTGTAAACTGGCTCGTTAGCCATCGAATCCAGGTAAGCTCTTTCTCTCTCCTGATCACCTTGTGCGTAAGCTGCTGCATCATTTTCTACACTTCGCGTAACGAAAGTAAATGATATCGAGTACAGGCACGCAAGCGTTACCACAACGATGAAAAACTTAATAATACCTTTCCCTTGCATTGTTTTTATTTGTAAAGTTTATTTCTAATTGTAATTAGTTTTGTTAAGTCGGCAAATCTATGAAAATTTTGAGTAATGATGACGTTTATTTTCTCATTATGAAATTTTCTTCTTCCGATCGTACGTCATAAAGTTATAATCGTATGGATTTTTTTCATCCGCTTCATGAAATGCCTCGGACGTCAGTTGCCAAATATCCTTTAGTATAGGCGGAAAAAAAGCATCTGCTTCAAACTCACCGTATATAAGGGTGATGTAAATTCGATCGCATAGCGCCATCGCTTGACTATATATCTCGGCTCCGCCTGCAATGAAGTTTTCTTCATTGGGGTCGCAAAGGTTGAGTGCTTCCTCCAAGGAGTGGCAAACCTCTATACCCTCTGCGGAATAGTCCTTTCTACGTGTTATGACAATATTTCGCCTGTTTGGTAAGGGCTTGCCGACTGACTCATAGGTTTTTCTACCCATAATGATGGCATGGCCACTTGTTTTGTTTTTGAAGTATTTTAGATCTGCCGGCATATGCCATAGTAATTCATTGTTTTTTCCGATGGCATTATTTTGGGCCGCAGCTACAATTATCGATGTCATGATATAGTATTTAGACAGCTACCGGAGCTTTAATATGAGGGTGAAACTGATAGTCCACTAATTCAAAATCCTCAAATTTAAATTCAAAAATATCGTTCACAGCCGGATTTATTTTCATTTTCGGTAACGGATAGGGTGTTCGTTGCAATTGCAGTTCAGTCTGTTCCATATGATTGCTATATAGATGCGCATCGCCCAAGGTATGTACAAAGTCAGCCGCCTCCATATCACAAACCTGTGCTACCATCATCGTTAATAATGCATAGGATGCAATATTAAATGGAACCCCTAAGAAAATATCGGCACTCCGTTGGTACAGTTGACAGGATAATTGCGGTTTGTCTTGTCCTTTTGTTGGGTCGGGCGGAGCTACATAAAACTGAAAAAAAGCATGGCAGGGAGGCAGCGCCATTTTGCTGATTTCAGACACATTCCAGGCAGACACAATAATACGCCTAGAATCGGGATTCGACTTTAACTGTTGGATAACCTGACTGATTTGATCAATGCTTCCTCCATTTGGTGTAGGCCAGGAACGCCATTGAGCACCGTATACCGGTCCCAAGTTTCCATTTTCGTCCGCCCACTCGTTCCAAATACTTACTTTATTGTCTTTCAGGTATTTAATATTTGTGTCACCTTGCAGAAACCATATTAGTTCATGGATGATAGATCTGAGGTGAAGTCTTTTGGTGGTAACCAACGGAAAGCCTTCTTTGAGATTAAAGCGCATTTGGTGTCCAAAGATACTTTTTGTCCCGGTTCCCGTACGATCTAGCTTATCAGCGCCGCTATCATAGACCTTACGCATTAAGTCAAGGTATTGTTGCATTTTAATCGGTAAATTTAGTTTGTAAATGTAAGAATAAATAAACATTATAGCCACGTTTGATGTTAAATCCTTAACTTAAAAGGAAGAAACCATGGCAAAATATTCTAAAAAAGCAAGCAAAAAAGTAGAAGAAGCTATGCATGAGATGAAAGAAGGTGAATTAAAAACCGGAAGCGGAAAGAAAGTTACATCTAAAAAGCAGGCCATCGCTATCGGACTTTCCGAGGCGCGTGAAGAGGGAGCCAAGGTGCCAAAGAAAAAAAAGAAATAGACATTTAGTATAAACAATGAAAAACCTGACAACACTTAGCTACATACTACTCTTATTAATTACATCTTGCCAACAATCTAATGAGTCTGAAAAAGACAATAGGGGAAGTCAGTCCCACACAAATACAGATAGCGTAACAATTAGCGATGCGTTCGATAAGCTTCGTTATAATGAAGAAGATACTGCGCAGATATCCAGTTGGTTGGCTAGCTCAATCTTAAAAGAAGATTTAAGCTTTTTGAAAAGCGATCAACGGCGTTATCAATTAGATGCATACGACCTGAATAAAGATGGGAATATGGAATATTTTATCGGGTTTTCCAATGATTATTTTTGTGGGTCTGGTGGTTGTACTTATTACCTTGTTAATCATACGGGAGAGGTTCTTTCTTTATTTTCGGTAAGCCGCGCGCCATTTTACGTGTTACCATCCACAACCAATGGATGGTATGATTTGGTGATCAACTCTAATAGCGGTATGAGGAAGCTTACGTTTGATGGTAAGTCTTATCCAGCAAACCCATCCATTCTTCCCGCATTTGACGACAGCATACAGCAGGCAGATACAACAGTTATTTTGAAAGACCCTAAGAGCTATACGTTCTAAGGGTCTTCTATATGTTAAGGTTTTTCGATTACATAGACATCGTCTCCTCTCAATAAATCGCGATTATCAAGGAGGTTGCGAAGATTTATTGTACCAATGATATACTTAAAGTCTTCTGAAGCATAACGCTCATGCACCTCTTGGAAACCCAATTTCTCAATCAGGTTCTCGTCTTTATAACGGAGATAAACCTTCAGGTTCCAGTTTACGCTATAAATCTCATCATCCGAAGGAGTTTTCGTTAAATGCTTTTTGTATTCATAACGATAGTCATAGCGAAGTGCTGCAATGTCAGATAAAACCGCGGAGCCAGTAGGGTGTCCGCCAGCCCCTTTTCCGTAAAAGAACTGTTGGTCAGCGAATGCAGCTTGTACCAATACACCGTTATACTCGTTCTCAACCTGATAGAGAATGTTTTCAGAATCCACCAATTTAGGCATAACATAAAGAATAACCTGATGGTCATTGATCTTTCGTGCAGTTGGTACTAGTTTGACTCTTAGGTTTTTCTCCTTTGCAAAGCGAATGTCTGCTTCAGTTAGACCGTCAATGCCAATATTTAATATTTTGTCCGGATCTATGAATAAGCCATATGCGTGAGACGCTACAATGCTCAATTTGAATTTGGCATCAAACCCGCCGACGTCGAGTGTCGGATCAGTCTCTGCGAAACCCAAGTCCTGCGCTTGTTTTAGCGCTACCTCATACGACAAGTCCTCATTAAATATTTTCGAGAGAATGTAATTTGACGAACCATTAAATATGCCGCTAACCGAGTGCAACAGTTCATTGTCATAATACTCTTCTAGATTACGGATAATAGGGATACTTCCACATACCGCGCCTTCATATAGAAGTGATGTTCCAAACTCCTGTTGTATGGCTACGAGTTCCTCTAAATGATTAGCTATCATTTTTTTATTCGCAGATACAACGTTTTTTCCATTTCGTAAAGCCTTGGATACGATGTCGTAAGCTACCTCTGCATCGTCAATTAGTTCAATGACCGTGTCAATTTCCGGATCTTCCAAAATTTCATTAGGGTCGGTATGAAAGAGTTCGGCCGGCAAACTTCTTTTTTTCTCGGGATGCTTGATTACGAATTTTTTTACCTCAATATTAAGTCGCTTCGTCTTTATGATATCGTATAATCCTTGTCCTACTACTCCAAACCCGAAGATGCCTAGTCGTAATTTTTTTTCCATTTAAATGTGAATCGTTGCTGAGTGTTTTGATGTAATATAATTTTTCCTAATAAACTTCTCTATAATCTGCGTCAGTGTTTTGGTCTCAATCAAGAATCCGTCATGCCCATAAAAGGAGTCAATTTCCGCGTATTCTGCTGAGGGTACATTGTTTGCAATAAACTTCTGCTCTTCCGGTGGGAAGAGTACATCTGTTCGGATGCCAATAACCAAGGTCTTGGCCTTAATCAGCTGAAGTGCTTCAATAATTCCTTTACGCCCTCTACCCACATTGTGAGCATCCATCGCCTTACTCAAAAACCAATAGCTATATGCATTAAAGCGCTTTACCAGCTTTTCTCCTTGGTAGTTTTGGTACGATGAAGCACGGTAATCATCCACACGTTCATTATCCGCTTCCATCTGCGTCAATCCATAAGTTTCGTACGTACGGTAGGATAGGAGTGCTATTGATCGCGCTGTTTTTAACCCTTTAGCTCCTCCATTAGGCTTATTCGCATAAAATGTGCGGTCGCTTTCTATAGCCAGTCGCTGACTCTCATTAAATGCGATTCCCCATGGCGAATGCTGTGCATTCGTAGCAAGAAGGATCAACTTTTCAATCCGTTCCGGCTGTAAAATAGACCACTCCAGAGCCTGATGACCGCCAAGGGAACCACCTATTAGTAATGATACCTTATCGATCTTCAAATGGTCGGCCAACAATTCGTGTGCTCTGGCAAGATCACGTGTTGAAAATTGAGGAAACGATAGATAATAGGGTTGATTTGTTTTTGGATTGATACTTAGCGGATTTGTCGTCCCGTAAGGAGAGCCAATGATATTCGCGCAGATCACAAAATCTTTTTCAGGATTAAAATAATCCTTGTCGCCAAATAAGCCTGGCCACCACTCAAATACATTAGCGTTGGCAGTCAGCGCATGACATACCCACACAATATTGTCCTTTTGAGCATTCAGAGTACCGAAAGTAGTATAAGCGATCTCCAAATTCGGAAGTCGCTTACCACTCTCTAGTTTAAAGGTTTTTTTATATTGAAATTTGTGTGTCTTCATATTTTTGAAAATGCACCTTCAAAGTCGGCTTTGATGTCGTCAATATGTTCTATTCCAACAGAAACACGAAGGGAGTTTGGTTTAACGCCTGCAGCCAATTGCGCTTCATCGCTCAATTGTTGATGCGTTGTTGCCGAAGGCTGAATAATCAAGGTTTTCGTGTCCCCAACGTTAGCCAAATGGCTGGTAAGTTCTAGATTATCGATAAATGCAGTCGCTTTCTCTTTTCCACCCTTAATCTCGAAGCTCAACACCGATCCAAATCCGTTTTTAAGATATTTTTTAGCATTAGCATACGACGGATGACTTGATAAACCGGGATAACTAACTGCCTCAACCTGCGGATGCTCCTCCAACCATTTTGCTAAAGCTAACGCATTATCCACATGTCTTTGAACACGAAGTGACAGGGTTTCTAGGCCTTGAATAAATAAGAAAGAGTTGAAAGGCGACAAGGCCGTCCCTAAGTCGCGCAAACCTTCTACACGCGCTCTTATGATAAATTGAATGTTACCTAAGCTGCTATCTACTCCAAATACATCACTGAATACCAAACCGTGATAACCTTCCGAAGGCTCGCTGAACTGCTTAAATTTGCCATTTCCCCAATTGTAATTCCCTCCATCAACGATAACACCACCGATACTACTACCTTGTCCACCTATCCATTTCGTAGCAGCATGTACAACTACATTTGCTCCATGCTCAAGAGGTCGGAAGAGGTACCCGCCAGCCCCAAAGGTATTGTCTACGATTAATGGTAGATCATGTTTTTTTGCTATTTCCGCTATTTTTTCAAAATCAGGAATGTTAAAACTAGGATTACCAATAGTTTCGATGAAAATAGCTTTCGTTTTTTCATTTATTTGATTCTCAAAGCTCTCTGGAGCGTCGTTTTCTGCAAAACGTGCCTCAATACCCAGACGCTTAAACGTAACCTTAAACTGATTATAAGTTCCGCCATAAAGATTAGGGCTGCTGACAAAATTTTCACCGCTTTCGACGATATTCGTAATCGCGATAAGCTGTGCTGCCATTCCAGATGAAACTGCTAGAGCCGCTACGCCTCCTTCCAACGCCGCAATACGTTTTTCGAATACGTCGCTGGTCGGGTTCATGATGCGTGTGTATATATTTCCGAATTCCTTTAAAGCGAAAAGGTTAGCGCCATGTTCCGCACTGTCAAATACAAAAGACGTTGTTTGGTAAATAGGAACCGCCCGCGCTCCGGTAGTTGGATCTGCTTCCTGTCCTGCATGCACTTGTAAAGTTTCGAATTTCAATGAATTTGTTGCCATGATGGTATAATAATTTTACTAAATAATGTTAAAAAATTGATGATAAGATTGTTTTGTGTCTGATTATTCCATATGGTAGAATATATAGAATAGCGCCCCTTAGAGCTTCCCAAATTTAACAATAGCAGTTTGGGGTAGGTTGAGATGAGCTGCACATTCGGTATGTACATCCGACTGTAAGAGGGTGTTGCCTAAGCGCGTAATGACTTGGCGAATTTTGGGAAGAAATGTTCGTTGTTTTCATGTCTTATTAATTTATATTTTCCCGTTAATTCGGGACAGGAATTGGCACCTTTTCCGTTCAGATGGTTGCCAGTGGTTCATCGAGCCAGTCTCTCGCCACTTCTTTATAAATCAAGACTCATCGTGAGTAATGATCAAGTCCTTTTATCAAGGCACTTGGCAAATATACAATCCATTATTGGATTTGCAAAATTGTTTTATCAAAATTGTTCGCAAACTCTTTCTAAATTATCAATTATTTCCTGCAATCGTTGCGATTCTCTGTTATTATAGTGCTTCATGAATACAAATTGACAAAGCACTACCCACAAGATAGAAACAGCAACATAGATGATCAGCTCCCAGAACGGGAGAACATAATACATCTCAAATGCGAAAAGGCCGAGCGCAACGCTGATTAGTACTACGTAGGTTTGATATGTTTTTGTATTCAATTTAGATCGAGATCTTTTATAATCTCTTAGATCCTGTATGAATTCTTTGGGCTTCTTTAAGAGTGAGCTCGATTTGTTAATACGCAGATAGTCATTAATCTGAATCCGAAGGTAAAATATCAGACAAGCAATAACAATAATCATAGCCAGATGTGAGGTCCAAGTAACAAAGGTTGCCGTGATCCAAATGGTGAAAATCGTCACGAACGCCAATGCGACAATAACTGTTTGCATTAATAGGCGCATTTCATATTTGCGCTTCTGTTGTGCAATTTTCTTGCAAACACGTTCAATATGAATCGGCTCGGTTGGCTGTACTTTCCACAGCTTCTTTATCTCATCAAAATCTTTCATATCGATTATATAAATGTGTTAATTTCGCTTTGATACGATGTATCTTAACACGCAAGTTCCCTTCAGATATGCCTGAAATTTCAGCTATTTCAGGATAAGGCACTTCGTCTAGCACCATTGTTATAATAATTCTTTCATTCTCTTCCAGCTGAGCGATACATTTGTAGAGCTGTTCCACCTGTTCTTCTTTTTCAGAAACCGTATCTGCAACCGTTTGGATAATATGTTCGTTCAGCTCATCAGCTATTTTTTTCTTTTCAACACGGAGGTGAGACAAACAGGTATTAATGGCGATCCGATATATCCAGGTGGATATCTGCGATTGGTTTCTGAAGTTATCCAGATTTTGCCATACCTTGATAAATGTCTCCTGCATCAAGTCATTAGCCAGATCACTACTTCCGGTATACCCATAGCATAAATGGAAAATCCTTTCCGAATTTTTTTCGAACAATTCCTGAAATAGTGCTTCCTTATTATCCATTCTTTCCATTTAGAGCGAGCAAAGCAAGATTTGTTACAGCTGATGTTCGGTCTAAGCTAGTTATTTATTTTATTTAAATTCTCTCAAGACCTTGTTCGGATTCATAGGTGAATTTTTACTGAATTATTTGCTAATATATCCCTATTTTCGTCGATTTATACGAGAGCAACAGGGAATTAATAGATAATTAATTGCTAAATACCGTTTACAAGGGTCTTACCAAGGTACCCGAAGGTGATTTTTGTTTTTCATTGTGGTCGCGTTGATTTTGCGCACTTATTAAGGGTCGACATTGCTTAATCTGGTGTAAGTTCGAGAAATGAACGCTTTATCAATTGTGAAACCATTGCTCCCGATAACGCTATAAAGAAATCGTTATCTGTTCTATGTAAATTTATACTATTTTATTAATTTGGGATCTATGCGTAATTGGTTTGGAAAACACGTTTTAGACTTTTTCGTTTTAATTTTATTTTGAGGATGTTTCCGACAATTTTTGGCTGCGGAAGAGACAATTAAGAAAACATGATAAAATTTTCAAGGGTAAGAACCACGTTAAGCGGAGCAGTTGTAATTCCCAGTTTGATTTTCATTTTGGGCATTTGTTTGTTGTCTGCTATTTTTCCTCAATTCACAGAGAGTCTTCTCAATATCATCAAAGACTTCATCTTCGTGAATCTAAATTATGTGTATGTCTGGTCTGTAACGATCTTTGTTCTGTTTTTGATCTATCTTATGTTCAGCAGATACGGCAATATCCGATTAGGGAAAAATAATAGTAGGCCTGATTACTCTTTTTTTTCATGGATATCCATGCTATTTGCTGCGGGGATGGGTATTGGACTGATGTATTTTAGTGTCGCCGAACCCATGCAGCATTATTCCAATGAAGTGTTTTCTGGCAATACGGCTACCCAGCGTGCCAAAGATGCACAGCTGTATACTTTTTTCCACTGGGGAATTCATGCTTGGGCAATCTATGGTGTTGTAGGGCTGTCTCTGGCATATTTTGCATACCGATACCGGTTGCCACTTTCTTTACGGAGCTGTTTTTATCCTTTGCTGAAAGATAAGATCAAAGGAACCTGGGGTAATACTATCGATGTTTTCGCTCTTTGTAGTACATTTTTTGGTATTACGACAACGTTGGGTTTTGGTGTTGTTCAGGTCAACTCTGGGCTGGAAACACTGGGTGTTCTACCCGATAGCAATTTTATTTATCAGGTAGTGATTGTCGTGGTATTGGTATCACTTTCTATTATATCGGCTGTGAGTGGAGTGGATAAAGGGGTAAAGGTTCTAAGTGGTATAAATATCGTAGGGGTTGTTGTGCTTTTGTTATTTGTCTTAGTTCTGGGGCCCACCGTTTATTTGATAGGAAGCTTCACGGAGGGCATCGGGATATATATCAATGAGTTTTTCAGTCTCACGTTTAATACCCATGTGTACGACTCGAATACACAATCTTGGTTTTACGACTGGACGATACTATATTGGGCGTGGTGGATTTCTTGGTCACCTTATGTGGGGTTATTTATTGCTAAGATCTCTAAAGGACGGACAATACGAGAGTTCGTAGCGGCAGTTTTAATCATACCGACCTTATTTAACTTTATCTGGATGTCTGTTTTCGGGAATAGCGCGATATGGTTCGACCTGAACGTTGCCAATGGGGCGTTGAGTCAGCTCGCTACCAGTCCGGATGCCTTGATGTTTCGTTTTTTGGAATACTTGCCTTTAACCGAAATGGTAAGTTTTTTGGTTATTGCAATCATCATCGTGTTTTTTGTCACTTCTGCTGATTCTGGTATGTTCGTAATGAACAGTATTGCTACAAAAAATGCCAGAATTTCGCCTAAGTGGCAAACGATTGGATGGGGTATTTTGCTTGCCACGCTTGCACTGATGCTGCTGAATGCAGGGGGACTTAATGCTTTACAGAGCATGACGTTGATAACAGCTTTGCCGTTCTCTGTTATTATGTTGCTGTTTATCGTTAGTTTGGTTAAAGCTCTTTCCATTGATAGGGATTATTATGAACGGGCTTTTTCGGAAACAACCGTTCCTTGGTCTGGTGATTCGTGGAAGGAACGCTTGAAGCAGATCATCTCATTCAATGATAAGGAATCTATTGATAAATTTATAGACACGATAGTAAAAGATGCATTTTCTGAGCTGCAGAAAGAGCTTGCTGAAAATAATATTGAAGCCATGGTGAACTTTAAGGAGAATCCACACAGGGTGGAGATTGAAGTTCCATATGATATTGTGAACAACTTTGTCTACGGTATAAAAAATGAATCAAGAATAATAGCAAACTATTTACTTGATGAAGACAATCTGCCTGATATAGAGGAACGCCACGTTTTTTTTCCAGAGTCTTATTTTGGGGATGATCGAGAAGGATACGATGTTCAGCTTTTTACAAAAAAAGAATTGATATCCGATGTGTTGAAACACTATGAACGATTCCTCGAAATGGTTTCCGAAGAGCGTAACAGAATGTTTATTAGCAGGGATGCTCACCAAAGGTTAAGGTAAGGAGGAGCGGAATGTCATTCTGTGTCTTCTGAAGTGAGCAGAACAGGAGTCTGGGCATTGAGAATAATCGCTTTCGCCAGGCTTTTATGCAGAAGCTTTTCAAAAAAAGGACGAGAGTCGATTAGGGTAATCAATATCATATCGGCCTTCAGACGGCTCGAAATCTGATTAATAGATTCTATGTTTTCAGGAACGTGCATTATTTCCGCAGACAAACTATTTATTCCCACTTCTTTTTCCAACGTAGTCCTCCATTGTGTTAGAGTCAACAGATCGTCATCCGTTGGCGTATCCTTTCCTTCATGTATATGAACAAGTGTACAAGAGGCAAGTACTCCACCAAACAACTCGTCAAAGCTTTTGAGGCTCTTGATATCGCCCTGTTGATAGTCAGTAAAGAAGACGATATTTTCCAGCTTAAAAGAGCTGGTTTGCTCCGGGACAATCAATAAAGGACGTGACACGTCCCTAGCAACGTCGTAAGTGTTATTGCCTAGTAAATCCAGTCGAGCTCCAGAGACTCCATGAGCCCCCATAACGACTAGACATATATTTTCTTTTTGGATGTAATGATTGACCGCCTCGACGAGGTTATTTCGGGTGACACTTGATGTTACTGGTATGTTCAAGTTCGTTCCCAACTTATCTATAAATTCGGATAACTCTTTTTCTGCATTAATTTTAGCTTGTTGCTCATCTTTCTGGTTGGCCGAGGAACTCTGGAAAGCAGAGGTAAACGGTTGATAAGCATGGAGAATATGGACACGAGCCTGCATTTTACGAGCTAACTCTAGACTATAACGTGTAGCTATGAGCGAATTGTTGGAAAAGTCTGTGAGTGACAAAATAGTCTGATTCATATCTTATTCTCTTGTTTTTTTAAAAGCTATATTGCTGGTATTTTACGATTCTGACAAAAATACAAAGGCTCAACGGAATTGACAAGTAATAAACCATAAACCAAAAAAAGAGACGAAACCGTTTGCCAAAAGTTAATTCAGTCATCTACTATTGTAAAATAGTGAATGGATTTGTGAAACTAAAGTTTATTCAACTTTAAAAGTTGTAGATAAATATTCTTTTATTATATTAGAAATAGCTCGGTTTTTTTACGGTTTTTTCTATAAATCTTTCCGTAAATCGTGTGCCGGACTAAAGAAAGCGCATCGTGGCTGGCGCTTTTATATATTGATAAAGATAGATATTTCTTGATTTAAACAACTCAAAACAATGGACAATTTAAAACTAAATGGCATGGAACAACATTGGAACGATTTTTTATCTTCTGCAATTTCCTGGGCTCCACGGATTATCACCGCAATTATTTCTGCATTGCTAATATATATAATAGGTGCTTGGATTATCAAGTTTATTAATCGAGTTGCCGCAAAAACCTTTGAGAAACGACATATGGAAATTTCTCTCCAGCGTTTTCTTTTAAATTTGATTAAGTGGGGGTTAAATATATTATTATTTATTATCGTGGTGACACAGCTTGGCGTGCAAACTTCTGCGTTTGTAGCCATAATCGGTGCAGCGGGTTTAGCTGTGGGGCTGGCTCTACAAGGATCGCTGGCGAACTTTGCTGGAGGGGTACTCATTTTGTTGCTCAAGCCTTTTAAGATAGGTGATTATATTTCCGCTGATTCGGGTGTATCTGGAACCGTGCAAGAAATCGATATTTTTAATACCAAACTTACTACGCCTCAAAACCAATTGGTTGTCGTCCCAAATGGCGAGCTGTCTAACAGCAGTATAACCAATTATACGAACTTAGGGACACGCAGAACGTGGTTTGATATTGGTGTTTCCTACAGTGCTAATTTGGGACAGGCAAAGGATATTTTATTGGAGGTAATAAGTAAAAATGAATATGCTTTTAAAGATCCCGCGCCTCAAGTAGTCGTAACAAGTCTTGGCGATAGCGCGATAAATTTATCGATTAGGGCAACAACGTCTAACGAGCACTTTTGGACCATGAATGAGCAATTGATTATTGATTGTAAGGAGGCTCTTGATAGTGCAGGAATTGAAATTCCGTTCCCGCAACAAGATGTTTATGTTCGTCAAAACACGCCTTAACTATTCTCGTTATACGCCAGCGAAGTTTTTCGTTTTTTTTGCATTTAAAGTCATGCTCCTTTTTTGAGGTATCAGAAGGATTATATTGTCATTTTTGTTATCTTTGGCAGCTTATTTTCATAAATATGCTTGGTTTTACGATGAGGCGGGATACGCTGTCGCATCAATATTAATTTCAATAGGTTCATTTATTATAGCCTTATTCTTTGACTCAACAATGAGTTGGCTAATTCCACTGTTCACATCCATATCTCTATTTACTTTAGCGATATCTATTTTTATAAGATTGAAAAAAATAAAAAAATGAAGAATAGAACGTTATGCATTCTCCTATTTTTTAACCTGCTGGTTACCGGATGTCTGGTAATATATATAGTAAAAAACAATCATGTTGAGGTCGATTTGTCAAATGAAGTCTTAAAAGTCAGAGGGCTCATTGTAACTGACTCTATTGGTGTTGAACGCATTATTATTGGAACGCATCTTCCACCGGCACAATCGTTTGGTTACAGGTTTTATAGAGGCGATAACTCGGGTGTCTCTGGCGTGATGCTTTATGATCACGAGGGGCAAGAAAGGGGAGGTTATGTAACTGATGACTCTTATGGGAATGTGTTTCTAACTCTAGATTCGAAAATTTCACAGCGCGTGTTATTTATGGCTGAACCCCAAGGTGCAGCTAACCTAAAAATGTGGGGTAAAAATGGCAATCAAATCAATCTAGGCACTTCCGACATGAATATTTGGATGGATGTTTCAGACAATGGGAAGAATCAAAGTTTAATCGAAAGCAAATAATACGAATGAAACTACATAAAATTATTTTACTATTGTCTCTTTGTGTGCTTCTTACCAATTGTAAGCAAAAGGTTACGGTTAAAAAACATAAAGTCACGAGTATAAACCCGATAGCTTACACCGATGTTATTTTCAAAGCAGGTCGTGACACGGTTTTTGTTTCCACTTTCGACGGGAAAATATATCAGCTCGTTAATGAAAACAATAACAAAAAACAAATAGCTGCGATTGGTGATGAAATCTACGACTTAGCTTATCATGCCGAAAAAAATGAGCTTTATGCAGCTACCTTAAATTCTGGTATTGTAATTATCAATGTGCTCAACGGAGCGGTTATTGATAAATTACCGATAAAGGAAACTTGGGCTTATCAAATCTGCTTCAATACACAAAATGGTATCTTAGCTACGTTCGACTTTAAAGGTAACCACTATGTATGGGATACGAATAATGATTTTAGGAAGTTGGACACACCTGATGACTTAAAGCGAATGTCCCCAAAGTACATAGCGGATAACGGCGACATTTATTTTGATGGACTGGGTAAACTTATTTCTTGGAACTATAGAACAAACAACATCAAACAAAGTCAAATTAATGGTAAGATCGCTGACGTGGATGATAACAGAAACGTTTTGATCATGGGCGGCAAAGAATTTGCTTTCTATGATACGAGAGAAGACAGCATAATTTACACGAGGTCTCATCCCAATTGGCCAATTTATGTTCCACAGCAAGACAGTATTGTCAATATCCCTTTAAGCTTGGAAGTTCTTTTTGGTTTAACAAGCAATAAATCTATATATACTCTTGGTTTGGATAAATCTATTCGCGAATGGAATAAATGGTCGGGTAGGTTAATCAAAACCTACTCAAAGCATAGAGGGACTCCAAGTGGTATGGATATAACGGCGGATGAGTCTCAATTGGTTACTGTCGATCTTTTAGGAAAAATCCATTTTTGGAACCTGTAAGATTGTATTGTAAGTTGTAATATAGGTGCCGCCATCTTAACTTTGCACTTTATGGGTAACGAAGAAAATCAATCTGTTTTTAAGGAAGTAACAAAAATGGTTAAGGGTGCTGTTGGTCGGTTTGCAGGGTGGCTTATGCCAAATCCGAATGATCACTGGGCGATCCAAGTCTTGAAGAGTATAGCCAAAATACCAGTAGTTCTTTTACTAGTTTTATGTTCCCCGGTTTTAATTGTGATTTTATTAATAATTTTTCTAATTGCGCTGTGATTATAGGAGTTAAAGAAATGTTTCTGCGATGGTGGTTTTTTATAGCTTTAAGCGTTGCGCTCATACATCAGGTTCTACAAAAAATATTGAATATCCAAATACAGGTTGTCGATTCCTATCTTGATCCACTTTTGTTTTTGCCGATATTACTTCAACTAATGCTTTTTGAACGCCGCTACCTGTTTGAAAAAGACGCTCAATATGTTTTCTCCTGGTATCAGATATTAATGGTGGTTTTTGTTGTATCCATTGTTTGTGAAGTTTTGTTCCCACTTTGGAATCCAGCATTTACTGCAGACTATATAGACGCGATTTGTTATCTGATAGGAGGTGTGATATTTGGTGTTTTTTTTAATACAACATCTGAGTCTGGTTTAATTCCTATGCTTCCGATAGTCAAGTTTTAATAAAATAATTAACCTTATTTTGATATATTTGTTAGATGAAACAAGTGATCAACTTAAAGGCATTTCCTAATTTTTTAAAGCACGAATCAGCAGGGGGAATCATTCTTTTCTTCTGTGTTGTTATCTCATTAATTATTGCCAATACGCCTTTAGGTATCGGGTTTAATAACTTGCTTGAGACCCAGATTGGGTTCAATACTGAGTCTGTCCATTTAGAATATTCACTTGCATTGTGGATAAATGATGGGTTAATGGCAATATTTTTCCTTTTGGTTGGTCTTGAGATTAAACGAGAATTAGTTGAAGGAGAATTAGCCTCACCTAAGAAAGCTGCTCTACCAATTATTTGTGCTCTTGGCGGGGCGTTGATACCTGCGACGATTTACATGTTTCTTAATAATGATACTCCTACTGCCAACGGGTGGGGAATACCGATGGCTACAGATATTGCATTCGCTTTGGCAGTGATAACAATGCTTGGCAAGACTGTTCCCGCATCATTAAAAATATTTTTAGCAGCATTGGCGATTGTTGACGACTTATTAGCGATTTTGGTTATCGCTTTATTCTATTCTTCTGATTTAGATTTTACTTACCTAGCCTACGCAGGAGCAATATTATTACTTTTGGTTCTTTTCAATTATTTTGGGGTTAAAAGTATCGTCTGTTATTTGATCCCAGGCGTATTTATATGGTATTTCGTTCACCATTCAGGTATTCATGCCACTATAGCTGGCGTGTTGACAGCTTTGACGCTTCCAACGACGCCAGATGCTACCGAATCACCACTAGAAAAATTGGAGCATATATTAACTAAACCCGTAAATTTCCTTATAATTCCTGTTTTTGCCTTGGCTAACACCAATATTCGTTTTGAAGCCGGCATGGTCGAAGGTCTTTTTTCAAATTTGGGTATGGGAATCGTACTCGGTTTAATCATTGGCAAACCTGTCGGAATACTATTGTTATCTTGGCTTTCTGTTAAGGGTAAGATATGTCAGCTCCCCCAAGGTGCTAATTGGATACATATAGTTGGAGTTGGTCTGTTGGCCGGTATTGGTTTTACGATGTCTATATTTATCGCCTTACTGTCTTTTGCTGACCCTGATTTAATATCGATTGCTAAATTTGCAATTTTAACTGCTTCTGTTTTGTCAGGGGGAATTGGGTTTATATTGTTGAAAATGACCGGACGAAAACAAAGTTTATCATAATGAACAAGTTGTTTCGTAGGTTTAATATCCGTTCAGAGCAAGAGGATTACGAAGTGATCCACAGCGTAATGGAAAGCGGGATAGTTTTCAAAGGTACTAATCTTTGGATATTAATATTTGCAATTTTTATCGCTTGTGTAGGATTGAACGTAAATTCGACAGCAGTGATTATTGGAGCCATGTTAATATCACCCCTTATGGGTCCGATTATTGGGATGGGCTATAGTCTTGCAACCTATGACTTTACCTTGTTAAAGAAATCAGGTTCTAATTTTGGTTTTGCTGTTGCTTCAGGACTTGTTACTTCTACACTCTATTTCCTAATCACTCCCATAAATGAGGCTCATTCTGAGCTTTTGGCTAGAACTCAGCCCAACATATACGATGTTTTAATTGCGTTATTTGGTGGGTTAGCGGGAATAATAGCCATGTCCAGTAAAATCAAAGGAAATATTATTCCGGGAGTTGCCATCGCAACTGCATTAATGCCGCCACTTTGTACGGCAGGTTATGGGCTGGCAACAGCCAGTTGGAGTTATTTTTTAGGGGCTTTTTATTTATTTACCATTAACACGGTATTTATTGGGGCGGCTACACTAATAACAGTTCGGCTTCTAAAGTTTCCTGTCATCACTTATACGGATGAAAAGAAAAAAATCAAAGCAAATAGATGGGTTACCGTTATTGCTTTAATGACCATGATCCCTAGCATCTATTTCGGTTACATCATGGTTCAGCAAGAAAACTACAATCAGAACGCTACGTCTTTTATTAACAACGAGTCGTTTATTGAGGGTGATTACTTGCTTCAGTCTGATATTAATCCGGCAGCTAAGAAAATCTCGCTCGTGTACGGTGGAAAAGCCATTACTGATAGTGAAAAAGAAGAGATGCAAGACAAATTGGCTTTCTATGGGTTAAAAGGAACGGATCTGGAAATTCGACTTGGTTTTGAAATCGGTGACACGGAGTTGAAAACTTCTATTCAGGATAAAACCATCACAGAGTTAAATCGCCTTCGATTAGACTTAGCAAATAACCAGGCAAAATTAGACAGTATTTCGAACAATAATGAATTGGCACGAGCAGTCTTTCATGAGATTAGCGCACTTTTTCCACAAATTATTGCGTGTTCAGTCGGAGAGCAATTGTTTTTTACGGACTCTCTTACAACCCCTTATTATCTTGTCGTTGTGGATACGGCTACTGAACCATTGACTGAAACTGATCAAATAAAATTAAAGTCATGGCTGGCTACCCGTTTAAAAGCAGATTCAATACAACTATTTGTTGCGAACTAAGATTTTTGAGTTAATACCTACCACTCGCTGGTGTTTTTGATGTCCTTATGATCATCTGCTTTGTAAACTGGATCCTTTCCTTCTTTTCGTTGCCTTTGATAATCTCTCCATAGGTTCATTGCAGGTTTCCTCAGTAGTAAAAGTGCAATAACATTCAGCCAGGCCATTAACCCAACCCCAATATCGCCAAGCGTCCATGCCGCCTTAGCTGTTTTAATGGATCCATAATAAGTGGCGGCCAAAAGAAAAATCCTTAATAACCAAACTAGCCAACGTCTATTTCTCTTATTGAGATAGCTCAAATTTGTTTCTGCTATGTAATAATAAGCCATGATGGTCGTAAACGCAAAAAATAATAAAGAAATCGCTATAAAAGCACTTCCTAACCTCGGAAAATGGTGACTAACAGCATGTTGTGTATATTCAGCACCGATAGACACATTCGGTATGTTTTCAATCAAGAATCCTCCCTCAGGATCAACAATATTATATTGGCCAGTAAAAAGGATCATAAACGCAGTTGCGGTGCAGACAAATAATGTATCTACATACACGGAAAACGCCTGTACCAGACCTTGCTTTACGGGGTGACTAACTTCTGCGGCAGACGCAGCGTGAGGAGCTGTCCCTTGCCCTGCTTCGTTTGAATAGATACCGCGTTTTACACCCCATGCAATCGCCATACCGAATACCCCAGCGGTAGCGGGCTCTAATTTGAATGCTGATCTAAAAATAAGTGCGAGTACATCGGGGATTTGTTGGATATTCATGGCTATAATAACAACTGACATGAGAATATATGCGGCAGCCATAAAGGGCACAATAACTTCTGCAACCTTTCCTATGCGCTTCACGCCACCAAAAATGATCAATGCCAAAAAAAGAACAATAGCAATTCCTGTGAACTCGACAGGAAAGTCGAAAGCATTATTCATACTAAGTGCGATACTGTTACTTTGAACGCCTGGTAAAAACACGGCTGTACTGATAATCGTTACAATAGCAAACAGCATCGCATACCATCTTATTCCCAGGCCTTTTTCGATATAAAATGCTGGTCCACCTCTATACTGTCCGTTGTTAACCTGTTTATACAGTTGTCCCAGCGTGGCTTCAATAAAAGCGGAAGCACTGCCTAAAAATGCGATTATCCACATCCAAAAGATTGCACCTGGACCACCCATGGCAATAGCGATTGCTACGCCCGCGATGTTTCCTGTTCCGACTCTTCCTGAAATAGCGATAGCGAATGCTTGAAAAGATGTTACACCTTTTTTAGATGGTTTTCCCGAGAAAAGCAGTTTGATCATTTCTTTTAGATAACTGACCTGTAAAAACCGAGTTTTGAAAGAAAAATAAATCCCAGCGCCCAAGCATAGTATAACTAAGGCATTACTCCATACGATGGCATTAACTTTACTTATGATTTCCTCCATATACTAGATAATATTTGATAAACTCAACTGTGATTTGGGAATTTACTAATTAGGATGGTTTTAAGGTAAGTAAAAATATAAGACTTTGAAAAAAAAATGTTAAAAGTACTGATATCTACCAATTGAGGTAAGGGGAGAGCGGGCTTAACACAAAAAAGAAAGGCTCCCAAACGGGGAGAATGGGAACCTTTACTAACCAATTATAAACCTAATCATCGATTAGCAAATATAATGCCTGTTAATTTTCAACTATGCCGAAAGGTAGATTGTATTGATTATATTACAATAAATGGAGGTGAAATCGAAATAGTTGTCAATATTTACGGCGATATGCGGAAAATTTCCCATTTGTCAGTGTCATTTTTGTAGACAATCCTGTCATGTAGTCTTTTTGCTCCACCTTGCCAGAACTCTAACTGTAGAGGTTTTACACAATAGCCTCCCCAATAGTCAGGGAGTGGAACCTCTGAATCTTTGTATTTATCTTCAAGCTCTGTCAGTTTTTCTTCGATAACCTCGCGACTGTCAATTCGGACACTCTGATGAGAAGCCAGTGCGCCAAGCTGACTTCCTCGCGGTCGCGAATGGAAATAGGTTTCGGATTCTTCAAAAGAGATTTTTTCTACGGTTCCTTGTACACGAACCTGTCGTTCAAGTTCCGGCCAAAAGAAGAGGAGCGATACTTTCTTGTTTTCGGCAATTTCTTTGCCTTTTTGACTATCGTAGTTGGTGAAAAAGACGAAACCCCGGTCGTCAATATGTTTCAATAGCACGGTTCGTGCGTTTGGCTGTCCATCAGCCGTCGCCGTCGCCAGTGTCATGGCGTTTGGTTCCATTACCTCGGAATGAAGAGCTTCATTGAACCAGGTAATAAACTGTTGGATAGGATCTTGATTAACCTGGGTTTCGTGTAGTTCAGATTTTATGTAATCTGTGCGGATAGTATGAAGTTCTGAGACAGTAGGCGACTTGTCGCTATCGGGGTGTTTCATGTTCACTATATTTTAGAGAAATTACTGTCAAAAGTAACTTTTCTAATTTTGATGAGCAAGTTGAAATACCTTAATCTCTTCCTCAAATTTCTTGTCGACGTAATTGGAATTCATAAGTCGCAGTAAACCCATGTAGTCTACTTTAAACTCAATCAGATCGCCAACCTTAAGCTTTTGCTCATTGACTCCCAAGTCTATCACAATCATGTCAGAGCTAGCACCTGCAATTTCCATGGACTTGTCGATCGGGTCCAAATGATCTACTTCTATGTCAAGCAAACCCACATCTACAATAGCTCGGTATGACTTGTTGCCAAGATTGCTCTGATCGAATGTTGGCGTGTCACCTGTCAGGTTGACACCAAACTCTCCGGTAGGAACCATAGGTTTCTCGGTTAGTTCAATGATCTCTGCACAGAGCTTGAAAACGTCATTATGCATGAAATCAAAAACCTTGTTATGATATACGTCGGTGCCAAAGTATAACGTTTCTCCAACCCGGAAATGGTTGATTCCTTTAGGAAGGATCCCCTTGGTAATGAGCGGTATGGTAACGGAGGTGCCACCAGACACATAAGGTATTTTTCGATTAAATTTACTCTCTACTAATTGTTTGTAAAGGCATAACTGAACTAATTTGTCCTGATTGGGTAATACGCCATACATGCAAGTAAGGTTAGTTCCTAAACCAACCACCTCGATGTTGGGAAGCTTGAAAATCTTTGAATAGAAGTCCACGAATTGATCTCCCATAACGCCTTCACGGAGTTCGCCGAGCTCAATCATGACAACGATCTTATGAACCTTTCCTAGTTCCTTCGCGGTTAGTGAAAGTAATTTAATGGTTTCATACTCGGTGTTAAAACTAATATCGGCAGCTTCTACAATGCGCACCACGTTGCCTTTTGCAGGAGGTTTAATGTAGATTGTCTCGATATTCGGATTGATCTTTTTTATCATCTCTAGGTTCTGTAACCTTGAATCACATATTTGTTTGACACCTAGATTTATGATTTCTTTAAGATACTTTTCATTTCCGCAAAGCATTTTGGCTACAACCGACCACTCGATGTTATTTCGCTTAAATAACTGTTGAAGTTGTTCGTAGTTATAGCGAAGTTTTTCTTTATTTAGTGTAATAAAGGCCATTATTGATCCTCCTTTACAAGCCTCATTTCGAGGTATTTATTGGTAAAGCCAAGTCTTTCGTATAGCTTCTTAGCAGGATTATCAGGTTCCACATGCAGTGCAATATCACCGGTGGTAGTTTCAATGGCTTTCTGCATCAGTTCTTTACCAATTCCTTTTCCCCGATGTTCTTTGTCTGTGGCTATATACACCAATATGTTTGCGGGAATGTATTCGTCCATGCCCGTTTTATTAATGACAACGACGCCACATAAGTTTCCATGCAAATTTGCAGTAAGGACATGGCCGCCTAAACTCCCTTGCTCGCCGAGTGCGTAATTAATCGCTTTCTCGATAGAACTTTCGGGGTCGCCATACTGTTCCAAGCTTTTATAAAGAAAAGATATGATCTGTTGTTTTTCGGATGCGGTTAACTGATTGTTTTTATTAAATTCTTTTATTTCAATCATTCTGTATGTTTTCTCTCCGGACGGAGAATTAATAAAACCCTTGATGTTTCATCTGCTAGTAGGGTTTTAATTCTATAAGATTATTACAAAATTACGAAAAAAGGAGGCAAATTCAATATATTTCACCATTTTTTGGGTAATGTGTAGCTTTTTGTCTTATTTTTGGACGGTTACTGATGTAACAGAAAGCTTACTCGAAAAGCCTAGAAATGGAACCTATTAATATCAAGCAGCTCGCTGAAAAACTGAATCTATCAACGTCCACTGTGTCTCGTGCGTTTCGAGGTAATAGTGATATCAATCCTAAGACCAAGGAGCGTATTCTGGCCATGGCTAAGGAATTGAATTATCAACCCAATCATTTGGCGAGTAACCTCAGGGAAAAGAAAAGCAGGACCATCGCCGTGATCGTTCCCGAAATTGCTAACAATTTCTTTTCCAGGGCTATAAATGGTATCGAACGAATAGCGCGGGAAAATGGTTATCATATTTTGATTTACTTAACAAATGACGATTTTCAGAAGGAAATTGATTTTATCATGAGTTTGCAGAGCGGGCGCGTGGACGGAATCGTTATGTCGGTAACCGGTGAGGCTAATGATCATAGCTATATGCATAAAATCAGGAAACGCAGCCTGCCGATCGTGTTTTTTGACCGAATTTACGAAGATGTTGATAATTCTAAAATCACAACAAACGACTATGAGAGCAGCTACCAAGCCACGAAGCACTTGATAGAGCAGGGCTGTAAGAAGGTGGCCTATTTGGTCGTGAACAAGCTGCTGTCGATTGGTAAGAAACGTATGCAGGGCTATGTCGATGCTTTGAAAGATGCTGGAATACCGTTTCAGGACGAGCTGGTGATCGATTGTACCAATCGGATGGATGAAAATAAAACTTTGTTGAAGGATGTTTTTACAAAGATCAAACCGGACGGTGTCTTTGCTTCGGTAGAGCGACTAGCGCTAGCTAGTTATTACGTCTGCCATGATCTCGGGATTGAAATAGGCGCCGACTTGAAAGTCATTTCATTTTCGAGCCTTGAAATTGCCCGATTATTAAATCCGGCGCTGTCCACTATTTTGCAACCATCATACCTGATGGGAGAGGAGGCTGCGAAACTGTTGTTTCGAAGGATCAACAGTCCTGAGAATAATGATGTCAACGAGGCGATCGAGTTAAAATCTGAATTGATCTTCAGGAAATCTACCCTCGGATAGCGATTTTCTGTTACAATTATTGCTGCATATAGGAGTTTGGCCGAAAGTTATTAACATCTATGAAGTCTACTTGTTGTAAGTTGCTGTGAATTTTATATTTGCTGGTTATCTCTATTTATTGCATTTTTAAATGTTTAAGCAGTGATTTAAGTTTAAAAGTTGAATATGCTTAGTGTTATTTTTACACATTTAAGAATAAATTGGAAATCGCAAAAATGTGGATAACTTCTGGTGTTTTGGTTTTGTTTCGGGAACGTTCCCGACTATATTTGTTTCAATGTGCGATTGTAAACGCTCATTATAAACCCTATTTAACCAAATATCATATGGAAAGAATCTACTTAAAAAAGACGTTTCTTTTACTTGTTCTTTTTATTTGTTCGTTAAGCTTATATGCACAAAATGGACAGATAAGTGGACAGGTCTTGGATGAAAATCGCCAGCCGCTTCCCGGTGTGACGATTGGCGTCGACGGAACAACGATAGGTACGGCGACCGACGCAGACGGTGTGTATACGCTTACTGGCGTACCTCTCGGAATGCAGACTTTGACATTCAACTTTATCGGTTATCAAGAATCAAAGCAAAGCGTTAATGTGGAAGCTAATACGCAGCTTAATGTCGAAATGGTGCCTGTTGCGGAGGCATTAACGGAGGTAGTTGTTATCGGTTATGGTACTCAGCGAAAAAGTGATTTAACCGGTTCGGTAAGTAGCGTAACGGCAGAAGACTTTAACAAGGGTGTTGTGGCAACGCCAGATCAATTACTTCAAGGCAAGGTGCCGGGATTGACTATTACTCGTTCAGGAGGTGACCCGACCGCAGGCGCTACGATCCAGTTGCGTGGCCCTTCATCTTTGACAGCTTCGACAGCACCTTTTTACGTGATCGACGGGGTGCCGGGTGCTAATATCGACCTGGTTTCGCCAGACGACATTGTTTCCATGGACGTGATGAAGGATGCATCATCGACAGCGATATATGGTTCCCGCGCTGCGAATGGAGTTATTTTCGTAACAACGAAGCGTGGTAAAGCTGGAAAACCAGTGTTATCATACAGCGGCTATGCTGCTACGGAAAGCGTTTCAAGTCGCGTTAATGTTTTGAGTGCCGACGAGTACACACAGTTTCTTGCAGATAACGGGTTAAGCGTTTCTGAAAGTGAAGCGGGTGCGAAAACCGATTGGCAAGATGCAATTACCCGTACGGGTGTTTCTCACAATCACAACGTTTCTTTAACAGGCGGGAGTGAGGGTACACGCTACAATGCTTCGGTGAATTATTTCAAAAACGAAGGTATTGTAAAGCGTAGTGATATAGAGCGTATAGTTTCTCGTTTGGGGGTAGATCAAAATGCTTTTGATGACCGTTTGCGTTTGTCACTAAATGTGGCTAACAGTATCATTAGTTCCAATCATGTTGACTACGGAATTTTCAATGGTGCCGCGCGCTTCGTTCCGGTATCACCTATCATGACCGATGATCCATTCTATTCACAATATGGGGGTTACTTTCAAGTTCCTGGCCGTACAGGTTATATGAACCCGGTAGCTATGCTGAATCAGCGTGATGAAAATCGCAACAGAAATATTTTGTTGGCTACGGTGAAAGCGGAGCTTGATATTATAGAGGACTTAACCTGGACAAATATAGGTTCTTACCAGCGCCAGAATAGCGACAGAAACTATTATATGCATACAACTGATTTTGCATCAAATGCATTGGGAGTTGGTTATGCTGAGCGTGACAATTTGAAGAATACGGATAAGATTTTGGAGTCATTCTTAAATTACGACAAGAGCATCAACGAACACAGCTTTAATGCGATGGTGGGTTATTCATATCAGCGGACAATCGACAATGACGGTGTGAGGCTGAGAACCACAGGTTTCTTATCGGACGATTTGGGTGCAAATAATCCTGATGCAGCTACTCCGCCAGTAGGATATCGTCATTTCGCGGATTACCCATGGAAATTAGAATCACTACTTATTTCGTTCTACGGTCGTATTGGGTACAACTACAATGGTAAATACATGATCAATGCAACCGTTCGCCGGGATGGTTCTTCGAAGTTTGGTGCGAACAACCGTTGGGCAACCTTTCCATCCGTTTCAGCAGCTTGGCGCATCAGTGAGGAAGCTTTTTTAAAGGATCAAGATATCTTAAGCGATTTGAAACTTCGCGCCGGTTATGGTGTATCAGGAAATCAGAACATCGATCCGTATAAATCGATTACCATCTTCGGACAGCAGGGTGGTCAGTTTATGTATAACGGTGAATGGCTGAATAGCTACGGTGTTAACCAAAACCCGAATCCGGACTTGAAGTGGGAAACGACATCCATGCTGAATATTGGTTTGGATTTTGCATTCTTGAATGGACGTTTAAACGGTACGGTTGAATATTATAATAAGGAAACCGAAGATTTACTTTATGAATATTCAGTGCCAACACCGCCTTATCAGCACGATCGTCTTCTCGCAAACGGTGCAACGATGACAAACAAAGGAGTAGAAGTTGCTTTAAGTGCTCTGGCTATTGATAAAGAAGATTTTACTTGGAATACATCAGTGAACTTCGCGCATAACCAAAACCGAGTTGGTAATCTATCGAGTAATATTGGTAATCTAAGTGTATCTGAGCGCTATGAAGGATCTATTGGCTTGGAAGGCTGGACTGGTCAAACCGTCGCCATCGTCCTACCAGGTCAGCCTGTAGGTACTTTTTATACGGCTAAGTACGTTGGTTACGATGAAGAAGCTCAAAAAACAATTTATCAGAATACGGAGGGAGAATTGGTAACAGCCGATCAGATTACTGCGCGTGACGATTATCAAGTGATGGGTTATGCACTTCCTAAGTTTACTTATGGATGGAACAACTCGTTTAGCTACAAACAATTTGATTTGGGCTTTTTCTTCCGCGGTGTGTACGGCAATAAAATCTTTAATGCCACTCGTGCGGATCTATCACGATTACCGCAAGCTGGAATTACCAATATTTCAAAAGACGCTATGGAGGAAGGTATCTTCGAAACACCGACCATCGCTTCGAGTCGTTTCTTAGAAGACGGTTCTTTCTTACGATTGGAGAATGCGACTATCGGCTATACGTTTGATGTTAGTAACTGGAGGTTCTTCAATAGTGCGAGAATTTACTTGACGGGTCAGAATCTGTTTACAGTCACAGATTACACAGGTGTAGACCCAGAGGTAAATCTAGGCGGGCTGGCTCCGGGGATTGACGATCGTAATTACTATCCAAAAACAAGATCCTTCTTGTTGGGAATTAACGTGAACTTTTAATTATAAAACGGATAGAAAATGAAAACCTATATAAAGAAATTTAGTTTATTGACAGCTGGTCTACTTCTGGCTTTTAGCCAGTCATGTACCAAGTTTGACGATAAGATGTACTCAGCTTATACGGAGGATAATTTTCCGAAAACACCAGCGCAGTTTGTGGCCTTAACAGGTCCGGTTTATACAGCTGCAAGAGGATACTTCGGAGATTATTTTGATCTGCAGACAGCAGGTTCTGATGAAGTGGTGATCCCTACACGCGGAGGAGACTGGTTTGATGGTGGTAAGTGGCGTGATATGCACTTCCACACATGGTCATCATCTCATGAAGTAGTTGGGAATGCCTGGAATTGGGGCTTTAATGCTATCGGTACGTGTAACCGTATCCTAAGTATTTTTGAACAGACGGAAGAGTCTGATCTGAAGACACAGACCATGGCTGAGATCAAGACAATGCGAGCTTGGTACTACTATTTGATGATGGATGCCTATGGTAATCTACCATTGGTAACTACATTCGACGATCGGGCGGATTTACCCGAAACGCAGAGTCGTGCAGATATCTACAATTTTATCGCAACAGAATTGGAAGAAAACTTACAGTACTTGAGCGAAGAGAAGTCGGAGCAGACTTATGCCAGACCAACCAAATGGATGGCGCATACGCTCTTGGCTAAACTGTATTTAAATGCCGAGGTATATACAGGTACCCCTCAATGGGATAAAGTGGTAACACATGCCAATGCGGTCATAGAATCAGGTAGATACAGCTTGGAGAGTGATTATTTTGCACAATTTATGCCAGATAATGGTCCGGCGAATACAGAGCCTATTTTCTCTATCCCCTTTGATCCGGCTCGTGCAACAGGAAACCAGCTTTTCAATAAAGTATTGCATTACGGCCATCGCTTAACCTATGGCTTGAGTGTAAATACATGGAATGGATGGAGTGCACAACCGGCATATTTCGATCTTTTTGATGAAGACGATTACCGTACGAAACAGTGGCTTTATGGTCAGCAGTACGACGCTACTGGGCAACCTTTGGTGTTCAATGGAGTAAACGTTATTTTAGATCCTTATGGTTATGAATTGGTTGATGGTTCTGAATTCGACATTGGTGGTGATGATAACATCGGACGATTGGCAGGTGCAAGGAATGTTAAATATTATCCGGATAAAAATCAAGTTAGTAATAACGCAGGTAATGATGTCGTGGTTTATCGCTTGGCAGATGTATATCTGATGAAAGCAGAAGCGATATTGCGCGGTGCCGGTAATGGTACGGTTACTGAGGCTGTGGATTTGGTGAATCAAATACGGGCAAGAGCTTTTCCTGGAGATGCTAGCGAGTTATACACTGCTGCAAGTTTGAACTTAGATGCCATCTATACTGAACGAGCACTTGAATTAACCTTTGAAGTAACGCGACGGACCGACATGATCCGTTTTGAACATTGGGAGGATGCAATGTTATTTAAACCGGCTAATCCAAGTGAGACATACAAGCGAATCTTCCCTGTTCCACAAGATGCTCTAAATACCAATGAAAATTTAGATCCAAATCCGGGATATACGAATTAAAATCAGATCAAAATGAAACGAAAATATTTAAATTTATATAGATCGCTTTTCCTGATGCTCGTGGGGCTACTGGCTTTTTCTTCCTGTAAGAAAGTAGAGCATGGAATCGACGAGTCGATCGTGTCGATCAGCAATACTACACCATCCAGCGCACTTTTAGGTAGCACGGTTGAAGTCGGGTTGGTTGCAAACAATGTAACTAGTCTTACCCTTTCGGTTGTTCCAGCCGGAGGAGGGGAAAGTATTTATTCTGCAACGATTGATAATCCAGAGAACAAACACATCTTGACTCATGAAATTGCTGTGCCGGCTGACGATGCTTGGTTAGGTGAACATCTCATCCAAGTTGTCTATGCAATAGGCGGTACCAACGTGGAAAAGACAAAGGCTATTACCTTTACCGAAGGAGATCCGGTATTCTTCCTCGTTGGTGGATCAACCGGTGCCGGTTGGGAACCATCGGCGGCTATTCCGATGAGAATGTACACCGACGGTGACGATGATGTCAGCAAAGACAAGTTTGAAATCTTTGTCTACCTAGTGGCTGAGGACGGTGGATTTAAGTTCTTGCCGACGCAAGGTGGCTGGGACGGAGCTTTAGGTGATGGTGGCGATGGGATGCTGAGCGATGAAGAAGGTGGTGCTAACCTAATGGTAACGGAAGATGGTTTCTACCGTCTGCGGATGAACCGGGAAGCATTAACCTATGAGGCTCTAAAAACTGAATGGGGAATTATAGGAGACGCTACCGCCGGAGGCTGGGATGCTGATACGGATATGGAGTTTGAAGGTGGAAAAGGTAGTTATACATGGACCATCACGACGAACCTTACTGCGGGTGAATTGAAGTTTAGAGCAAATGACGATTGGGCTATTAACCTGGGCGGTGCCGTAGGGAACCTAAGCTTTGATGGTGATAATATAGCAATTGCGGATGCTGGTAGTTATACAATCAGTCTGCATATGGAGCCATCCGGTTATAAAGCGGAAATCAATAAAAATTAATTTCATAGTTCTAGGTACTTCAGGATATCCGTCCTGAAGTACCTTTTATTTCACGAGACTATTTTTTTATGAAGGTTCGGGAACGTTCCCAGAAAATCAATACCTGTATTTTTGATTTAGACGGCGTGTTGGTTGATACAGCAAGCTACCACTTTCTGGCATGGAAGCGCTTGGCTAATAGTTTGGGTTTTGACTTCAGCGAAAGTGATAATGAGCGGTTGAAAGGGGTGAACAGGATGTCATCCTTAAAGATGATTCTCGACTGGGCGGGACTATCTAAGAATGAGAATGAAAGGAGCTTGCTTGCTGAACAAAAGAACGATTGGTACAAAACGATGATCAGGACGATGAATTCGAGTAACCTTTTGCCTGGTACGGAAGCGTTCTTAGAGGAACTTGCTTGTTCAGACTATCACTTGGCTGTTGGGTCGGCGAGCAAGAACGCTGAAGCTATTTTACAGAAAACGGGGATCCGACATTACTTTGAAGTTGTGGTGGACGGGAATATGGTTTCCAAATCTAAACCTAATCCTCTGGTATTTTTGAAAGCTGCTGAATTACTGTTTGTTGACCCTAAGGCCTGTGCTGTGTTCGAGGATGCGCAGGCCGGTGTTGAAGCGGCGCTGCGTGCGGGAATGAAGGTGATCGGCGTTGCTGAGTCAGCGAACTTATTGGGTGCCCATGGTTATGTGACAGGTTTGTCCGAAATGAATATTGAAAGACTAGAATCGATTATAAACGGGACACCATTATAGAGGAAGTGCATCATTATGAAGGAATATTTAAAAGGAGATGAGTGGAATATTGTCGAAGAGGGTTTTAATCCTGATTTCAACAAAATCTCTGAAAGTATATTTAGTTTAGGAAACGGCCGATTTGGCCAGCGTGCTAACTTCGAGGAGTTTTACTCTGGAGAAAGTCTGCAAGGGAATTATGTAGCGGGAGTTTACTATCCGGACAAAACCAAGGTGGGATGGTGGAAGAATGGATACCCTGAGTACTTCGCCAAAGTACTTAACTCAATCAACTGGATTGAGATAGATATTAAGGTGGGAGATGAGCGTTTGGATCTTGCTACTAGTAAGATATTGGATTTTAAGCGGACTCTCCATATGAAGGAGGGCTATCTAGAACGCCAAGCATCGGTGCAGTTACCTTCGGGTAAACAGGTAAAGATTCATGCACAGCGGTTTTGCAGCATAGCCAACGATCGACTTGCTGCGGTACAATATACAGTTACTCCTCTGAATTTTGACGGAACGATCGAAGTGTCTTTGGGCTTAGACGGTGATGTACGAAATGCAGATGCAAATTATGATGAGCATTTTTGGGAACCGGTTACTCGTGTTGAACAGGACGACTGTCGATACCTGACGATGCGGACAAAAAAGACGGCTTTTGACGTATCGACCGCATTTTATTATCGTGCCTATAGAAATGGTACTTTGTTTCAGCCTGTTGCTGAGTCGCTTACCCGCGAACAATATGTTGGTTACAAACTACAGATAGATGTGCGTGAAGGAGAGGAAATCACGCTATGTAAGATTATTGCCTTGCTGAGTTCGTTGAATGTGGCAAAAGATGATCTATTTAATGAATCGCAAGCCGCTCTTGCATCAACAAAAGCAAATAGTTATGACGATCTGTTTATGGATCATAAACGGGCGTGGATAAAGAAATGGGCAGAAAGTGATCTAGTTATTAAAGGTGACATCTCAGCACAGCAAGCGATTCGCTTCAATATCTTCCAACTTAATCAAACCTATACCGGAGAGGATCCACGTCTAAATATCGGACCTAAAGGCTTCACCGGCGAAAAGTATGGTGGTGCTACTCACTGGGATACAGAGGCTTATTGCATACCCTATTATCTAAGAACAGCTGATAGTCGAGTTGCTAAAAACTTGTTGCTGTATCGTTATCATCATCTGCAAAAGGCGATTGAGAACGGTGAAAAACTAGGATTTACGGATGGGGCAGCACTGTACCCGATGGTAACGATGAATGGCGAAGAATGTCATAATGAGTGGGAGATTACCTTTGAGGAAATTCATCGGAATGGCTCCATAGCCTATGCGATATACAACTATGTGAATTATACAGGCGATCGACGTTATTTGGCTGACTACGGGATGGATGTGCTGATTGCTATCGCGAGATTCTGGAAACAGCGTGTCAACTGGAGCGAGGAAAAACAAGCCTACGTGATCTTGGGAGTCACCGGTCCGAATGAATACGAAAACAATGTAAATAACAATTGGTACACAAATACCATCGCAATATGGTGCATGAAGTATACGATGGAGGTGCTAAGGGAACTTGAAGCGGAGTCTCCCAGCGATTATCAAAATATACTGGTTCGTACGCAGTTGGATATTGAAAGGGAGACGGGCGACTGGAAACAGATTGTTGACAGGATGTATTTGCCGGAAAACAAGGAATTGGGAATTTTTCTGCAGCAAGATGGGTTTATGGATAAGGAACAGACGCTGGTAAGCGATTTGGATTCAAAGCACAGGCCACTAAATCAACACTGGAGCTGGGATCGGATCCTTCGTTCTGTTTTCATTAAGCAAGCAGATGTATTACAGGGTCTTTATTTTTTTGAAGACCAATTTGACTTGGAAACTATTCGACGCAATTTCGACTTCTATGAAAGTAGAACGGTACATGAAAGCTCGTTATCGCCTTGTGTGCATGCTATTTTGGCTGCCAAACTGAATAAAGAGGACAAGGCATATGATCTATATTTCCGAACGGCCCGTTTGGATCTGGATGATTATAATAATGATACCGAGGATGGCTTGCACATCACATCAATGGCGGGAACTTGGATGAGTGTGGTTGAAGGCTTTGCAGGAATGAGGGTGAGAGGCAACAGCGTGTATTTTTCGCCCATGTTACCAAAACAATGGGATTCTTATTCCTTTATGATGAATTTTAGGGACATCGTATTCCAAGTTGAGATTTCTAGCGAGGGTATCAAAGTATCCAATACGAATGCAGAGAAAGATCTGTCCGTACATGCATTTAACCGATATCATGAAGTTAAGGCGTCATCGCAGATTAAAATTGTAAATAAACAATAGGAGAATGCGGAAAAAATAGCATATTAAGGATCCAAGCTATAAATTACAATGACTAAGCAACCAGTTAAAAAACCTCTTCTGTCGTTTTGGCAAATATGGAATATGAGTTTCGGATTCTTGGGAATTCAGTTTGGCTTTGCTCTCCAAAACGGGAATGCTTCTCGGATTTTGCAGGCCTACGGTGCTGATATTGAGCATTTATCTCTTTTTTGGTTAGCTGCCCCACTTACCGGGATGATTATTCAACCCTTGGTTGGTCATTATAGTGATCGGACTTGGACGCGACTTGGAAGGCGGCGACCCTTTATCTTAGGGGGAGCGTTATTTGCCGCTATTGCATTGATTTTAATGCCAAACGCCGGACAGTTGTTCGCTATTGCCGTTCCGCCGTTGATGATTGGCGCTGGTATGCTCATGATTATGGATGCCTCCTTTAATGTTGCAATGGAGCCCTTTCGTGCTTTGGTTGCTGATAATTTGTCGAGTAAACAACGAAGTCTCGGCTTTTCGATTCAAACCTGTTTGATCGGAATTGGTGCGGTTCTGGGTTCTGCTTTACCCTATTTGTTGGCAGAATATCTTGGGGTGTCTAAAACGGCAGCCGAAGGTTATATCCCTGATAATGTCATTTATTCATTTTATGCGGGTGCCACCGTGATGTTGATTGCCTTAGGGTGGACCGTGCTGAAGACGAAGGAGTATAACGACGAAGAGTTGGCCGACTTCCATCCAGATATCGTACGAGAAGAGGAGCGCGCTAAGGGGCTAAAGCATATTTTTAAAGATTTCGCAGCAATGCCTACAGCGATGAAACAACTGGGATTGGTTCAGTTTTTTTCTTGGTTTGCATTATTCTCGATGTGGGTATTTTCAACTCCGGCTATCGCCCAACATGTGTATGGTTTAAGTGCATCTGATACCTCATCACTAGGATATGCAGATGCGGCCAATTGGGTTGGTATCCTATTTGGAATCTACAATGGTGTGTCTGCATTGTTTGCCTTAATGCTACCGTCGATAGCTAAAAGGATTGGTCAAAAGGCTACTCATGCGGCATCGCTGACAGCGGGAGGAATCGGATTGATATCTGTTTTTTTTATAAGTGACCCATCGCTGCTAATTGTATCTATGATAGGAGTGGGTTTTGCATGGGGAAGTATTCTCGCAATGCCCTATGCGATTCTGGCCGATTCAATTCCACCTTATAAAATGGGAGTCTACATGGGGCTCTTTAACTTCTTTATAACCTTTCCTCAGATTGTCAATGGTTTTTTAGGTGGATGGATCGTGAAGGAATTTTTTGGTGGCGAGGCTATTTATGCAATTGTATTAGCAGGGGTTGCAATGCTCATGGCTGCCATTGCCGTATTATTTGTTCGTGATGAAAAATCGCAATTCAAAACAAATTAAAATGAAAACGAAACGAATGTTGCTAGCTGCATTTCTTTTTCTGGTATTTTCATGTCAGAAAAAGGAAGTTCCGAATACAGACGAGGAGCAGCCCGGCCAAGTAGAGGCAGATTTGCCAGAAGGACTTGTCGATGGTGCGAATGTATTGAATGGCTCATCGGTCATTTTTAATCTTTTTGCACCCGGTAAGGAAACGGTGCATGTGCTTGGCGATTTTAATAACTGGACAGTGAGTGATGAAAGCTTAATGACACGGACACCAGACGGGAAACGTTGGTGGATTCAGGTTGATGGTCTAGATGCGAGTCGGGAATACGCTTACCAATATTTGGTTGACGGCGAAATTAGGATCGCAGACCCCTACACGGAGAAAATACTGGATCCTTGGAACGACCGATATATTAATGATCAACGGTATTCAGGCGACAAAGGGTATCCTGATGGTAAAACAGAAGGGATTGTTAGTGTGCTGCAGATGGAACAAGATGAATATTCATGGACTTCTTCAAATTTTAAGAGACCTGCTAAAAAAGACTTGGTAATTTATGAGCTTCTTGTCCGCGATTTTCTTGAAAGCAATTATTACAGTACGCTAATTGATACGATTGGTTATTTGAAGCGACTGGGAGTGAATGCCGTGGAACTGATGCCGGTGAATGAGTTTGAAGCCAATTTAAGTTGGGGATACAACCCCTCATTTTACTTTGCGGTGGATAAATATTATGGTTCCAAAAATCAGCTAAAAGAATTTATTGATCGCTGCCATGATGAAGGAATCGCCGTGATTATCGATATGGTTCTGAATCATTCCTTTGGGCAATCACCGATGGTGCAACTGTATTTTAATGAACAAACGAAAGCGCCTACTGCTGAAAATCCTTGGTTCAACAGCACCGCAAGACATCCGTATAACGTGGGTTATGATTTTAATCATGAGAGTTTGGACACGAAGTACTTTGTGAAAAATGTGATCAAATTTTGGATGGAGGAGTTTCGTATTGACGGTTTCCGTTTTGATCTGTCAAAGGGCTTTACCCAAAAAGATTCCGGTACTGGCGATGGTGGTGTAGGTGCCTGGTCGGCTTACGATGCAAGTAGGGTCGCCATCTGGAAAGATTATAATAATTATATCAGATCGTTAGACGACAATGGCTTCTACGTTATTCTGGAGCATTTTGCGGCGGATGAAGAAGAGAAAGCTCTAGCGGCAGAAGGGATGATGCTGTGGAATAACATGAATTATAGTTTTAACGAGGCAACAATGGGTTGGGTCGACAATTCGGACTTGTCTAGGATGTTTTATAAAAATCGAGGCTTCAGCTCTGCTGATCACTTGATCACCTATATGGAGAGCCATGATGAAGAACGCATGATGTTTAAAAATCTGACTTGGGGAAGGTCAGAGGGTTCTTATCGGGTGACCGATTTGAAAACTGCTTTAGCGAGACAGGAGATGGCTGTTGCATTTTTGATGACGGCACCAGGACCGAAGATGATATGGCAATTTGGTGAGTTGGGTTACGATGTATCCATTGATCAAAACGGTCGCACTGGTGAGAAGCCGATTCTATGGGAATACCAGAAGAATGCAGATCGGGCTAAGCTGATGAACTCATTTTCAAAATATATAAAGATGAAGATTAATAACCCCATCTTTAATAGAGGCGACTTGGTTCATAATGTGGGTGGCGCGGTTAAGTCGATTCACTTGAAAGACGGCGATCATGAACTATGGCTGATCGGGAATTTTGGTGTGACCGAGCAACCAATAAGTATCGATATGAAAACGGGCAGGTGGACAGATTATGCAAGTGGCAATGAACTGGTGCTTGCGGAAAGCCAGTTGACTACAATAATAGAAGCTGGTGAATATCGTCTATACAGCAATCAGCTATTAAATTAAACAGCTGGTTTATAGCAAGGTCAGTAAGTAGCCAAACAACAGAGACGTACATATCGCTGCACCAAAGCTGAGCAATGTGCCGATAAGTACGTATTCTGTGAGTTTACGATCTTTTGATGCGGTAAGATCTCCAAAACGGAAAATCGATTTGGCTGCCAATAAAAAGCCGACTGCCTCTAATTGGTTGATAATGATAAATATAAATATCAGAATCCGCTCGAGATAGCCTATGTATTCTCCTGCACTTTGGAGCGAATCATTCTTGTTGTTCTCCGTATGTGGAGTCCATTTTGAGATGAAGATCCGTATAGCAACCGAGAGGGGTTTGGTTAAAAAAACAAAAGCAGAAATCCAGAGTAGAAGTTTTGTTAGGTTGTTTTCGTCAAAAGATTGAAGCCATAGTTGAAAGTTTTGATGGTAAAGAAACCAGATTACAACGATGACGAGCAGATGGAGCAGTTGATCGGCGAAGAAAAGTGTTCTTGCGTTGCCGGGCTTTTGTAAATAAATCTTTAGGCTGTCGATTATCAAGTGACTGCTAGCAATTATTAATGCCCAAGGCCAAAATTCCCAGTCCCAAATCAATAATAAAATCAAAATAAAATGAATGCCGATATGAAGATACAGCTGATAGGCTTTAATCTTTAATTCTTCTTTTGCTTTAGCCCATTTGCTTGGTTGCAGAACAAAATCGCCTAATAGATGGGCGAGCAGCAGTTTAATAAGAATGATCATTTAAGCTCCTTTATTTTTTTACGGTACAGTAGGTTCATAGCTTGAATTTCATCGAAAGCAGATCGTTTTAGACGCGTGCTCACCGTATTTTGTTTGATACCAATCAGACTGCCGAGTTCGGCTTGCGACTTGTCGGGGTTGAGAAGAGCTAGACGAACAATTTCTGCCGAGTTTTCAGTCCATTGGTCCATCGTCAGTAGCGCGAGCTTGAGAAACATATTGATATCAAGATCAAAATGTTCCCAGTCGCTTTTTACAGCTAGGTTTATTTTGTCTTTTTTTAACGTTTCGAATCGTTCGCCGGAATGGATGAATGCTGTTCCGTTTGATTCGGTGATTCGGAATGCATCATGAGTGATGTCGCCGAAGCCCATTGACATCCGCACGTCTAGTTCTTTTAGTGTCTTTACGGATGCCTTTATAATCAAAGCAACTTCTAAAGCATCTGCGGGTTCGTCAACCTTTAGTTGAAAACTATCACCGCGATAAATATCCCATTGTTTGGGAGCCTTGCCAAAGTGGAGTAATGTCGCCTTTAATAATGGCAACCATTTGTCAATATCGACTTTAGACGAATTTATGATGTCTCCAGTTATAATCGCAACCATAGAAATAGTATTATAGAGTAAATATATCCAATTTTTACGTGATAATAAAAAATATCGTCGGTATAGATGATACGGTACAAAGGATATTGCAATAGAATTGTTACTTATTCTCTTTTTTTGTATATTCAACCATATAACCAACATAAATGTGTGAACCAAAAAAATGGAAATTATGAAAAAGCTCATCTACTTATTGGTATCAGTTACAGCTATAAGCCTGTTCCTATTTGCATGCACGTCGCCAAATAAATTAGATACCAAAGCACAGGAAACAATAGCGGAGAGTTTGCCTCCGGGAGTTGAAGTAACTGTAGAAGACGGCGTCGCTACCTTTACAGGACAATTTGAAAACGAAGTAGATCGAATCGTAGCCGAAAATGCCGCTAGAAAAACTAAGGGAATTCGTTCGGTAGAAAACAATGCGACTGTCCTGGACGATACACCGGTTGACAGTGCGACGATGGATTCCATAGAAGCGGATACGATGGCAGTAGAACCAGTAGAGTGATGGCCATTTTTAGAAATTTTTGTTTGTTTCGAAATTATTATTCATATTTGGCATAACAACAGAAAAATGGTTAACAATAACGTAAATATTAATTGGTGGCACAAAGGATAAAACCTTGTGACATGACTTCTATATATTAATATTTACATAATAAAAAAACAGAGGCTTGTCTAAACGACAAGCTTTTTTTTTGGAAATAAAATGAAGAAAATATTAAATCACTTATTCGAACATCGCAGCTTTAGTCGGAAAGAAGCTCATGAGATCTTAACGAATATAGCAACCGGGAAATACAATCTGTCTCAGATCGCTGCATTTATGACGGCTTATAGTATGCGATCGATTCGTGAAGAGGAACTTGCAGGTTTTAGAGATTCAATGTACGATTTAAGCTTGAAAAGAGATTATAACGGTTACGAACTGATTGATTTATGCGGAACAGGTGGCGATGGAAAAAATACCTTTAATATTTCCACATTGGCATCATTCATTGTGGCCGGCGCAGGTCATAAAGTGGCTAAACACGGTAACTATGGGGTGTCTTCAGGCTGCGGTTCATCTAACGTAATGGAATATTTAGGTTACCAATTTTCAAATGATCAAGATGAAATATCGCGATCACTCGATGAAGCGAATATATGCTTTTTACACGCCCCGCTTTTTCATCCGGCAATGAAGAATGTTGCTCCGATTCGCAAAGAATTGGGAGTGAAAACATTTTTCAATATGTTGGGCCCGATGATCAATCCGGCCAACCCGATTTACCAATCGGTGGGCGTCTTCAGTTTGGAGTTGGCGAGACTATACGGTTATATCTATCAGAAAACGAATAAACAATTCAGTGTCATCCATGCATTGGATGGCTATGATGAGGTATCCTTGACAGGTGATTATAAAATTATTACAAACAGGGCCGAGCAGATTGTGGATATTAAAGAGTTGGGTTTCGAAGCTATCGACCCGAATGAGATTCGTGGAGGCGAAACGGTTGAGGAAGCAGCTAAAGTATTTACGCGCATTCTGAGCGGTAAAGGTACTGATACACAGAATAAAGTAGTGCTGGCTAATGCAGCGATTGCTATCAACACGATCGACCAAGATGCTGCGTTTAGTGAGTGTTATTCCAAAGCAGAGGAGTCTCTTTTAGGCGGCCACGCAATTAATAAATTTAAAGCTCTGTTAAAGCAATGAGGACGCTTAAAACGAAAGTTTGTGGTTTACGAGATGAAGAAAATGTAATGCAGGTCGCTGCCTTGAAACCTGATTACATAGGATTTATTTTCTATGAAAAATCGGCTCGCTATGCAGGGCATGGAGATTTAGCGTTTCTTAACGAATTGTCTGGTACGAAAAAGGTCGCCGTATTTGTGAATGCTACGGAGAAAGAAATCGATTCTGTTCTAACGAGATATAGCTTTGATGCGGTGCAGTTGCATGGGAACGAGCGTCCGGAGTTCTGTGAAACTGTTCGCCAAAAAAATGTAGAGCTAATTAAAGCCTTTGGTGTAGATTCTGGCTTTGATTTTAACCAGCTGGAGGTGTATCGGTCAGTAGTAGATTATTTTTTATTTGACACAAAAACTAGTTTACACGGAGGATCGGGGAGACAGTTCGATTGGAGCATTTTGGACGGATATAAAGAAAATACTCCTTATTTTTTAAGTGGAGGTATCGATAAGGCAACTTTTCAGTCGGCTACCAGTTTACAAGACGAACGTCTTTATTGCATTGATGTTAACTCGCGATTTGAACTGGAGCCGGGCATTAAGAGTATTCCTCTTTTGAAAACAATATTGAAATAATATTAATAGATAAGAAGATAATGAATAAATATCAAGTAAATGAGCAAGGTTACTATGGCAAATTTGGCGGGGCTTATATTCCCGAAATGCTCTATCCGAATGTAGAGGAGCTTCGACAGGAATATCTAAAAATCATGGAAAGTCCGAGCTTCAAAAATGATTTTGATCAGTTACTCCGTGACTATGTCGGTCGCCCTTCACCGCTCTATCTTGCTGAGCGTTTATCGGAACGCTATGGTGCTAATATTTATCTCAAGCGCGAAGATTTAAACCATACGGGAGCCCATAAGATCAATAACACGATTGGTCAAATTTTATTGGCAGAGCACTTAGGGAAGAAGCGAATTATAGCGGAGACTGGTGCAGGTCAACATGGCGTAGCGACGGCCACGGTTTGCGCATTAAAGGGACTAGAATGTGTAGTGTATATGGGTGCTATCGATATCGAACGCCAAGCACCAAATGTAGCGCGCATGAAAATGATGGGTGCTACCGTGGTTGCTGCAGAATCGGGAAGTAAGACATTGAAAGATGCTACCAACGAGGCGCTTAGAGATTGGATTAATAACCCGGTTGACACCCACTATATTATTGGGTCAGTTGTGGGGCCACATCCTTATCCAGATATGGTTGCCCGCTTCCAGTCGGTTATCTCTGAAGAGGCGAAACAGCAGATTCTGGATAAAGCTGGAAAATTACCCGATTATGTGATGGCCTGTGTTGGAGGAGGGAGTAATGCGATTGGCATGTTTTATCATTTCTTGGACGATGAAGGAGTGAAACTAATAGCTGCCGAAGCGGCAGGTAAAGGAATTTACAGCGGCGAATCAGCGGCTACATCTGTCTTAGGGAAAGAAGGCGTACTTCACGGCAGCAGAACCATTCTGATGCAAACTGACGACGGACAGGTTATCGAGCCTTATTCAATCTCAGCTGGTTTGGATTATCCGGGTATAGGCCCTCAACATGCATTTTTGCACGATATCAAGCGTGTTGAGTATGTGAGTATCACAGATGATGAAGCTATGCAGGCTGGTCTGCTTCTGACGCAATTAGAAGGCATTATCCCTGCAATCGAAAGTGCACATGCTCTGGCACAGTTGGAAAAAATGGAATTCCAAAAGGATGATCATGTGGTATTATGCTTGTCAGGAAGAGGTGATAAAGATCTGGATAATTACATGAAGTACTTTTCACTCTAATATTCATACAATTAGACGATTTAAAATGAACAGAATAAAAGAATTATTTGATAATGATAATAAAGCTAATCGACTTTCCATCTATTATACAGCAGGTTATCCGAAGTTAGACAGTACACTTGATATAGCAGAACGATTGGAGGAATCGGGTGTTGATTTCTTAGAAATAGGTTTTCCATATTCAGATCCTTTGGCAGATGGCCCAGTGATTCAGCATGCGTCGCAAGTCGCTCTTAAAAACGGAATGACACTCGACGTGTTATTTGAGCAGCTCGCTGATTTAAGAAAACGAGTTTCTATTCCCGTTTTCCTGATGGGCTATGTAAATCCAGTGATTCAGTACGGTGTCGAACGCTTTTGCAAATCATGTGCGAAGGTTGGCGTCGATGGTGTAATCATTCCCGATTTACCAATGTATGAGTATGAGGAGCTGTATAAAGGTGTATTTGTAAACAATGGAGTAAGCAATGTGTTTTTGGTGACACCGCAAACAACGGATGAGCGAATTCGTAAAATAGATGACCTGAGCACAGGCTTTATCTATTTACTTTCTTCATCATCTACTACGGGTAAAAATCTTGATATTTCCGATGAACGGCTTGCCTATTTTAATCGGATTAAAGGATTGGGATTAAAAAATCCCTTTGTAATAGGCTTTGGGATATCAAATAACGAAAGCTTTCAGCAAGCTTCTGAAATTGCGGATGGTGCGATCGTTGGTTCCGCATTTGTCAAGCAGTTGGACTCGGACAGTTATTTAGAGGAAATTCCTTCCTTTATTAAGGAATTAAGGGGCTAGGATTTAAATATAAAGTGTCAAGTCGCCTTCGCCCTGTCTGATTACATCGAAGTCGCCCGTAGTGCAATCAACTACAGTTGATGGAATGTTTTTACCATAGCCGCCGTCGATAACAGCATCTACCACCGTTCCATATTTCTCATAGATCAATTCCGGGTCGGTGGAGTATTCGATAACTTCGTCGTCATCGTGGATGGATGTAGAGATGATTGGGTTGCCCAGTTGCCTTACAATTTCCCGTGCAATGTTATTGTCTGGGACACGGATACCGACGGTTTTCTTTTTAGAACTTAACAATTTCGGTACCTGACTACTGGCGTTAAAAATGAAGGTAAATGGACCAGGTAATGACCTCTTTAATAAGCGAAATGTGACATTGTCCAAGGGTTTGGTGTATTGGGAAATGGATGTCAGATCATTACAAATAAAAGAAAGATTTGATTTTTCCTTTTTAATTCCACGAATTCTACACACGCGTTCAATGGCCTTCGGATTTGTGATGTCACAACCGATCCCGTAAATGGTATCCGTCGGATAAATAATAACCCCACCTTTTTTTAAAATATCGACTACTTGTTCGATACTTTTGGGGTTGGGATTTTCCTCGTATATTTTTATAAACATTCCGGCTTGATTTGGTTTCAATATTGTAACAAATAAATTGAGTTAATAGTTTCCGATGCGAACTATTAACTCAATTAGATCGGGGAGGAGGTCTTAAAATTCCGCACTCTTCGGAAAGCGAGGAAACGGAATTACATCACGTATGTTGGTCATGCCCGTTACAAAAAGCACAAGGCGTTCAAAGCCAAGTCCAAAACCAGCATGTGGTGCGGTTCCAAATCGTCGGGTATCAAGAAACCAGTCCATTTCGTGTTGAGGAATATTCATTTCGTCCATTCGCTTCGTGAGCACATCATAACGCTCTTCCCGTTGAGAACCTCCAACTATTTCTCCTATTCCTGGAAAGAGAATGTCCATTGCAGCTACAGTTTTTCTGCCTTGTTCATCAACTTCGTTTTGTCGCATATAAAATGCTTTGATGTCAGCTGGGTAGTCAGAAAGGATAACCGGCTTTTTAAAGTGCTTCTCTACCAGATAACGCTCGTGTTCCGATTGCAGATCTACACCCCAGCCATCGATCAGATACTTAAATTGTTTCTTTTGATTAGGTTTCGAACGTTTCAATATCTCTATCGCTTCTGTATACGATATTCTCTCAAAATCGTTCAGAAGGCAAAACTCTAACTTCTCTGTTAGGTTCATCGCTGCACGTTCATTCTGAGGTTTCTTTTTATCCTCTTCCGCTTGTCTATTCTTTAAGAATTCAATCTCATCCGGACATGTTTCCAGGGCATATTTAATGACATACTTCAATAGCTCTTCTGCGAGATCCATGTTGTCATTATTATCGTAGAATGCCATTTCGGGTTCTATCATCCAAAATTCGGCTAAATGTCGTGTTGTATTAGAGTTTTCTGCTCTAAATGTGGGGCCGAAAGTATATATATTACCAAGCGCCATCGCTGCTAGTTCGCCTTCCAGTTGTCCAGACACTGTTAAGTTCGTCTGTTTGCCGAAAAAGTCCTCCTTGTAGTCAATTTCGCCTTTGTCGTTTCTAGCTGGTTGATCTAGATCAAGCGTTGTCACTTGAAACATTTCGCCGGCACCCTCAGCATCTGAACCAGTAATAATGGGTGTATGTATATAAACGAATCCGCGCTCATTAAAGAATTGATGAACTGCAAAAGCCAGTGCGTTTCTTACTTTAAAAATGGCATTAAAGGTTGTGGTCCGGAATCTTAGATGCGCAATTTCCCGCAAAAACTCAAGACTGTGTTTTTTGGGTTGGAGCGGGAATTTATCAGGGTCACTTTCGCCAAGAATTTCGAGACACGTAGCCTTTAGCTCGACACGTTGACCTTTACCCTGAGATTCGGTTAATATCCCTTTAACGGCAATAGCGGCTCCCGTATGTAGCTTTTTTACTTGCTGGTCTTCAAATTCATTAATACCTATAACAATTTGCAAGTTGCTAAGGCACGAACCGTCGTTTATTGCAAGAAACTGATTGTTTCTGAAGGTTTTAACCCAACCTTTTACAATAAATTCTTTGCCGAATTCGTTAGAATCCAATAGTTCCTTGATTCTTGTGTGTTTCATGATTTGATATGTATTTTATTTTCTCTCAGAACAAATAAACCTCCATATGCGGAGGTTTATTTGTGTAATCTATTTTTATAGATAGGGCAGTCTACTTTTGGAAACTATGAAAGAACCTTAGTAACCAAGTCTGCAGCTTCTTTCAACAGAATAGCCGAATATACTTCCAATCCAGATTCGTCAATTAATTTTTTTGCCTCCTCGGCATTCGTTCCTTGTAAACGTACAATGATAGGAACAGGGATATTGCCCATGTCTTTATAAGCGTCTATAACCCCCTGAGCCACACGGTCGCAACGTACAATACCACCGAAGATATTAATCAAAATGGCTTTTACATTCGGATCCTTTAAGATAATATTGAACCCGGCTTTTACAGTTTCTGCATTTGCGGTACCGCCTACATCCAGAAAGTTAGCAGGCTCACCACCAGCAAGTTTAATGATATCCATGGTCGCCATGGCAAGTCCCGCACCGTTAACCATACAGCCAACGTTACCGTCAAGCTTCACATAGTTCAGGTTGGATTTGTCAGCTTCCACTTCCGTCGGATCTTCTTCCGCAAAGTCGCGCATTTCTGCATAGTCTTTATGACGATAAAGAGCGTTTTCATCCAAGTTAACTTTTGCATCAACCGCTAGAATTTTATCGTCGGAAGTTTTTAATACCGGATTTATTTCGAATAGAGAAGAATCGGTTGCATCATATGCCTTGTAAAGTGCTGCAACAAATTTTACCATTTCTTTATGAGCGGCGCCTTCCAGACCTAAGTTAAATGCAATTTGTCTAGCTTGAAATCCTTGAAGTCCTACTTTTGGATCGATTTCCTCTTTAAAGATTAATTCAGGTGTTTTCTCTGCCACTTCTTCAATGTCCATTCCACCTTCTGTAGAGTACATAATGATGTTACGGCCTTTTGCACGGTCTAGGAGTACACTCATGTATATCTCTTTGGTTTCACTTTCGCCAGGATAATAAACATCTTGCGCAACAAGAACCTTGCTAACTTTTTTTCCTTCGGGGCCGGTTTGTGGGGTAACCAGCTGCATCCCTATAATTTCAGAGGATTTTTCTCTTACTTCATCTAGGTTTTTGGCTAATTTTACACCTCCGCCTTTTCCGCGACCACCTGCATGGATTTGAGCTTTAATTACAACCCAGTCAGAGTTAAAGTCTTCTTTTAATTGCTTCGCTGCTTCTACAGCTTCTTCGGGCGTGTTCGCTACAATTCCTTCTTGTATGCGTACACCGAAACTTTTTAAAATTGCTTTACCTTGGTATTCGTGAATATTCATGCTTTAAAAATTTGCTGTAAAAGTAAGTCTTTTAATCCATTTTATCAATCTGAAGACATCCTATTTGTTTGAATCTTAAAAAGAATTGAACATTTTTATGTAATTATAAATTAGTATTATCTTCGCTTCATGTTAAGTGCAAAAGATATCTATAAATCATACGGTAAGCTTTCAATATTAAAGGGAGTAAATCTTGAGGTCAAGAAAGGGGAAATCGTTGGGATTGTAGGTGCCTCGGGAGCTGGGAAAAGTACATTATTACATGTAATCGGCTCTTTGGCCCCTGCAGATGCTGGTAGTGTAGAGATTAACGGTGTAACACTTAACAAGCTATCATCTAGAAAATTGAGTGATTTTCGAAATAAAAACATCGGTTTCATTTTTCAATTCCATCACTTGCTACCCGAGTTTACGGCGTTGGAGAATGTTTGCATGCCTGCTTTTATAGCTCAGCGTCCGAAAAAGGAAAGCGAGATCAGGGCTAAAGAACTGCTTGATCTACTCAATCTTTCACATCGGGTAGATCATAAACCAGCTGAGCTGTCGGGAGGTGAACAGCAGCGAGTGGCGGTTGCCAGAGCTTTAATCAATAACCCTGCAGTTATTCTAGCTGACGAGCCGTCGGGTAACCTGGATTCTGATAACGCTGAAGCGTTGAACCAAATATTTGTGAACCTGCGTAAAGAATTAAACCAAACCTTTGTCATCGTGACACACAATGAAGAGCTAGCCGGTATTGCTGACCGCGTTGTGCATATGAAAGACGGGGAGATTGTCGACAATATTTAAGAAAGAAGCGTTGGAAAAGACGGTTATCATTACCAAGGGGATTAGTGCTGAAGCACAGAGCCATGCGAAGGAGTACCCTGATGCAACTATTATTTTTGCTGACTCGGCCCCCGTTCCCGCAGTTCTGGTGAACATGGGTAAATACATCCAATTACCAGATCCTTCTTCTGCTTCTTTTATTCATATCTTGTTAAAGTATTGCCTTGATTATAACGCTGATATCTTGGTGCTTCTTTCGTCACAGGAATGGGAAGTCGTAAGTCCTCAAAAACAGTTATTCGAAGAATATAATATTCAATTAATATGATACGGTTTGCCGATTTAGAAAAAGATAAATCCGCTTTTATATTTGGGTTGGATGATGTATTGTATCCGGTAAAAGATTATGATCTACAGGTTTTTTACCTTTTTGCTAATCTTTTAGAATACACGGAAGGTGTACCTGCTGCGGCCGACTTAACTGCTTTTTTAAAGAAAAGCTATGAATCACACGGTAAGGAGGGGCTCTTTACTAAAGCTGCCGAAGTCTTCGGAATTGATGAGAAATATCATGAAAACTTCAAAAAGATGGGCGTCAATGCGCAACTTCCTTTGCGTTTGATTATATATCCGCCTATGCTTAAATTACTACATTCTATTCATGACGCAAAGAAATCTATTTTTGTACTAACCGAAGGTAATCCATTGGTGCAACTTAATAAACTGAAATACATAGACTGGGAGGGGCTTGAAAAGGATTTAAAAGTGTATTTTTATGATGAAATTAAAGTGGTGAGGAAACAAGAACCACTACATTACCTAATGGAGGAGAATAAGTTAGACGCTAACAAAACTGTATTTATTGGACATACAGTTCAGGAAGCTGTATGTAAAGAATTGAATATCGATTTTCTAGACGCCTCCGATTTACTTGACGGAAATTAATATATGTTTCGATTACACTTCTTTCGGATTTTTGCGATGATGCTGTTTTTTGCAGCATCCTTTTTATCGTCATGTTCAAAGACAGAGACGCCTCGGGTACTACCAAAGCCTGTACGTGAGAACACAAAAGAAGCCCGATTGAAAGAACTCGTGTATACAAATACTTATGATATGTATTTGTGGCAAGATCAGTTGCCTACAAGTTTCCCGACCGAAGATTATAGAAGAGCAGAAGATGTATTAGAAGCGTTAACCGAATATTCGAGAGACCCGGTTACCCATGTAAAATTAGATCGATTTAGTTTCTTGGATCGCAGCGGAACTGTTGAGCGGGAAATAAGCGAAGGGCGCAAAGGGAGCTTTGGTTTTGATGTCCGATATCAAAATGAAACGGACCTATATGTAAAAATGGTGTACCCAGGTTCGCCGGCAGCAGAGGCTGGTATGGAACGCGGCTTTCAGGTGTTGGCTATTAACGGCAATTCTGAATTAGCTAATAGTCTCCATGAACCGAATGATTATCAATTCCTATTTGATGCGCTAGATGCGGAGTCTATTGAGTTGCGACTTAAAAAGCCTGATAATACAGAACTCTCAGTCACTCTCCAGCGTAAGGAATTTCAAATACAACCCGTTTTCTTTTCGGATATCTACACCGTTGGAAATAAAAATGTAGGTTATTTTGTTTTAGAGTCTTTTGTGTCAACAAAAGATGATTTGGGTAGAGATACCGAGCTTATGAATAAATTGAACGAGATTTTTAATCTATTCCAAGCAAATCAAGTAGAAGAAGTTATTGTTGACCTACGCTATAACGGCGGTGGCGCAGTAATCACGGCTGAGGATCTTTCAAACTTCTTGGCACCGACTTCAGTCTCGGAAAATGCGTTGATGTACAGTTACGGGATCAATGAAACCCTGCGAAAAGAGGATGAAGAACGGGATGAAAATGACCGCTTTTTTAGCCCGGTTCATTTTAATAAAACCAATACTTTGAACCCGACAAAGGTTTATTTCCTGATAACAGAAGGGACCGCCTCGGCGAGCGAACTCCTTATCAATAATCTAAAACCATATACCGATGTTAAGTTGATAGGTGAGGGTGTTACCTATGGAAAACCCGTTGGTTTTTATGCTGTTTCCATTATGAACAATGATTTGTATGCGGTTTCATTTAAAACGATCAATGCAGATGGGGAAACAGATTATTATGAAGGTATGCCCGTTGATAAGGATGTAACTGAAGATTTGAGATGGAATTGGGGTGATGTGAATGACCCTTTACTAAGAGAAGCCTTACATTATGCAGAATCAGGTTCGTTTACAAGCGAAATGATTCTTAGGAGGAGTCAAACGGACGCAGCGACCGATAAGGCGGGTCTTAATCGAAAACTTGACTTAAGAGGTAATAAGGATATGTACTACTTTTCATTAAAGTGAGTTTTTTTTAGTAAATTAGGTACTCCAACAACAAACTATGAAGAACGCGCCACCTACTCTAAAAGAAATAGCTAAACGACTAAAACTGTCTACTTCAACTGTTTCGAGGGCACTTAAGGATCACCCAAGTATCGGACTGGTTACTACAATGCGGGTGAAGAAGCTAGCTGAGGAGCTTAATTATGAACCCAATAATCGAGCGATCTTTTTTAAACAACAAAAAACCTTTACCATTGGCGTAGTATTACCAAATTTATCGGAATCTTTCTTCAGCACGGCTATCAGTGCCATTGAAAATAAAGCTACAGAAGAAGATTATACGGTTATTTTGGGACAATCGTTAGACGATGAAAATAGACAATCTCGAATTTTAGAAACACTTAGAAAACACCGAGTTGATGGCATTATTTTATCGGTGGCAAAAAACACATCGAACTTTGATTTTATCGACTCGCTTCGAAAGTCGAATATTCCCATTGTCTTCTTTGACTGTGTACCTGACCGGGAAGATGTAATCAGAATTGTATCCGACTTGAAACCGGGCATGATGGAAGCGATTGATACCTTTGTATCATGTGGACATAACCGGATAGCGCTTATCAACGGTCCACAAACTCTATTAGCAAGTAGGGAGCGCCTTGAAGGGTATAAACAAGGTTTAGAAAAGAATGATATTCCGGTGAACGAAGATTATATTTTTGTGAGCGACTTGAGTGAAGAGGATAACAAAAGAGTTATGGCTGAGCTCATCGCATTGCCGGAACGGCCGTCTGCGGTTATTTGCTTCAGCGATTATGTAGCGCTCGATACGATGAAAGTTGCCAAAGAGAAGGGTTTAAGTATCAATCAAGATGTATCTTTTATTAGTTTTTCTAACTTCCCAATATGGAACCATATTGAAAACAAGCCAATGGCCTCCATTGAACAGTTTGCGGGTAGACAAGCTCAGAAGGCGGCCGATATACTTTTTGATCTGATTAATGAGCGTGAAACGAGTGGCGAAAAGTTAATAAGTTATCCTTCACAGCTCATTCATCTCGATACACTGTAAAGGATAACTTTTTTAAGATCAACTAAAATCCACTATCGTCTAATGCAAAGACAGGTTTACTTGTTTTCCATTTTCCATTTGTGAAATCAGGAAAGTCTAAAGTTTTATTGCCTTCTTTGACAGACTGAATAGACAATGGGAATAAAGCGCTCATCGTTACTGAATCGTAAACGTCTATTGGAGTTTGACGTTGTTGTTTAACAGATTCAAAGAATGCGTTATCGACAAACCAGTCCATTCCCCCGTGTCCCGAGCCCGTTGCCAAATGTTCATATTTTGCCCATAAAGGGTGATCATACTTCTTAATCCACTCATCAGCATTATCCCAGGCGTGACTTTTAGCAGCCTTTCCTTCAATGTATATGCCTTTATTTAAATCCATCCATATACCATCCGTTCCTTGTACGCGTAGGCCGATGGAATAAGGTCTTGGCAAATGCACATCATGTTTAATTTCGATCGTTTCCCCATTCGCGCAAGTCATCAATGAGGTAGTAACATCTCCGTTTTTAAAATCGATATTAGCGTTTGGATGGCCAGGTGAGGTTTTTTCGATATAATCAGAAAGGCCGCGTGCTTTACTTGAAAAGGATACCACTTTGGTAATACGATTTCCATGGTTGATATTTGCAAAGTGCATAGCCGGACCCAATCCATGCGTCGGGTAGAGGTCGCCGTCCAGATCAATATTAAATTGCGTTCTCCATTGTGCTTCACTATAGCCTTTATCTCCAAATTCTACACCGCCACCATAAGGTTGCTTTCCATTGTTAAACAGAACTTCTCGCAGGTCATGCTGATAACCACCTTCCAGATGAATAATCTCACCAAACAAACCCTGACGCACCATGTTCAGTATCGCCATAACATCTCTTCTGTAGGCTACATTTTCTAAACACATGTATGGTACACCGGTTTGTTCCGATGTCTTTACGATATCCCAATGTTCGTCTAATGTTAATCCGGCTATTACTTCACAGCCTACATAGATCCCTGCCTTCATCGAGTCGATCGCTTGTTCGTGGTGAAACTGCCACGGGGTTGAGATAATTACGGCATCAAGTTTTTCCGATTCCAACATACGCTTATAAGCGTCGAGTCCTCCGGTATATTCCTTCGGCGCTTTTTTATTCTTTTCCTTAAATTGCTTCCGACATCTGGCCAATGAATCCTCTTGGGTGTCGCATATAGAAACGACATTTACATCATCACGGTTTAACGCTATGGCAACGTGATTCCTACCTCGCATTCCGACACCGATAAATCCTAATCGAATGACATCTTTTTTTGTTTTAGCAAAGATGTTTTGTGGACGAAGTATTGTCGAACCTGCCGCAGCAATACCTCCTGTTTTGATAAATGTTTTTCTATCCATAAGATAAAAATACAATCCCGACGAATACAATCCTAATAATTGAAACAGATCGTTACAAACTCAATCGATTGCGTGAAATAAAATAAAACGGTCAATCGATTGCGTCTTTTAAAAACTATGAAAATATAATACAAAATCGGATATTGCAGTGTCGTTTTTTTAAGGATATCAAAAAAACATATGAATAAGATAAAAGCGCTAAGACTATAATGGGGATCAACTCTAATTTAAAAATTGCAGAATACTTTAATATACAAGGCACCCCCATTTCAATTAAGGAATTCGGATCGGGACATATCAATGATACCTATCAAATAAGGACAGATCAGGCAGATGGTCCTGCGTACCTGTTGCAACGTATTAATAACTATGTTTTTAAGGACGTTGATGTTTTAATGAATAACATTAAAAAGGTTACTGAGCATTTGCAAAGCAAGATGCATGACACTGATACCAGTCAAAAGGTCCTGACAATTATCCCGACAAAAGATAACAAACTTTACTATGTGGACGATGCTGATAATTATTGGCGTTTGATGATTTTAATCAACAATACACGTAGTTATGATATTTTAGAAACCGAAAGCCAAGCCGAAGAAGGGGGACGAGCTTTTGGTAATTTTCAAGCACTGTTGGCTGATCTGGACCCGACTGAGATCGATTACACCATTCCGGATTTCTGTAATATTGAGTTCCGTCTTAACAACTTTCATAAAGCCTTGGAAAAGGATGCTGTTAACCGAAAGAAAGATGTTAAGGACGAAATTGAATATATCATTGATCGGGAAACGAAGATGAATACCATTTTACAGATGGCTGCCCGTGGTGAACTGCCTTTACGGATCACGCACAATGACACAAAATTCAATAATGTGCTGCTCGATCAAAATGATAAAGCTCAATGTGTCATTGATCTGGATACGGTTATGCCTGGTTACGTTGCTTACGATTTCGGTGATGCTATTCGAACCATAATCAACAGAGCAGCTGAGGATGAAGCTGACCTTTCAAAAATTCAATTAAACATTCCTTTGTTCAAGGCTTATACCAAAGGTTATTTGGAAACAGCTCACCAATTTTTAACCGATTATGAAGTGGACTCTTTATTGCAAGGAGCTCTTCTTTTTCCATACATGCAGTCGGTTCGCTTTCTGACAGATTATCTTGAAGGAGATATCTATTATAAAACTCAACATCCCGAGCATAATTTACAACGAACACGTGCACAGCTAAAGCTAGCTTTTGAAGTTGAATCGCAACAACATATACTTGGTGAAATTATTCAATCTGAAGCTGCGAAATACAATTTAGTATCGAAACAAAAATAGAAGTTCATGAAAGCCCTTAACGTACGTTTTATTGAAGAATTAGTTGCCGATAAAAATCAGTTGCTTAAACTAGCCGAAGTCCTGCCGGAAAATAAAATAGATTGCGTCTCTTGGAAGGGGTTTCCATACCGACCGAACGTTACATTTAAAATAGCTCAAAGTGCAAGCGCACTATTTATTCGTTTTGATGTTGAAGAGAAAGCATTGCGAGTAAATAATTTTGCTAGTAATGAACCTGTGTACGAAGATAGCTGTGTTGAGTTCTTTATATCTTTTCGTGATCAATATTATTATAACCTTGAATTTAATGCAATTGGAGTCGCATTGGTAGGCTATGGAACCAAGGATAAGGACAGCCGGAAACGACTAACTGCGGAGCGTATCAGCCAGATCAAAACGTATTCACATATTTCAAAAGATGCGGGGCAAGATGTCAAATGGAATCTGATGTTATACATTCCTTTAGCGCTATTTGAAGAAGAAAAAATATCGACGCTGAAAGGTAACTCGTATACAGCCAATTTCTATAAATGTGGAGATGAGCTTCCTGAACCCCATTATGTATCTTGGTCGCCAATTCAAGCAGATGAACCTAATTTCCATCTGCCTGAATTTTTCGGTACGTTGATTTTTTAGCTTTTAAAATTTACCTGTTTATTGAAAACGAGTAAAGGTACCTGACTTTTAAACGAAAGAGCTTCAGCCATGCTCGACAAGAAAAGCTTTTCAAAAAAAGTACGTTCCTGATTGGTGAACAGCGCTACCATCGATGGTTTTGTTTTTTCAATCTGTTCTTGCAGGTTCTTGATCATCGAGTTATTAATATCTGCCTTTTTCTTCCGAACTTTCACCGGGTAGCCTGCTTTAACATCAAGCTTCTCCAGTTCACCTTCATTTTCGAGGGTAGAAGGTGTAGAAAAATGTAGTACCTCAACTGAGAGGCCTCTAGGTTTTGCAAATTTCAGAACCGTATCAAATTCCTTTTCAAGGTTTTCTAGATCGGTTGAGTACAATATATTTCTCAGTGGTTTCGAACGGTAGTCTTTTGGGACGGCTATAACGGGAACAGGTGATTTGGTAATTAAATTCCCTGTATTCGTTCCTAAAACTTTGTTCAAAAAGCTGGCACCGCGGGTGCTAATGACTATAAAGCCAACGTCTTGATGCTTCTTGCAATAGTCAATTAAGCTGATGTCCGCTTTTATACCTTCCGCAATTTCGCAGGTATACTCACCTTCATCTTGTTTTAAACTACGATATACAGCAGCGACAAAGCGTTGAAGCTTGTCACGTAGTTTTTTGATTTCCTTCTGTTTATGCGCCTCATAATCAGCTTCTTTAATTTCTTTTATCGGTCTTTCGATCACCGTTGTATGAACAAATACCAAAGGTGACTTATTCCGGGCAGCCAAGCGTATTGCAAAACGGAGGCCCGACTTGGAGTTATTAGAAAAATCGGTAGGAACTAAAATCTTTTCCATGCAAAGTCAATTTTTATTGTAAAGATATTAATTAAAGATACTGTTTTTTATACATTCTAACGATGTAATTCATTCCAGATAATCGTATAAATGTCGACCGCTTTGATTTCATCATCGCTTTGAGCTTCGCTGGTAATCAGAATCGGATGATACTTCTCCTCCGTCTCAGTACTTCCATGCGAACCCTTGATCAGCGTAGCATCTAAGGGAACGATATCTAAAACATAACGGAAGCCCAGCTTCTTACGTAATAGCTTATACGCAGCACGCAGTTTCGATGTCATAAATACTTCCACCGGATCGTACCCTGGTTTCTTATGAATATCGACACAACGGGCATAGTCGGGTGCTAGAGCATCATCAAGCCAGAAGTAGTATGTAAACCAATGATCCTGGTCGGACATGATAACGAAGTCGCCCGAACGTTCATGATCTATATGATGTGCAGCCTGGCCTTCCTTGTCAAGTATCAGACTGACACCCGGCGTGCTTTCTAAGATTCCTTTCACTTTTTCTCGTACCGAATCGTCGTTGATATACACGTGGGCTATTTGGTGATCTGCTATTACAAAAGCTTTTGATTCGCCCATGTCCATCAATTCCAAGCCCCTTTCCATTCTGATTTCAAGAAGACCTTCGCGCCGGAATGTCCTGTTGAGATGAATAGGATGATTAGTTGGAGCGATACCATATTCCGAGAGTAAAATGATGTTCGCGTTTTTTCTTTCGTAAAACTCTACCAGATCTTTAATAACGGTGTCAATCTCTTTTAGTTCTTTCGCTATTTTGTTAACATCGGGTCCAAACTTCTGCTGACAATAGTCCAGATGAGGCAAGTAAATCAGCGTTAGGGTAGGGTCGTATTTGTCATCGGTTATTTTCGATGCGTCAGCTATCCATTGCGTCGACTCAATATTGGCACCCGCTCCCCAGAATTTAAACAGAGGAAATTGTCCCAATGTGTCCTGTAGTTCATCTCGCAACGAGGCAGGTTTAGCATAGCAGTCTGGTATTTTACGACCGTCAGCTAAATAATTCGGTCGCGGAGTACATGTATAATCGGCTGTACTATACATGTTGTACCACCAAAACATTTGCGATACCGTAAAAGTCGGATCCTCGCGTTTGGCGCGATCCCAGATGTTCTCAGCTTGTACTAGTTTGTTCGATTGCTTCCAGAACTTTTGTTCATTGTCCACACGATCGTACCAGCCATTTCCAACAATACCATGCTCTGATGGCCACTTGCCCGTCAGGTAAGTAGATTGTACCGAGGTAGTCACCGCCGGTAACATAGGCTTAATAGTACGCAAATGCTTTTTTTCGCTATATGCTTTTAAGAAGGGGGTATGTTCACCTATCACTGATGTGGAAAGACCCACAATATCAATGACAACTGTCTTTTTCATAGTAATTCTTATTTCGTTAGTTCATCACGTACCCAGGTTAGCTCGCGTATAATCGAATTTTCCAAGGGTAGCTTAAGATCTTTGGGCAACACATTCCACGTATAGGTTTCTACCTCAATATGGGCAGTCCGACGCTTTTCTTTATGTAGATCCAGTACTTTTAGTATATCCTGTTGTGTTGATTCCAATAGCTCGTATTCCGACAAAAATACCGGGACATGGAAATGTGCTCGCCATTCGGTAGCGTCCTGAGTATCCGGATGGTCGGCATCGGCTAATGCATCCGGCAAGTCTTTATATCTTCTTATTTTGCCTGTATCCGTCTGAGCGATTACTTGATGCAAATATGTAGGCTCATCAAATTCGGCGAAGGCTTGCGTAATCAATTTTCTCTTTCTAGGTTCTTTCGGAAAGTTAGCCTTTAAGGCTGCACTAATCTGAAATTTCCCAATCAATATTTGCTCTGCCTCAAGCTTTCTCATCATTTCTTCATGGTCTTCATAACCTAACGCAAAATGACAGACATCATAACAGAGCCTGACATGAGTTTTGATTACTTCGTCCGCTTTATCCTCATCCAGATTAAACTTATTCTGGAAATGCTGTCGACCGATAGGGATCAAGTACTCGTGGTACCAATTTAAAAATTCGTCACCTGTCTCTAATAGGCCGTCTGGCTCTGGTTCTATATCTAAATGTAAGATCTTATCGCTAACGTGTTTAATACGATATAATTGTTCCACAACCTCTATAATATTCCTAGTTGCCACCTGTGTTGCAATTTTCTTCGTTTCCTCCGTTTTGAACCACCTGCGATAACTAAGTGGAGATGTAGATATACCGCCATCCATTCCGTCAGGAAGAAACTTAGCTAAGATGCCGATGAGTCTCAATGTATAGAAGAGGCGATCAGTACTTGTCCAGTCTGGACTATGCACATTCTCCTTAACCTCTTCATGATGGAACTCCCCATAAGGAAATCCGTTCATAGTAAAAATATACATGTCATTGGCATCGAGCCAATTTGTAAACTCTTGGAAATTCTCTTCGCTTTGAAGCTCGTGACTGGCCCTGTTTGAAATACGTAGTCCAATACCGAATGCTCGATCCGGTGACAGCCGCTGTTTTACCTTCGGTAAGTTGGTTTTCAGTGCGTCGAAATGCTCTTGCCAGCCGTCACCAGCGTGGATATTTGTACAGTAGCTTAGATGGGCCGAGTCTACTAGCATGATAAGGGTTGTTTTTGTTGATTAGGAGATTCTTGTGCATTCCGCAAAATCTGTGAAGCCTTCATGATCAACTGCGCATCCAATTCGTGAACCTCATATCCAGTGCCGATCGACTTTAATAACATAATGGTCAGTCGCCCGCCCAAATGTTCTTGAAATTCACGTAAACCAGCAAATATAGGATCATCCGCACTGGTTAAATTCATGTATTCATGACTTAGCGGTAATCCGATCGTTTTAAGCAATGTAATGACACGGTTCGTCTCTGTTTCCGACAAGCTGCCAACCAAGTTTGAATATACAGTGTCCAGTGCAATTCCCATCGCTACCGCTTCTCCATGTAAGACTTTAAAATCTGTTATTTGTTCGAGCTTATGCGCACTCCAATGTCCGAAATCCAATGGTCTGGAAGAACCAAATTCAAATGGGTCACCTCCAGCGATATGATCCATGTGGAGCTCAGCACAACGTTTAATCATGTACTGTGTGGCTTCTTTATCACGGTTGGCTAGTTGCTCTGCGTGTTGTTCCAGCCAATCAAAAAACGCCGCGTCCTTAATCAGGGCTACTTTGATTGCTTCGGAAATTCCAGATACCCAATCACGGTCACTCAACGTCGTTAAAAAGTGATAATCATTGAAAACAGCGAACGGAGGCACGAATGTGCCAAGAAAATTCTTTTTCCCTTTATAATTAACCCCATTTTTCACACCAACACCCGAGTCATCTTGAGAAAGAACGGTTGTAGCCACCCGAATTAATTTTATACCTCGGTGAGAAATTGCAGCCGCATAGCCCGTCAGGTCGAGTACAGAGCCGCCGCCAATGCCTACAATATAAGAGTGACGATCGATACCGTGCTCATTAACAGCATCAATAATGGTCGTTAAAAATCGTTCTTCGTTCTTTGCAATTTCACCACCAGCAACAATCACTTTCTCTGGCACCAGTTTTACATACGGATTGTCTTTGAAATACGTATCGATCTGTTCACCAAGCTTCGGAAAGTGTATCGTAATATTTTCATCAATAACAAAGAGGATTTTCCTCATTATACCTTCTTCGTGTACACTTTCCAATAAATCATTGAACAGTCGGTTCTCAAGACTAAAAAGAAATTCCGTAAAAAATACTTTATAGCTAAACTGTACACTAAAGTCTTGTTGTATATAATTCATAACGTCTAAAACAATATTAGGTTACCGCAAACTGTTTAGATAACCAAAGAGATATCGGCAATAAAAGTACTATTAATACTGCCAAGATCCAGTGACCTGCGGCGGCTGCCCAGGCTCCATTCATTAATATTAAAGCAATGACACCTGCTTTAACTGATTTACCGATAGCGGATCCTGTCGGTTGTTGGATTGCTTTCAGTAGAGGTCTGTACACCATAAACGCAAAACCAAGTAGAAATGGTATCGCTATCAGTAGTTTCTGCCGATCCCACGCAAAGCCTAAAATCATTAAAATGACTAAACCATAGAGTAGCGCTGCGAAATAAAGCGGTTTCCTATCGCTGCCATGCACCTCACCGCGACTAATCATGGTAATTGCTGATATGTAGATAATAGGAACGATAGCAATATACCATAGATCAAAGACCATTGCTGGAAGAATACTCACACCGAGTAAGAGATTCAAACCGCGACAAAGCCCCATATTGGGCGGTCCCAATAACGAATGATGTTTACCCCATCGGTTATATACCAGTGCCGCAGTTGCTGTCAAGATCGCTAATACAAAAGCCGTGTTGTTCACCAATAACGCTGCGATAATACCCATAGCGAGCAGTCCAGTACCTAAACCTGTGGCTTCCTTCAATGAAATCCTACCACTCGGTATCACTCGTTCCGGTCGTTCTACTTTGTCGATCTCAAAATCAAATACATCATTAAAGACAATACCGCCTCCATATAAACCAATAGTCGAAATACAGAGCCATATCACATCAGCCATTGGTATGGCTGCCGATAACGACAAGATGCCTGATATCGCGATTCCAGCTAATACATCCGCTATTGACGTGACAATATTGGCGGGCCGCATTAGTAATAAGTAAGCGTGTAATCTTTTCAAAGTGAATGTCCTACTTGATAATGATTGATGATTTATCAGGACGAGGTTGCTGGCCACCACGTAGAATCGTGTTGCCTTCAAATTTCTGACTTTGGTCAATCGTATCATCACTTAGGAAATCGGCCTCATCCAGTTGCCCACTTTTGCCAAATGCGGCAATCGCGTTCTTATAGGTGACTAACTCAATATCCTCCTTTGACACGCCCATCGCTTTCATCAGTGCAGCCGTTTTTGGTACCGCCAACGGGTCGCTAATTCCCCAATCAGCCGCAGAATTAATCATAATTCTCTCGGAGCCGTACTGCTTCACAAGCTCAACCATCCGTTCGTTGCCCATTTTAGTAAATGGATATATGGTAAACGCTGCCCAAAACCCACGGTCTAAAACCTCTTTAACAGTTTCCTCATTGTTATGATCAATGATCACATAGGATGGGTCAATACCATGTTCGATAGCGATATCCATGCTACGGGTAGTACCTTGTTTTTTATCACGATGGGGAGTATGTACTTGAACGGGCATCTCTGCATCCTTTGCCAACTCAAGCTGCTCTCTGTAAAAACGATCTTCCGCAGCTGTCTGGTCATCAAAACCAATCTCACCAATACCAACTACACCTTCTTTGTATATAAAAGAGGGGAGAAGCTCCATTACCTGTTCCGCCAATTCAATATTATTCGCTTCGCGGGAATTTAAGCCAATAGTACAATAATGCTTAATCCCAAACTGCGAGGAGCGGAAGCGCTCCCAGCCGATTAGGCTGTTATAATAATCTTTAAAACTTGATAGGCCTGTTCGCGGCTGACCCAACCAAAAAGCTGGCTCTATAATTCCGACGATACCCGCATCATACATCGCCTGATAGTCATCAGTCGTCCGCGACGATACGTGTATATGAGGATCGAAGAACCTCATGCCTTGAATATCATTTAAATTAAGAGGAGTACTCTCTCCAAAATTCTTTCTGTCTTCCCCTATAGAATGGCTGCTACACATGATCTTTATTTTATTGTCTGTTTTATTTTATCTTATTATCTATTGCGGCATCAGATTAACAATCTCCCAGAGTTTGGGATTAATCTCTCGGCCAGCAGAACTGCGTTCATCTGCATAATCCTGCAATGCCTTTACCAGTTTTTCATTAACTCGTTCTTTCAATCCAACAATCCTGGATATATCTTTTTCCGTAAAGAAAGCCTTTAAAACCAATTGGTTCCAAGCTTCTTCATCCAGATATTCTGCCGGATATGGGTTGTCCATGATCACTGCATCCAACACATAACCTATATTGCTGCGAATCCCTTCGGCACATTGCTCTCGCCAGTACTCAGCATAGGCTAATATCGGCAAGGAAGCATAGAGCGTGGCAAGCTCATTCATATCCGCATTGCTAAACAGGCTTTTAATCTGTTTCGTATACTGGTCTTTGTCAGATGCGTTAATCTGCATTACCAACCAAACCCTAACCAGTCGCCGTACCGACCAATGTGAAATTGAAAGTTTCGGTATCACGGATGAAATTTCCGCCATTATTTCGCCAGAAATATTTAGCGGTTCATTTTTTACTTTTCGGGTTACCATCGCAAATGCTAATGGGAACTTATTAAAAGAATCCCTTCCTTGGGCTACTTCTGCTTTTTCTTTAATCCATGGAAGAGCAAGCTCGTTTACATGCTGTTCAATCAGCGAGCTAAATAGTTGGTTTAATTTATCGAAATCGTAGGTATACATGTTATTATTATTTTGACCTTGAGCCCTTCCTATGCATACAAATAATTAATAGCTAAGGCTCCCGTAATAATCAAAAGACCAAAAAACTCTCTTGTCTTCTCAATATATGGTTTCGTTGCCTGCATGCTCTCAACAATACTTTGTCTTTTATACTTCGTAAACCAGTCCAGCACACCGTCTTTCGAGAAAAAAAGAAAAATCGCATAAGCACAGTAAAAACCCATGACGAACAAATAGACCGTTGGATAAGTTAGGTCAAATACCACAAGGCCACAAAGAACGGCAGCGATCACGTAAATCCCTACCCATAACCAGGAGTCTTTATCATTCAAATTGAAATATGCGAAAAGCATAAAGCTCAGAAAAAAAATGATATTTAAAATCATTAAGAACATACACTCAAATATACTAAATATTAATTTTTTTAGTTAAACAGGACGCCAATATAATAATTAAAGACGTCTACTTCAATATCACCTTTCTCAGCGCCGTGTAAAATTATTTCAGAAAAGTCTTGATCCAAATCGAAGAATTTATAATCACCACCCTTTACCCGTATTTTTACCGGCATGGCAAAGTCATCCACCTCGGCTATCCAGCGCGCGTAAAGCTTACCGTCATCCCATTGGAATTCCAATGTAGGGATGCCCGTATGTTGTATATACTGCGCAAAAATAGGATCCATGTCTATTCCAGACTTTTCTGAAATATAATCGACAAGATCTTGGTAGTCAATAGTTTTATGATAGAAGTCCTTGTTTAGGCCTCTCAGTATCCCTCGCCATTTATCATCATCATCAATCATGGTTCTAAGCATATTCAAGAACACACCACCTTTAACATACATATCACCAGAACCACTTTTGTTCACTCCATAAGGGCCCTGTATAGGTCGGTCATTGAGTATGCCCCTCCGGTTACCATGTACGTATTCTTGTCCAGCTTGCTTACCAAAAACATAGTCGATATAAATGGATTCAGAATAGTTGGTAAATGCCTCATGAATCCACATATCAGCTAAGTCTTTTGCAGTAATATTGTTACCAAACCATTCATGTCCGCTCTCATGGATAATGATAAAATCCCACTTCAAGCCCCATCCGGTGCCAGACATATCACGACCTAAATATCCGTTGCCATATTTATTGCCGTAGGTAACCGCACTTTGATGCTCCATTCCTAGGTAAGGGGCATCGATCAATTTATAGCCATCTTCGTAGAAAGGATAGGGGCCGAACCAATATTCGAAAGCTTCCAACATCGGATCCACGTTCTTGGGAAAGTGCTCTTTAGCTTTCTCCAAATTTTCCCTAAGCACCCAGTAGTTTAAATCCAACTTTCCTTTCTCTCCGTCAAACGTATCCTTAAAATGAACATAATCGCCAATGTTCAATGAAATCGAATAATTATTGATTGGGTTGCTCACAAACCAGTCGTATCGCATATAGCCGTTCTTTAAATCGGTTTTACCGCGTAAACGCCCGTTAGATACATTGACCAAATCTTTTGGAACCGAAATACTGATCAGCATACTGTCCACTTCATCCGCTTGGTGATCTTTATTCGGCCACCAGCTACTAGCACCTAAACCTTGGTTGGCAGTCGATACCCAGTCCTTTCCTTGCGAGTCTTTTGCGAATACAAAGCCGCCATCCCAGGGAGCGCGTTTAGCGATGATTGGGTTTCCTGAATAATAGACACGAAATGAATCAATTGTTCCTTTTTTTATCTGCGACGGGAAATCGACAAACACCGCATTAAACTCTCTTGTGAACGGAAGTTCTTGGTCTTTGTATACTACCTTCTCAACCTCTAAGTTGTCGAAGAGATCAAACTGTAGGCGATCAAAATCTTCGGTTGCCCGGAACCTAAACAGGTTAGATCCACTGATAAAACGCTTCTCGATATCTACAGTCACATCCAAATGGTAATATTGGATATCATAGGCCGTCCTCAAAGGTGTTAAGGAGCCGCGGAGTGAGTCTGCTCGTGTGAATTTTTCTTTATGGACAAGCAATTGTGCTGCACTCGGCAAAGATGAGAGCAAGCTGACCGTCAATAGTAAACAGAAGATCCTTTTCATCCTTCAAAAATCGCAATTTAATTCGATTTTAAAAATCAAAGATCATTGTCGCAATCGCCCTTCCTATGGGGGGTATTTACTAACATTGTTAGATAGATCGGCAAATATTATGAAATCATCGGAAGGTTTACAATGTTTGTCGCATTTCGGTTTACGAGGTAATAAAACTTGTGAAAGGAAATACATTTATTAATAAATTCAAACTATACAATCATGAAAAAAATTAAGGTGTTATTAGCACTACTGCTGGTGGGCCTTTTTGCAGGATGTTCTAAAGAGACCCTGCTTTCCGACGAAAAAAACGTGGACGGGAAAGTCCGCGTTGCTTTTACTGTTAGTGGTTTTGAGCATGAGCTCTTGCCTTTTCCAAATCCAATAATCGCTTCAGCCGAAAAAGGAGTGTTTTCGGCTACAGGTGGATCGGGTTCTACCGATATCCGAGACTATATTGATGTGTTGGATATTTACGTTTATCATGGGGGAACCGGTGCCGAGTTGGTAGATCATGTAAAGCAATATGCGACTGACGAGGAATTTGGGGTTTACGAAACGTATATCGACACTACAATATATCGAAGCGTTATTCGTCTTGCTTTTCATGGCGCAAAGCTAGATGGAAACACGGACACGGAATGGGTTAAGGTTGATAAGAGTCTAACGTCAGGTGTAGGTTTTACCCCTTACGTGAGCGATGCTTTTTCAACTTTTGTTCTTGGTGTAAAGCTAGTACCAGAAGGGGTCGAGTCCAGCGTCATTCTTAGTCGTTATGTTGGCCGGGTTGATTTAAATATCGAAGAGGTCATCCCTGAAAGCGTTGGCTATATTGAAGTAACGATTGCGAACACAGCAAAATACTTTAGTCCGTTCTACGAAGAAGGCTTTACCGAGATTCAAGGAGAAGGTGATCCGACTCACAATACTATTAAAAGAATTAAAATAAGCGAGGAGCATATCGCGAACCGTTCAATACAGGAACAAATCTATTTTATTCCTAAAGAAGAGAAAGGAAGCGAGCCTACTCAAGTAACGGTGAATGTTGCTGCCTATGACATCGATGGAGAACTTATTCGCGAGATCAGCGTTCCAGATGTCTCTATTCAGGCAAATAAAGTAACCAAGCTCAAAGGCACTATTTTCACAATACCCAATATCTTGCAAGAGATCGGCGTAGACACCGAATGGGACGGTGAGTTTCCCGAACGGGAATTCGAGTAAATACAAAATAAACGTAAACCGAAACAAAAAAACAGCCCGATCATCATAAACGATCGGGCTCTTTTTTATAGCCAATCGTCATATTCTTGTAATTTAAATTTCATTATTATATATTCGTGCCGCGTCTATTAAGCATAGAACGACAATCTATATGAATTATTCAAATATCCTTGCCAAAAAGCTAAGCTTTTTTATGCTAGCGCTTTTCGTGGTTTCTTGTGCTCCTGACACAAATAAAGAACCGATTAAAAAGCCAGAAGATAACCGTTTTACGAAGATTATTTTGTCCGACGACCTGAATGAGCCTATGGAGCTCGCCGTGGCGCCCGATGGGAAAGTGTTCTTTATCGAACGGCATGGGCAGTTCTCTAAATATGATCCAAATACCGGAGAAACTACATTGCTTCACACTTTTGAACTTCTCCCTGAAGATCCTGAAGAAGTATTTGGTAACGGTTTAATGGGCGTGACACTTGACCCAGACTTTAAGGAAAACAGATTTATCTATTTCTATTATACACCGGACAAGCTACCTGCTCGCCAGAACCTTTCTCGCTTTGTTTTGAAAGAGAATGACGAACTTGATATGTCCTCTGAAATCGTAGTTTTAGAGGTGCCTATCGAGCGAGAAGTTAGTGCCCATACTGGTGGTTCGCTTGCGTGGGACAAGGATGGCAACTTGTATCTTTCTACTGGTGATAACACAGTGCCGTTTGCATCAGGCGGTTATGCGCCAATCGACGAGATTGAAGGACGGATTACCTTTGATGCGCAGCGCTCGTCCGGAAATACGAACGACCTCCGTGGAAAAGTTATAAGAATACATCCGGAAGCGGATGGAACGTACACCATTCCGGAAGGAAATCTATTCCCTGAAGGAACAGAAGGAACTAGACCAGAGATATTTGTCATGGGTACGCGTAATCCGTACCGGATCTCGGTCGATCAGGAAAGCTCGATTCTCTATTGGGGTGAAGTGGGTCCAGATGCTGGGAACGATGGCGATAACGGTCCTCGTGGTTATGATGAAATCAATCAAGCGAAGCAGGCGGGTAATTACGGTTGGCCGTATTTTGTGGGCAACAGCAAGCCTTATCCGGACTATAACTTTGAAACCAAAGAGCTTGGTGATTACTTCAATCCAGAAAAACCTATTAATGAATCGGTTAATAATACTGGGTTAAAAGAATTGCCTCCTGCACAAAGTGCACTTATCTGGTATCCATATCAGAAATCAGAAGAATTCCCGCTCGTAGGTGAGGGTGGAAGAAATGCCATGGCGGGACCGGTTTACCATTTTGACGAGGATCTGGAATCATCGGTTAAGTTCCCGGAATACTATGATAAAGCGTTATTTATCTACGACTGGATGAGAAGTTGGGTGTTCGCTGTGCGACTTGATGAGAACTATAACTTTGTGAGCATGGAACGCTTTATGGAGAGCAATGGCGATTTCAGACGACCGATGGATCTGGAAGTTGGTCCCGATGGAGCATTTTATATGCTTGAATACGGCTCCGTATATGGTATTGATAATGTGGATGCTCGCTTAGTTCGGATTGAGTACAATGGCGGCAACCGTGCACCGGAATCATATCCTGCGGCATCAGACACCGTAGGAACTGCTCCTCTAACCGTGACATTCAATGGGGACAATAATTACGATCCTGATTCGGACGACGAACATACCTATCAATGGATTTTCGAAGGAACTGAAGTACAGTCGACTGAAGCGTCACCTTCTTATACATTTGAAGAAAACGGCGTTTATCAGGTTAAACAGATCGTTACAGATGCGGCAGGAGCAGAGTCGACGGGAATCATTGAAATCAAGGTGGGTAATACCTTGCCAGTCGTAACTATCAAAACCGAAGGCAATCGCAGTTTCTTTTTTGATGACAAGACATTGCCTTATGAAGTGACGGTTGAAGATGCGGAAGACACAGAGATTATTGAAGATCGAGTGCATATTAGTTTTAATTACGTTCCGAAAGTGTCTCGCCGAAAAAACACACCGGGCCATCAAATGCCAATACCGGTACCCTTGGGAGAAAGTCTGATCCGTGCAAGCGATTGCCAGGCTTGTCATCAGTGGACCGAGGAGTCGGTTGGGCCTAATTTCATACAGATTGCGCAGCGTTATCAAGATCAGGATGTTGTTGGCCAACTTGCCAATAAGATCATTGAAGGTGGTAGCGGTAACTGGGGTCAGCATTATATGAATGGCCACCCTCAAGTGTCTCAGAATGAAGCTAAAGAAATGGTGCGCTACATTCTTTCGCTTGCAGGACAGGCTGAACTCTTTGATCTGCCAAGACAAGGTGCCGTGCCTCTTAATAAACACCAAAAACAAGGTAAACGCGGTCGTTATGTACTGAAAGCATCATATACTGATGGAGGAGGGGCAATTGTTCCGCTAACCGGTCAAGACGCCTTGGTTCTACGTTCCAATGTTGTTGAAGCTGAGGATGCGGATGAGCTTAACAACATCGGTCGCACCAATGAGCAATTGGGTAGTATTCACAATGGTTCTTGGTTCATGCTGAAACAGATCGACTTAACAGGCATTAAGCAAATCACATATAACTATTCTTCCTTAAACATTGATGCAACGTTAGAAGTACGTGTAGGTTCGCCAACGGGAGATGTAATCAGCACGTTCGATTATAAAAATACGGGCGACTGGAGTAAATTTATTGAGCTAAGCGCGCCAGTAAACGATCCCGGAGGCATTAACGACTTGTACTTTGTCTTCAAGAAAGATCAGGAACCGAACGAACATATCTTTACATTGGATTGGCTGTCTTTTGATCGCTAATAAATTTTATCCTCTATCTTTGCAGAAAAATAAGGAAGGTTAGATGTTCTCGATATTTAATAAAAAGACAAGCTTTGCGATTGGTGAGATTTTAAGGACGGATATGCATTCGCATATCCTTCCTGGTATAGACGATGGGGCCGATAGTGTTGACGATTCGATCGCACTCATCGACGGACTCATTGCGCTGGGCTATCAGAAGTTGATCGCCACACCGCATGTTATCAGTGATATCCATCCCAACACACCCGATAGTATCGAGAGTGCTTGGCAACTTCTTCAAGCTGAACTCAATGAAAAGGGTGGGTATACCATCCCGATCAGTTTTGCTGCGGAATACATGCTGGATGAAAACTTTCCGACACTGATCGAAGGCGAGAAGCTGCTTACGATGGGTAATAACATCGTGTTGATCGAGACGATGTTTATGGATACGCCGCCCAACTTAGAGAATATCTTATTCCAGCTTCAAACCCATGGTTATCAACCCTTGTTAGCACATCCGGAACGCTATCATTATGTCGATAAAAGTTTCTCCAGGTTAGAACCCTTTATGGATCGCAACTGCCTGCTTCAGTGCAATGCGCTTTCCTTCATAGGTTATTACGGCCGCCGTGAACAAGACTTGGCCTTGCGTATGCTGGATGCCAAAATGATTGATTTTATTGGTTCGGATATGCATCATACCCGTCACCTGAAAAATATGCAGCATTTTACAGTGCCCTCTAAAGTTGCAGGGCAACTGGAAGCAATTGAATACAAAAACCAAACGCTTTAAAGATTCGTTTCACCTGCTAATTCTAAGCGAATAGGTTTCCATATCACTTAATAGCGTGATATGTTAAAATATCATCAGTAGACTGGATATAATAGGGAACAGGATGCTATTATTGAGCCTTGTTCTCCTTCATTTCCTCGATGAGTGATTGCAAGGCGGATAAAACCTGCTCTAATTGCTTGCCCTGCTGTTTGTCACGCACAGCCACACGCTTTTCTATGGCATGCTCTTCTTTGATCGTTAATTCACGGATGCTGTTCAATTTAGCGATGGTATGGGCACTTAACTCCTCCAAAGCCTTTTGTAAAGCGTGATCTACATTGATGACGGCATCGGCCATGTATTTCTTTCGGGTCTCTATCTCGCGCAGATCAGAATGAAGTACCTCAATCATCTGCTTGTTCAGATCGATATTGCTGTCTACCGATTTAGAAATGCGCTCTAGGGCGGTCGACTGCTTCTCGCGAACTTCTAAGTTGGCGTTCAGTGTCTTCATGCCTTCCACCAGAGCGTTCGTTTCTTTCAGGTAGTTGTTCAGCTTATCAAACTCTTTTGCACTATGACGTATCTCTTGAATAACCTTGACATTATGTTCGCTCAGAGCGCCTAAGTCCGTGTCCTTCAATTCCCTCATGTATTTAGCTTGCTGTTCAAAACTGGCCTTCATTTCCTGAACTACCATCTGGAAACCCACCGTGCTCTTTTCAAAGCGACTGGCAAAACTGTCCATCTTGGCTTGCAGTGCATACACGCTCGATGTAATATTATGAGAAAGCTGCTGATCCATCTCTTGGTGTATGAAATCATACATCGCCATCTTCTGCTCTGTGTTTTTCGCAGCAGCCTTGCGGTAAATAAAACCCCAGGAAATAACCGTAAGTAGAAAACCTAGAATGCTCACCACTAAGGCTATCTTTAAGACGACGAACAGCGTACCTAGCGTTTCAGCACCAATCGATGTCACGGACGGCAAACTTAAAAATGCAATGACTAGGGATAGCAATGCCGCCACCAGGCCGATGTATAAGGGGAGGGTGACATTGTTTTTGATGTCTTTATCTTGGGCGTCCGACTTCCGGTCAATAAGCTCTTTCAGCTGATTGAAGTCGCCAATTAAGCCTCGGTTCTTCAGCAGATAGTCGTTTATCTGTGTGATCAGGGCTTTCTTGTCTTTCGACCAGTTTTTCGGAGCTTCAATTAGTTTTACCTCAATATATCCCATAGCCTTATTTTTCGTCTGATCGAACTAAATGTTCAAAAAAGCTTTCTTCAGAAATCCGTTGCTCCGGACTTACCGCATGCTTGTGTTTTTTCGATAGAACTTTTTCGGAGTCCAACTCTTCTTGGTCGGGAACAAACACCTTAACCGTCTTTAAATCTTTTGTCGGAGGGATCAGCTTCGTTAAGGCACTGCTTTGCCCCAGCGTCTTCAGAAAGAAGTAAAGCTGCATGCCCACGGCTATCAATCCAATTCCTATCACAATCGCAGTTATCATTTTCGTTGCTGATTTATTACTTATACATCACCACAGCCTTTTGTTTTACAATCCAGCTACCGTTGTTCTTCTCGACCAAGCCTTTCCGCAAGGTCACCACTGTTTTGCTATCTGGCGTTACATCGTTTTCCTCGTCACATACGGGCTCAATATACGATTTTGAAAAATTTAACGCATCTCGAGTTCCCTGTTCGTCGCTTTCAAATTCAAACTCGGCTTCTTTCTCATTTAATGCCGTAAAATGATAGATCGAAACGGACGGAAGAAATTGCTCACTATACGAAGCGCTGTTAAAGCTCCCGTCTTTGTTTGGGGTCGACATGTAGAAGTCGGCTAACAGCTCTTTCTCTTGTTTAGGTGCGGATTGTACAGGCTTCTGATTTAAGAACTTCACCGTATCTTGTGCCATCTTTTCCAGTTCTGTTTGCAGAGCCAATACGGTCTCCGTTAATTTCTTTACCTCATGGTCCTTCTTCGCGATATCCAACTCCAGCTCCTCTACCTTTTTTTGCAAAGGGTCGGCATATTTGCTCTTCATCGTGCGCTGCGTTAGGTAACCCTGAATGACAATCAGGAAAACAACAACTATCGCCGGTAATATGGTCGTTAAAAACATGTTTCTTAAAATTATCTTCTACAATAACGTACAATCTTTCATTCGTGTATAAAATTTACTTCAAAAGGAGTCACCCTACTTCGCCTACTGAACTTCCTCTTCTTCGTAAATATTGAAAGCCAATTTGTTAAGGACACCCACTAGCGGATAGAAAAATAAACTGTCTGATATTTCTACATTTTGATCTTCATTCAACTCTTTAAGCTGTTGTTCAATACCTAAAAGTAAGAACTCTTTTGCTTTGCTTCTCAAGACCGTCTGCGCTAAGGTAATCGTCGAAGGATTGGCTCCGAATTCTTTCGAAAAATTCATATCCTGATGGAGTTTAAAGAACAAGTCAATAAAATTATTGTACTCTACTAATACGCTATCTGTCAATTCATTATTTATATCTGAGTAAGTCAACGCTTTATCTTCTAAAAGCGTATTCTTTTCATCACCTAGCAGCACCGATTTGATATCTTCAATCTCAATCTCCTCGTCAATCATCAAGCCACCCTTACAGGTTATTTCCTTCGGATTTTCATATTGTTTTAGTTCGATTGCACCGTCCATTGGGTGCACCGCTTTGTTGGCTGCTAAAGCATCCGCAGAAGCGGCCAAGATATCGACATCCTCATCAGGGCGCCCGTCGCCGTCAGTTTCACTCGTGCCCAAGCCAGCCGCTGTATACACTTCCGAGAAAATAGCCTCGGTCAATTTCCCTAAACCTTTCAACTTCGGTCGCGGATCGGCAAAGTCGATCACCTTCGATCCCGTTCCCGAGAATGTGATATAAGCCGGCTTATCCAAGCCTTTGGCCTTCATAAGCTTCGCCAGATGATAGATAATCGCCGAATAGAACAATAGGAACACCATTCGGAAATCCGCATCCTGTCGCAACTCTTTTGCAAAGGATGCATCGTGATTCCTTTTCTGCAGATCCCGGTTGTTTTCTAGCGAGAAGAAGAATCCCGCAATATCATCCGAGCGCTGCAGCTTTGGTAGGTAATAGGATACAATTCCCAGGTCTTTAAACTTCTCTGTGTATTTCTTTACGAAACCATTTAATGCCGGATTGGAATTATAAGCATCTCCAAAGATCGTGTTCGCCGCAAAACGCATCGAAGTCAGCACTTCCGGTCGATTCTTCGTATACACTACCATATCCGAAGTACCACCGCCGATGTCGATTGACACTACCGGGCGCTCCGTAGCCGTCACACCCAGTCGGTTTTTGAAGTAATAGAATGGGGCGATCGACTCCGACAGCTTCATCGGAGAACGTTTGTCGGTTATATAGCGACTGAACAGGTTCTCCCATTTAAATTCCATCATGCCGATCTTGAAAGGCAACATGCTGGAAGGGTAGAACCATACCAAATCGGTTTTATCCGGATTCCCGCCATTCAGAATCACCTTGTTTCGGATCAACAGCATCAGGTTTTCAAAGTAAGCGTCCACCTTCTTCAGCTCCTTGGTATTCGCTTTAAAGTCGGACCACTTCAGGTTGGTGTCAAACTTAATATTCTTTGGTATCAATTCCTTCTCGTAAGTAAAGGATAAGTTCAGATCTGCTAAGGCATAAGTAGAACTTGTAAAATCCGTTGCATCATTGTAATGGATCGCGGTCCGTGTCGGGAAGCCGTATTGCAATTTTCGACCTACTTTCAATGGCAAGAACTCGTGCGGAAGGGTTAGGATCAATGCCGCAGCACCTGTCCCTGAGAGTGATATATCCGTCTCCTCAATCTTCGGATCATGTAGGCTAGCCATCTGTAGGTCGTCCTCACCAATCTCGAAAGGCTGCGGGTCCAAATCGTTTTTCCGATATTCTATATGCGTGTTTGTCGTTCCAAAATCGACTGCAAAGGTAAAGCTCTCCGTTCCCGGCTCAATTTTCTCAAACAGCGGAAGCACAATTCCCTGGTGTCCGGCGCCATCCTTCACCACCATATAATCGAAGTCATCTTCCAATACATAGAAGTGAGAGCTGAGTCCGTCAGCCGACTTCCTCGAGCGTGATTTCTCTGCCTTGATAGTCGTTTCCGCGTTGGCATTCGCTGCCCCCAAGTCAGCACCTTTTCCACCAGCACGATTCTTAAAGAAACTCAAAGAGTAGCGTCTAGACTTCGTCAGTGGCAATACATCACGATCCATCAAAGCTATGCGATAAACCTGATTATAGTCGGCCGGCAGCTTATAAAAAGGGAAAGTTGTTAAGCTAAACTGATTCTCTACGATAATACCTTTATTGTTTTCTATATCAGCTTCTTCAATACTCAATTCGTTAGACGACGGATAGTATATTCGCTGAAATGAGACCGTGCCTTTTTTAACCGGAACACGTAAGGTAACGGTCACACCACCGCCTGCGCCCAAGCGCATTTCGAAGGCTGGCTGACCGTTCGCTGTATGCCCCAGTAAAAAGTCCGTATCAAAATAGTCGAAAAAAGCTTTCTTTATCGGCAGAATAAAACCTTTGGTAAAAGACTTCTCGGCAGACAGGTTTCCATCAAAGTAAGCCGACTTCTGCAACGGATAGACCGTGCGTATCAAATAAGGCTCCAGCAAATCAGATACCGTAAGGTACGGATACTGGTCGCCAACAAAAGGCAGTTTACGCTCGCTCATGTCACGTGTATCAACATGCGGCGCCTTCAGGTTCGCATCCCAGTGATCAGTCGTGTATTGTAGCTTATTTGAAAATTTCTCGTTCGGCAATACCAACGGCTTCAGGCCTTCATATTTGTCAGAGGCAATTACGAAGTCAGACTGGTCTGCAATATTCGTTGGTTTTGCAATTTTTTTTCGTATCGGGAAGCCCAGCACCTCCACCATGTTTCCGTCGCCTCCAATCGTAATCGGCGTATATGCATTGTTGAACTCAGCCTCCGTAAGGCCTTGAATCGCTTGCTTTACGTCGTCTCGTAGGCGACTGTAATTTTCATTCAAATAGCCGTCGATTTCGTGGAACTTCGATTGGAATCCTGTCCAGTGTTTCTGCATTCCGTAAAGGTATTTCTGAAACTCGATATCCCGCTGATAAAGCGCTTGGTATTGAGAGGAAAATACTTTCTTGATCCCAAACTGGATATTCACGTAACTAAGATCGTTAGCCGAGGTGAAAAATAAGGTAGAAGGAGAGGTTCCTCCTATAATATTCATCTTTCGCGGACCGCCCTGATAGTAATCCAGCAGGTAAATGCTATTCAAAGAATCAAAGTTATGTGCATCCTTATCCTGATCCAAGTAAAGCTTCAGTGTTTCGCCCAGCCGCTTATGTTTTGGGTTCGATGAATTCAGTAATTCCTTTAAATCCTGATGCTTATCCCATACCACCAGTTTCAATCGGTCCTGAAAACGGTCCAAATTAAAGAACAGTTCAGCCACATCCAGCGTATCAGAAACCATTTTATGGTAAATTGAATCGCCGTCTACTTGGCGACTTTCATTCAATCGCCTAAAAGCCGTCTGAATCAAGTCTATACGAGCGAAAGGACTGGGTATTGACGTGATTTCCCGGCTCGCAGACTCACCGGCAGGATCCTGGATCGCACTGATAGCATTGCTGCCATAGGCTTCCGTGATCTGCCAATCTTCAATATTGTTATTACCGTTATGAAATCTAAAAACTTTTGACATGTGTTTTTTCTTTACCGTTTTGTTTTAATCGACTCCGCACTTCTTATCATTAATCCAAACACCCTTAAGTACCGAATTTTTCTTTCGTCGCATTTTCCAAAGCCTTATCAAACAGCTCTATAAAGAAGGTATCCTGATCTTTTGCTTTAATCTTCGGTTCAACTTTTGAAAGGAGATAGTCCAGACGCGAGTAATTCGATCCCCGTTCAAACAATCCTTTCTTCGGCTTACTGTCGGCCACGAGTTCAAAAAGATTGTTGTACCCAACCTTCAGATCGAATGGAGCAAAGCTCCGTTTATTCCTCTTCAGCTCGGTTAACCATTCCCAGAAATGCTTGTTGATTGTCCGTATATACGTGTTGAAGAAGGGTTGTCCTAAAAACTGTCGGTCAATTTTCACAGAGCCCGTCGCCCATGGCAAATCCAATGCAGAATGAATATGATTTTCGGTGTACATATTAAACAACGTAAACTTCGTCAGCGCTTCCCGTAGCCTCATCTGCGTTCCCTTGCCCAGGTCGCCAAAGGTCATCGTCTCCGCGTCGTTGATAACCCCATACTCTTTGTATAAAGGAGCTGTAGCGCGACCGTTTACGTTCTGTAAATAGGAGTCATCCGTCGCCACAAAGTCGACAATCGCCAATGCCGCCGCTAGTTCAATAAAGTGCGCGTCATTCTTTTGGAAGGTAGACCCTTCATGATTTTCATAGTCTTTATTTACTTCATCACCAATATAGTATAATGCATTAAGTGAATTATTACCTGATACATTCTTATTATAATAAGTTAGCGCTGCTTTCGTCTTGGAGATAAAGGTTGCCTTGTCGATTTTCGACTTCGGATCAGGCCATACCCCAAAGTAGGGAAGAATCGATATAGCTCCAATGGGTGCCTCTTTCAACAATGCCCAAGTAGGTAAGGTATGGTCTGCATTCTTAATATTCTTCAGTAGCAATGGAAAACCTGCGGCACCAGTTCCACCAAAAATCGAAGAGATAATAAAGATCCGATCGCCCGTCGAAAAGTCGGACGCAAACTTCACAAAATCTTCCGATTCGCTAAACTGGTTCAACACCACCGAACCGATATTTGGATTGCCTTTAAAGCCCACCTCCATATCTGCTCGCAAGTTATCTTCAGAGAACAACATCGAGATTAAAGCCTTATTATTGTCGCTCAATTCCGAATAGCCAATATATTCCCGAAATTCCTCATTATGGCTACCTTTTATTTCCAATCTGAAGTTCTGTGAGATACCCGAGATCGGTGTGCTAAAGAAACTGCTATCCGGTGTCTTTTCCTTATTAATCCGTTCGTGTATATGCTGATAGGCCTTTAGTATCTCTACCGTCCGCGTCACATCACCATTCGCCGAATCCGGATCAATGATAATAGGCACCAATTCATATCCATTAAAATCTACACCTGCTGACAGCAGCATCGCCAAGGATTTAATAACCCTCGATCCCGTACCCCCAATTCCAAATAAATAGAGTTTAGCCATTTTTTATCAATCGAATTAAAAAGGTGTCCGTCGGCACATCACCGACTTTCCTTTAATGAGTAAAGACACAGCAAAAGCCACAATAAAGGTCCACAGCGCATTCACAAAAGAAAACGTCGTAAACTCCGCATAGTAAGGCACATCTTTTTCCTGAGCCGTATACAGCTCCGTCAATTGTGAAAAAGATACATAGTTCGCTACTGCGAAATTAATTCCACATAAAATCAAAATCCACACCAACCAGTGCCATGCTTTTGCAAAGCGCGGATGGTCAATCACATAATAATAAACCAGCATCCATATAATGGATGAGATCAGCATGATCAGACCTACCGGTGTGTATAAGTTATTGCTATAAAGATCGTTAGAAAAATCGCCTAACCAAAATAATCCCCAGCCCTCGTATAGCGGGGCAAAAATTTCATTCATTTTCGTCGTTTCATATAGGTGTACACCAATCCTCCGATTACCGCAAGCAGCACAAGCACAACAAAAATCTTTCCAGTATTGCTCGCCGTCGCTTTACGAACCGGAACTTTTACCTCAAAATAATACTCTTTATTCTTCGCTACCGTCTCATAAGCTTCCGAAACTCCTTCCACCAAATATTTGAAGCCAAAGGTCTTATCCTTTCTGCCCTCAAGTGTTGTATCATCCTTCGTGTCGCTTTCATACACCCACGCCGGTAGTTGTTTTTTCATTGCAAAACTCAAGTCTGAAAAAGCTTTCCCTTGCGCTTCCACTAAAAACAAGTGTGTAGCATTTGCCTCCTGTATACGAATCCAATCACTCGGCTGAATATCATTCTGCTCAATCCGCATAATGGAATCAATCGCATAGTTCCCATCCAGAATCTCGTAGTTTGCCGTATTTACTTTGTAGCTTTCTTCTACAGGAATCCGTGAAAGGTCGACCGCCACAGCAAATGAAAAAGGAGCGGAGCTGCGTTCATTAACCTCCACATCCTCAATGCCACGTACATACTTAGCTGAAGACATACTGCGGATTGGTTTAAAGCGACCCTGATTGTAGGTACTTGTCAGCACCGAATAATAATTGTCCTCCGAAAAGTCGTCCGTCGTCAAGGTCAGCTGATTTACAAAACCCGCTACCTTCAGGTCGATGTTTTCATTCAGATCAAGCACCCGGTCAGCCTCACCAGTAATCGTCAAGTAGTAGGGGCGACTCGCACCCTTCAGTTCCGTTCGCTGATTGTTCTTATCCCAATACGTTCCGTTGAAAGTCGACCGATACTGGATAATGGACGTCTGCAGTTCAGAACCCGATTTGGATTTCGAAAGAAAGGCATCTTTCGTTTGGCTCTTCTGGTAACCTAAGAGCTCTTCCGTATTCGAACCTTGTATCGAATAAATCAAATCCGAAAACAAGAGCGAAAGTGTTTGGCCATCTGTCTTTTCCAGAACCTTCTTAAATACCAGGTTCAGGTCACTCGAAGCCGTGTTCCCCACTTTCATGGTTGTCGGATTCAGCCAGGAAGCAAAGCGTGTTAGATCGCCCAAATCATCTAGCGCATGAATCTGATCATTAATAAAAAAGAGGTCAATATTTTCCTCGCCGTAATGGAATTTCAATAGAACTAGTAGGTCGCCCAACGCGTTTTTGAACTCCGTATTCCCGTTCACATAACCGTTCATACTACCCGAATTCTCAACATAGAGCGCCACTTTCGTTGGGCCCTTGCTGACAGCTTTTTCGTCCGTGGCCGCACCGCTAGAATCCAGCTTACCACTTGCATTCTCAGTCACCTCCGCAGTCAAATCATTTTCCGCAATGGCTTTCGTTGTCTCCTCAGATGCACCAGTATCACGGTTTCCCGGTCTTTCGTAACATCCGCTTATTAAAAGGCAGAAACATGCCATTAAAGCAATGTAAGAGTACTTCATAGATTCAAATGTAGGAAAATTAATGCGATTCTTGGACGAAGGATCGGCGCGATTGTTACGATAAAATTGGAATCACTACTCCCGGATGCTCTCTACCGTGTACGTAAAACTATCCGCTTTGTAGTAACCTAGGTTGTATTCTATCGGTCGCTCCGCCTGATCGAAGACAAAGCGCTTTCTGTAGAGGATCGCACTGTGGAGGTCGACTTCCAGCTTATCGGCAATAAAGTCATCCGCTAGAATAGCGCCGATTTCCTCTTGTGACTTATAGGCAACGATGGAATGCGACTGCTCCAGCATCTCGTACAGTGGCATTTTAAAGTCTTCCTCGCCCGTCAAGTTTACCCGTGGATGAAAATAGGATTCAAAATAAACGAAAGGTCCGTCGGTCGTGCCCCGGAGTCGGACCAGCTTCAATACCTTCTTGTCTTTCTTGATTTCGAAAAACTCGGCGATCGCCGGATCTGGTTTTACCCAGCTGATATGCAGTTCAAAATTCCGAATGGGGATCCCTCGTGCCGCCATTTCTTGCGAAAAGCTAAGCCAGTTCTTCGATTTGGTGCTCAGCGGTCTATTCTCGGCAACCCAAGTGCCCACACCTTTTTTCCTGACAAGCAAACCTTCATAAACCAATTTGTTGATAGCCTGCCTAAGCGTCGTGCGTGATATCGCCAATTGCTTTGCTAGATCCACTTCATTCGGCAATAACTGACCTTTGCTGAAATCTGGAGAATCTATCAGGTTTCTTAACAGTTCTTCAACTTGGTAGTGAAGGGGGACAGGACTAGAATGATCAATACTTAGCTTCATTGTACCGCGGTTATGTTACAAAAGTAATATAAAAAAATCTAAAAAGTCTATTGTATGTACATATGATTTGTTTTCAGGAATTATTTGAGGAAAATATTTGATTAAATAAATCATTTCGCTATTATTGCTATAGTCAATTAAAATTAATCTAATCAAAATTAAGTATTTATAACGTATAAACATCAGCTAACGTACTTTTTTACTGTTTCGATATGTATATACATTCTAACATTGTTTAATGGAAATTAAAGAAATCACAAGAAAGACAACTCAAGAAATCATGCCTCCGCATGTCTGCGAACGTACTCAATCGGGAAAAGACTACAATCTATACCCCTTTCATTCACTCGGAGGTGGCAAAATATCAAATGGCTATCCATCACTAGCCGACTGGATGGCATCACAAAAAGTGATCAAGATAGACGGATATGTGGGGGTCGATTGGCATTACATCATCGGTCGCTTGGGGCCTCTTTTGGAAGGGAAAGGTTTGCGTGTTAACTGGGTTATGATGGAAAACTTCATGCATAGCCAAGAAGAGATTGAGCAGCTGGTTCAGCCCTACATGGGTGAGGAAGGCTCGGTTTGGGGGTATAATGCTGATTTAAGTCTGCGCGATTTCTTTCGACCGGAAGCGTTAACAGCTATTCAACTAGATCAAGATACTGATCTCAATATCATTATTGGCACGGGTGCGGCACTTGCTGCCATCTCCGAAGTCGATCAGTCTCCGAAGAATCGTCCTACAGAGATACCCTTAGTATATATAGATCTGCCTAAAAATGAACTCCTATATCGCATGAGGGCAGGCTCCATTGGCAATTTTGGTGGAGAACCGACGGGCGATGATCAGACTATGTACAAGCGCTTTTACTTTGTCGACTGGCGCGTATGTAACCAGCATAAAGAATCTTTGCTCAAAGAGATCACCATCTTTGCTGATTCACAGTGGACCGACACCATCTCATGGTTATTCGCCGAAGATCTCTTTGCAGGCATCAAAAAGCTATCAACTTCCGTATTTCGACCTCGCCCTTGGTTTGATCCCGGTGTTTGGGGCGGTCAATGGATGAAAAAACACTTTCCGCAGCTTAGTCGCGATGAACCTAATTATGCCTGGTCCTTTGAAATCATTGCGCCAGAAAACGGATTGGTATTTGAAAGCGACGGCAATCTGCTGGAAGTGAGTTTTGATACGCTGATGTTCCAAGAGTCAAAAGCTATTTTAGGGCGACATGAAGCGACTTTCGGAACCTATTTTCCCATCCGCTTCAACTTTCTGGATACCTTCAGCGGAGGGAATCTTTCTATCCAGAGCCACCCCTCGCTGTCGTATGTACAAAAAGAGTTCGGCGAAACCTTCACACAAGATGAAACCTATTACATCCTTGATAGCAAGGCAGATTCAATTGTCTACCTCGGTTTCAAGGACAATATCAATCCCGAGGAATTCAGGCAAACACTGGAAGATAGCCATGAACACGACCAGGAAGTTGATGTGAACCGCTTCCTGCAGAGTTTTAATGCCAATAAACACGATTTCTTTTTGATACCCAACCAGACGATCCATAGCTCGGGAAGCGATAACCTCGTACTTGAAATCAGTGCAACACCCTATATTTATACCTTTAAAATGTACGATTGGTTGCAAAAAGACAGTCAGGGTAAATCGCGGCCGATCAACATTGAGCACGGATTTAACAATCTTAACTTTGAACGAAAAGGGGAACGTGTCAGCCAAGAGTTGGTCTCCAAGCCAGAAGTGATTGAGGTTGGGGGCGACTGGCAGGTGGTTCATTTGCCGACCCACACAGAACATTATTATGATGTACACCGGCTCGAGTTTAATACGGAAATCGAACAGCAAACAGAAGACGGCGTCCATATCCTGATGCTGGTCGACGGTACCCGTATTGAAGTGGAAACTCAAGACGGTACCAAAACCCAATTTAATTATGCTGAAACCTTTATTGTTCCCGCAAGTGCTAAAAGTTATCGCCTCATCAATAAAGGATCGGTTTCAGCTAAAGTAATCAAAGCCTTTGTTAAAAATAAAGCAGATGAAACAATCTAGTTTATTTATCATGATGATCTGCATCATTGCAGCGCTCGGCGGCCTCCTGTTCGGTTTTGATATGGCCGTTATATCTGGCGTCTTGCCTTTGATGCAAGATCAATTTGCCCTAAGTCCTGCCCAAGAGGGTTGGTTGGTATCATCAGCCTTGGTGGGTTGTATCATCGGCGTTGCCTTTTCCGGATCCTTAAGTGACCGCCTTGGTCGTAAAAAACTGCTCGTCGCTGCTGCTATCCTGTTTTTTATATCCGCCTTGGGTTGCGCGCTCCTTGATACCTATGCACATATTATCTGGTCTAGAATCCTTGCCGGTGTCGGTGTTGGTATAGCGTCCAATATTGTGCCTTTGTACCTCTCAGAAATTGCACCGGCCCATAAACGAGGACGGTTTGTAACCTACTATCAGCTAGCCGTTACCGTCGGTATTCTTATTGCTTACTTAAGTAACTACGGACTGCTTTTATCGGCAGAGAATATCAACCTGCACAATGATACCTTTAGCTACCTCTTTGGTGAAGAAGTATGGCGAGGCATGTTCCTTGTTGGCGCCCTGCCGGCTTTACTTTTTTTAATCGGATTATTCTTTGTTCCCGAAAGCCCGCGTTGGCTTATCCAAAACGGAAAACGAGAGCAAGGGATCCGTATCCTCGAAAAGATCAGCAGTGAAGAGGAGGCAGAGCAAAGCATCGCCAGTATCAGTGAGCAGAGCGAAAGCAGACAAGGATCCTATAAAGACCTATTAGCACCCTCTATGCGTAGACCGCTTCTACTAGGATTGCTACTGCCGTTCTTTTCACAGTTTTGCGGAATCAACGCCATTATCTATTACGGTCCAACCATCCTCACAGATGCGGGCATCAGTTTAAGTAATTCCTTCCAGAGTCAGATCATCTTCGGTGTAGCCAATATGCTTTTCACTTTTATCGCCATTTGGAAAGTTGATCAACTGGGAAGGCGACCGCTTTACCTAATCGGTACTGCCTGTGCCGCTATCAGTTTGTTGCTCACCGGTGTGTTCTTTTATCTGGACAATGTACCGGGCATCCTCATCTTGATCGCCGTATCCTTCTTCCTCGCAAGCTTTGCTTTCTCCATAGGTCCACTGAAGTTTGTTGTAGCTTCGGAAATCTTCCCTACACATATCCGTGGCCGCGCCTTGGGTCTCAGTATCATGGTTATGTGGGTTGCCGATGCGGCAGTCGGACAGATTACAGCCGTTATGCTGGGATCCATTGGCACGGCCTTTACCTTTTGGTTCTTCGCATTCTTCTGTGTGGTCGCCTTTATGACGGTATATCGACTTCTGCCGGAAACCAAAGGAAAATCCCTCGAAGAGATCGAGAAATTTTGGAGTAACGAAAACTCAGCATCTAAATAGAAAAACATGAAAAAGCTGTCCTCATACTATCTATTCATCTTTCTGCTCGCATCCCTAGTCGCTTGCGGAACGGAAAAGGACAGCCTTCAAAAAGAGAATGTTCTGCAATATGTAGACCCCAGCATTGGAACAGCTCATAGTCGCTGGTTCTTTTACACACCGGCGGCCATGCCTTACGGGATGGCTAAATTGGCTCCAGCTACCGACGCTCATGAAGGAAATCCATCCGGCTGGGAGGCGGTCGGTTATGATCCTCGCCACGAGTCCATCGAAGGCTTTGTCCACTTCCACGAGTGGCAGATTGGCGGATTTACCATGATGCCGACTACCGGTGCGCTGAAGACAATTCCTGGCGATCTGGAACATCCGGATGACGGATACCGTTCGCGTTTTAGCCATGATCGTGAAACTGCGGAACCCGGTTATTATCAGGTGTATCTTGACGATTATGGAATCAATGCAGAACTCACGGCAACCAAGCGCGTAGGTTTCCATCGCTACACCTTCCCACAAAGTGATTCATCCAGAATCATCATCGATATCGGAAATGAACAAGGTGAGAGTGGTGACGTGAAAAAAGCCCATATTAGGATGGTCGATGAAACGCATTTCGAAGGTTCGGTCACTACCTATCCTAAATACGTCGCACATTTTGATCCCGAAGGGGAAATCTCCATGTATGTCTATGGAGAACTTAGCAAGGCCCCTTCCAGTGTAGGCGCTTTTCACGCAGACGGAGTCTTGGAAAACATAAATAAAATAGATGGACTTGGCGCAGGACTTTATCTGGATTACCAAACTGCTGAGGATGAAGTCATCGAAGCGAAAGTGGGTTTATCCTATACGTCTCTTGAAAATGCTCGCAATAACCTCTTAGTGGAGGCGAGCGATCTGTCTTTTGATCAGGCAAAAAAACAAGCACAAGCCAAGTGGCAAGAGGAGCTAAGCAAGCTTTACATCGAAGATGATAACGTCGCCAATAAAACCAAGTTCTATACCGGCCTTTATCACGCACTCCTCGGACGAGGCATTGCGAATGATGTCAATGGGCAGTATCCACAATATGGCAGAAAAACTGGCCAGTTACCACTTGACGCTCAAGGAAATCCAACGGCCAACTTTATGAATACAGATGCCATTTGGGGAGCCTTTTGGAACATCACCCAATTGTGGGCTTTATCCTATCCTGAAAAATACAACGATTACATCCATAGCCATTTAGAATTCTATAAACATAGGGGATGGTTTGCGGATGGCATGGCCAATGGCCACTACGTCTCAGGCGTTGGTACCAACTTTGTCGGCCTCGCACTTGCAGCCGGCTATCAGATCGGCTTACGAGATTATGATGTCGACCTAGCTTATGAGGCCATCAAGGCCAATGAACTCGACTGGCAAGACCGCTTTGTCGGTTCCGGCAAAATGGACCTCAAACCGTTTATCGAACAGGGCTATATACCTTATCACGATAAAAATGAAAGCAATTCGGCGGGTTCTAATTTTTCCGCATCCCATACCTTGGAATACAGCTTTTCTACCCATGCCGTAGCACAAATGGCAAAATCTTTGGGCAAAGAAGAGGATTATAAAGAATTGATGAGCTACTCCAAAGGATGGGAGAATCTCTTCGAACCGGAAGATAAACTCATCCGGCCGAAAGACCATGACGGTGAATTTATCGACAATTTCGATCCCTACCAGCCTTGGAGGGGCTTCCAAGAGGGAAATGCATTGCAGTACAGCTTTTATGTGCCGCATGACCCTGTCGGACTGATCGCCAAAATCGGCGAAAAGGAATTCAATACGCGACTCAATACCATTTTTGACACCGCACAGAAAACTGCCTTTGGCGGCGGTAAGGAAATCGATGCCTTTGCCGGCGTCAAGTCGGTCTACAATCATGGAAACCAGCCTAGTCTGCATATCAGTTGGTTGTTCAACTTTTCCGGCAAACCGTACCTAACACAAAAATGGACACGTGCTATTTTGGATGAGTTCTATGGCGTAGAAAGAATTCATGGCTACGGATACGGGCAGGATGAAGATCAGGGCCAACTCGGTTCTTGGTATGTCATGGCCGCGCTCGGTCTCCTAGATGTTAAAGGCTTAACCGATATGCGACCCGTTATCCAATTCAGCAGCCCGCAATTTGATAAGGCTCATATCCGCCTCGGCAACGGGAATCAACTCCTCATTGAAACCATTAATAATTCAGAGAAAGCCGTTTATATCCAGTCCGCTACATGGAACGGCAATTCCTTGGATAACTGTTGGATGTATCGCGACGAACTCATGCAAGGGGGCACGCTGTCGTTCACCATGGGCGAAGAACCCAATACCGAATGGGGTGTCGTGAACCGACCGCCAGAGTCGACCGAAATTGAATAACAATCAAAATAACTAAGAACCTAAAAATAACGACCCATATAACCTATACTCAATAAGATGAAAAAGATCAAGCATATCCTCAGTCGGACGTTCAGTTACAGTCTAACGTTCTCCCTCAGCCTAACACTCTGTCTGCTGAGCGCTCTCACGTTATCAGCGCAAACCTCTAAAAAAGCCTCGGACGACTCATCTAAAAAGATCATCTGGTCCATCGGTGAGGATGACCAAAAGGCAGACGATATGACCTTATATCCTGCGTCCTATGAAGACTTTCTGGGACACGACTTTGGTTATGAAGACCGTTATTTCCATATTGGGAAATCAGATTCCAAAAGCGAATTTCCCTTTGTTCTGCCCGGTCCTAAGAACTCTTGGGGTGGAACCGGTCGCACGGCCGGCATCCGATCTCACTTTATCACCCTTGCTTTTGAGCTGGAAGGCGCGCGGGAAGTGAATCGCGCACCCAAGACAAAAGAAAACAGATGGCGACTAAAACTTGATCTCCTCGGTGTCGATAAGACGAATGGCGCTGATGTCAAGGTCTTAGTCAATGGCGAATCTTTTAAATTCCCCTTTGAACCGTCGGCCGAAGCCCGCAAAGCCGGTCAAAACAACGCAGAAGAATCCAATCCGCTGCCGCCTTTTACGGACGACCAGAAAGAAATCGTCATCGTCGGTTATCAGGACCTCTTCAAAGAAGGTTACAACGAAATTGTCATCACCTCGCTTGATGGCGGATGGATCGCATTCGATCAGGTCAAGCTAGAGGGGCCGCAACAGGTAAATCTTCAAAAGCCTGCCGACGCCATGATCCGCAATGTCGAGCCGGCCGCTTTTGAAACGAACGAGACAACTGCAAACTCACAAAGCGGAGCCAACTCACAGCCCCTGTTGATCGACGTCCTTGACGCTGAAGAGGGCGCGCAAATCAGCGTACGCCTAGACGGCCAAGAAATCCTAAAGCAAACACTCGAAGCCGGTCGCGCTATCCTTGAAGCACCCATGCCAACGGTGAGCAGCAAAACCGAAAGCAAGTACCAAATCCTAATTAACGGTAAAGAGTATACCAGCGGGACCATAACCCGCAACGCACAGAAAGCCGCTAGCCCGGCCGACTATGTCAATACGCTGATCGGCAGCGCCCACTCGCGTTGGATGATCGCTCCCGGTCCTTGGATGCCATTCAGTATGGTCAAACTCAGCCCGGATAATCAGAACGGCGGTTGGCAGGCCGGTTATGACCCTACTTTTGAGTCTATCGGAACCTTCAGTCATATCCATGAATGGACGATGGCCGGCTTAGGAACCTTCCCTGTAAGGGGCGAGCTGATTACCTTCGTTGGCGATCAGAGCGGCAAAAAAGGGGGCTATCGCTCGGAAATCGACAAATCGACCGAAGAGGCGCCCCTAGGTTATTACAAAGCTGACCTGAAACGCTATGACATTCAAGCGGAACTCACTTCGCTCAATCGCAGCAGCTTTCAGCGTTATACCTACCATGAAGGTGATACCGGTCGCGTCATGATTGACCTCAAAATACCTGCCGAATATGGCTATGACCTCAAAAACGTCAAAATCACTAAGGTAAGCGATACCCGCATTGAAGGCATCAGCGAACAGTTCTCGGCGCATGTCTGGTCGGGCGATGTCAACCAAGATTATATCGTCCATTTCGTGATGGAATTCGATCAGCCCATCGTCAACTACGGTTCTTGGCTCAACGGCAAAGTAAGTCGCCAACAAAACCTTCAAGCTGACAGTGCCGAAAATGCCGGCATGTATGTCGAGTTCGACCTCAATAAAGCGCGTACCGTTCAAGTACGCACCGGCATCTCCTATGTTAGTTTGGAAAACGCAGCGCTCAACCTCCGCACGGAAATCAGCGATCCACATGGTTGGTCATTTGATGCCGTTATGGCTGAAAATCGTGCAACATGGAACGATCTGCTCAATCGCGTTCAGATCAGCAGCAACAATTACCTACAGAAAGAAAAATTCTACACCAATATGTATCGCGCCTTAGCCAGTCGCAATACCTTTAGCGATGTAGACGGTCGTTGGCGTTCGGCAGACGAGCAGATCCGTCAATTTGCCAATCCGGCAGACGATTATGCCTTGGGTTGCGATGCCTTTTGGAATACCTTCTGGAACCTCAATCAGTTCTGGAACCTCGTAACACCCGAATGGAGCAGTCGCTGGGTACGTTCGCAACTCGCTATGTACGATGCCAATGGCTGGCTTGCCAAAGGGCCTGCCGGCATGGAGTATGTGCCCGTTATGGTAGCCGAACATGAGATACCATTAATCGTCGGAGCCTACCAAATGGGCATACGCGATTATGATATTGAAAAAGCTTATGAAGCCGTTAAAAAAATGCAGACCACACCAGCCACCCACGTCGCCGGTGGTTTTGCAGGCAACCGTGATCTGGAAACCTACCTCAAGCATCAGTATGTACCTTACAATGAAGGTCGTTATTCCAATAGCATGGAGTATAGCTTCGACGATTGGACGGTAGGGCAGTTCGCCAAAGCACTCGGTAAAACCGAAGATTATCAATATTTTAACGATCGCGGACAGTGGTGGAGAAATGCCATCGATCCTGAAATAGGCTATGCCCGGATGAAAGACTCCGAAGGCAATTGGCAAGCCGATTTCGATCCGTTCAAGTCGGGCGCCAACAAGCACTATGTGGAAGGAAACGCCTGGCAGCTTACCTTCTTCGTGCCGCAAGATGTTGATGGCCTGGCCGACCTGATCGGTCGCGACACCTTTATCAATCGCCTTAGCTGGGGTTTTGAAGAAAGCAACAAATGGCGTTACAATGGGCCAAACGATCAGTACTGGGACTACCCCGTTGTACAAGGCAACCAACAGTCCATGCACTTCGCCTATCTGTTCAACTGGGTAGGGAAGCCTTGGCTTACCCAGAAGTGGAGCCGTTCTATTGGCGAACGCTACTATGGCTCAGGAGTTTCCAATGCCTATTTGGGCGATGAAGACCAAGGCCAAATGAGCGCCTGGTACCTGATGAATGCTATCGGCCTCTTCCAAATGAACGGCGGAACCAGTGTTGAGCCCGTATATGAAATCGGAAGTCCGCTCTTCGAAAAAGTGACCATTGATCTTGGCGAACGTTATGGTCGCGGCCAATCGTTCACCATCGAAGCCAAAAATACCAGCAAAACCAATGTGTATGTACAGAGCGCCATTTTGAATGGCAAGCCTTTAAACGATTTTAAATTTCCAGCATCCGAACTCCTAGCCGGAGGAAGCTTGGTTCTTGAAATGGGACCAGAGCCGAATAAGAACTGGGGACTAGGAGACGCTGCGGCTAAACAAGCTGCAGGTGCCGGTACAGCAGCCGGAGCTACCCTTAGCGAAGCCGATCTCAAAGCTAAAATCAAATCCGATCAGCGCCTGTCGACCGTCAAAGAAAAAGCGATCGACCTCGTCAAGAGCGGTTTTACAGCAGGCGATGGCTATGGCGAGGTATGGATCCGCGACTATAATACCTTCATCACCGTGGCTACCCAAGTTCACGATCCCGAAGTCACTAAAGAAAACCTGCGAGTTTTCTTTCGCTTGCAAGGGGAGGATGGGAATATCGTCGATGGCTTTATCCCTATAGCAAAAGCAAAAGCATCGAAAGTGGGTTATAAGTATATTTACACAGACTTGGAACCCAACTATGCCGGTCATAAAAATACCGTTGAAACCGATCAAGAGTCATCGTTAATCCAAGCCGTCTATCAATACGTAGAAGCCAGTGGCGATCGCGACTTCCTGAACGAAGAGATTGCTGGCGTCAGTGTTCAAAAACGCATGAGCATGGCAATGGATTTCCTGATGGAACACCGTTATAACAAAAAATACGGCCTACTCTGGGGGGCAACCACAGCCGACTGGGGCGATGTGCAGCCCGAGCATCCCTGGGGAGTGGAACTCGACGAAAATTCCCATCTGGCTATTGACATCTACGACAATGCCATGTTCTTGGTGGCGATCGATAATTATCTGGAACTAGAACCATCAGATGCACGCAAATGGCAAAAAACCAGAAAGAAGATCGCCAAGAACACCATGAAGCACCTATGGGACAAGGAGAAACAGAAATTCATTCCCCATATCTATCTAGATGGATCACCCTTCCCCGAATCCTTTAATGAGAATGAAGTTTACTACCACGGAGGAACCACCATCGCTATCAAAGCAAATCTACTTACCAAAGAGCAAGCAAAAGCTTCATTCGATAAAATGATCCAAAACGTTCAAGAGTCCGGCGCCCCGTCGGTCGGCTTAACCCTTTACCCAACCTATCCTGCGGGCAGCTTCCAGAACAAAGTCATGTCGCCTTACAACTATCAGAATGGGGGCGACTGGACCTGGTTCGGTGGGCGTACCATCAAGGAGATGATTAAAAATGGATTCTATCAGCAAGCATACGAACAAATTCAGCCCATGCTAGCTCGCGTCATCGAGAATGATGGATTCTATGAATACTACACCAAGGACAATAAACCCAGCGGTTCTGGTTCCTTTAGAGGATCCGCTGGCGTCTTGTATGATGCCATTGTCATGTTGGAGGATTGGGCACGTTAAAATTCAAAGAACCTTATTGAATAATGTCCTTTAAAATTTCGCTAAATCATTATAGCAAACCTTTGCATACCCGAATCAGAATACCTAATTTTACCGAATATCCACCTAAATAAAAAAAACCCAATTAAATTATGTTAAACTTCAACACAAGCAATCGAATGAAAAGGAAGCTGTACTTAGTGCTGCTCTCCTTGTTGGCTGTTTTTTACAGTCAAGATGCGTTTTCACAGCAAAACGTAAGTGGTGTCGTTAAAGACGCCAGTAGTGGTGAAACCCTACCCGGAATCACCATTGAAGTCAAGAACGGCGACGCCGCTACCCAGACCGATGAAAACGGTGCTTATATCATCCAGGCCAATGTAGGTCAGGTGATCGTAGCCCGCTCCATTGGCTACACCACCCAAGAGAAAGAAGTTACCGCCACAGGAACGGTCAACTTTGACCTGGAAATCGACCAAGAGTCGCTAGAAGAAGTGGTAGTCGTAGGTTACGGTACCATGCGGAAGTCGGACGTTACCGGTTCCATTTCCATTGCCAAAGGCGAAGACATGATCAAGGCGCAGAACTTCAGCCCCTTAGACAACCTTCGCGGTAAAGCTGCCGGTGTAAACATCTACTCCAACTCCAGTCAGCCAGGCGCTTACGCCAACCGCGTAGTTATCCGTGGTACGGCGACCATCAACTCCTCGTCCAATCCGCTTTACGTGGTAGACGGAGTGGTAATGGAAGATTTTCACCTCTTAAACCCGAACAACATTGAGCGTATCGAGGTATTAAAAGACGCCTCATCCGCAGCTATTTACGGTGCTCGCGGTGCCAACGGTGTGATCTTGGTAACTACCAAAAGAGGAACCAAAGATGGAAGCAAAAACGTAAGCTACCAAGGTTCTGTCAGCACCAGTTCTCCACAAAGCTTTATGGAAGTATTGGATGCTAACGAATGGATCACAGCCTTTATGACCGGTCTGGAAAATGAAAACAGATGGCATGGCAAAGACTGGTCGCTCGACAAAACCGACTGGTTCAATGATCCCAACTACTTTGATGAGCAGGGGAACCCATTGTACAATACCAATTGGCAAGAAGAAGCTACCCGCAATGCCATCTCTCAAAACCACCAGCTGAGCATTCAGCAAGGTGACCAGGAGTCGTCGGTAGGTGCTTTCTTAAACTACACCGACCAGCAGGGTATCGTTAACAATACCTATAACAAGCGTGTTAACGGAAAGCTGGCTTATGATTCCAAACCAAAAGATTGGCTATCTACGGCAGTTAACCTAACAGTTAACCATACCTGGGGACGCTATACACCAGAAGACGGTGGTGGTCAGGATGCCCGTCGTACCATGATTGAAATGATCCCTTGGTATCCTATCTATGAGCCAGACGGCAGTTACACCTCTTCAGCCTCATCTACCGTATCACAGGTATTAGGTTTCGAAGGGATGTCCAACCCCGTAGCCATTTTAGATAAGCAAAAAAGAATGCGCTACAACACCCAAATCTTTGGTAATGCGGCTCTGACCTTCCATTTAGCTGAAGGATTAGACCTCAAAACCCAGTTTGGTGTCGACAAGCATGAGCGCGATTACAAAGGCTATTCGTCGATCATCCTGAACAACCTATCCATGCCAAACGGCTGGGCAGCTATCCAAAATTCAGAAACCTTCTACTGGCAAGAAGAAACCTACCTGACCTATAACAAGGAAATCGATAAACACCGGATCAATGCCATGGCCGGACTTTCTTGGCAGGAGCGTACCTATAACTTCAGCGGTTCCTTTACTGAAGGCTTTACGAACGACTTCTTCGAGTGGTATAATATGGGCGTAGGAAGCACACCATCCTCACCGTCATCTAATTACGACCGCTGGGCGATGAACTCTTACTTCTTAAGAGCCGCTTATACCTATAATAATAAGTACTCCGCTACGGTTACCGGTCGTTATGACGGTTCATCCAAATTCGGGTCGAACAATAAATATGCATTCTTCCCATCCGTAGGTCTTGCTTGGAATGTTTCCAACGAAGACTTCATGGCAGACAACGACGCTATCAGCAATCTGAAACTCCATACCAGTTACGGTATGACTGGTAACTCAGAGATCAGCCCGTATCGTTCCCTGGCCAATGTAAGCTCTGGAACCCTGTTGATGGACGGCTCGCGCGTACCATACTCTTATATCAGCAGTATGCCGAATGATGACCTTCAGTGGGAAAAAACCAATACCTATGATGTGGGTGTTGAATTAGGTTTATTCCAAAACCGCTTGAATTTTGATGTTTCCTACTACAACCGGACCACGACGGATCTCCTTTTAGATGCGCCGCTACCGAACGCAACCGGATTTTCATCTGTTATGCGTAACATCGGTTCCGTACGTAATCAAGGATTTGACATCATGTTAACCGCTACACCGGTACAAACCATGGACTTCAACTGGAATGCCACCCTGAACATGAACTACAACAAAAACGAAGTTCTTAAGCTTGGTGCTAACAACGAAGACCTTTTGCTTAACGGCTGGGTTGGTGGACCAAACAGTATCATCCGTGTAGGGGAGAACCTCAATAGCTTCTACGGTTACAAACGCGATGGCGTTTACACCATCGAAGACTTCGAAGCAGGTGAAATAGACGAAAACCAAATCGGTCGTCCGAAGCGTAGCTCTACCCAAGAGATCCTTGGAAAAGGTACACCAGACTGGTCAGGAAGTTTCATCAACAACTTCACCTACAAAGATTTCGACTTGCTAGTTGACCTCCAGTTTGTTTACGGCGTTGAGACCATGCAACAGTTCTATCACTCTACGTACGACCGCTTCGGTATTACCAACGGGTTGAAAGAAATTTTGTATGGCGCTTATGATGGCACCAACCCGAATACCAATCAGCAAGCCGTTGTTTTAACCAACAGTGGCCACGCAGGTCAGGATACCAATGTCGATTCTTCATGGATTGTTGACGGTTCCTTCCTTCGTGTCAATGTGATCCAATTGGGCTACACCTTCCCGTCGGGTCTGTTAGAGCGCATGGGTTTCTCAGCATTCCGCGTTTACGCCAGTGCCAACAACCCATTCTTATTCCACTCCAAAGACTTCAATGGATATGACCCAGAAGGTACCTCATTGGGCGACAGCAACAAGTTCGGACAGAACATGATTTTCTTCGCCTATCCAAGAGCCAAAACCTTCTCGCTCGGTGTTAACCTAAGCTTATAATTAAAAAGGAGACAACATTATGAAAAAGAAACATATCATATATGCATGCCTGTTTGCAGGCTTATTAAGCACCACAGCATGCCAGGACTTTTTGGAAGAAAACCCCAAGTCCGCTGTAACCTCTGCGGCCTATTATGAGACCGCAGCACAGGCACAGGAGAACGTCAACTCCATGTACCGTATGGGCGCGCCCGTGCGTTACGGAAGTACTCCTTCAGCCTACCATGGCCCAACGGCCGGTACCAATACCTTCCTTACCGGATACTTTTCAAACTCTTACGAAGGGCAGGAGCTAGCCACCATGTACGCGCGGCTCTTAACCCGTCAGCAGAACATCCGTACGGTATCGAACTATGTAAACAGCAGCTGGAACGATTCCTACCGCGTTATCAATATTGCTAATGGTGCTATCAAGCACATACCCAATATCGAGATGGATGAAAACACCAAATCCAAGTTGATTGCCGAAGCCAAGTTCTTCCGCGCATTCAACTACTTCTATTTGGTGAAAACTTTCGGTAACATCCCGATGCCTGTAGAACCTTACGAGACCTTAGAAAACCTCGAAATGGAGCAGTCTACGCCAGCCGCAGTCTACGCCCTGATTGAAGAAGATCTCAATGCAGCAGTCGACGTACTACCTGCAAGCATGTTCACCAGCAACGGTTACCGCATTACCAAGTACGTTGCCGCCATGACCTTGGCCAATGTGTACTTGCAGCAGAGCAAATTTGCCGAAGCAGCCACCGCCGCACGGATTGTCACCAATTCACCGCACAAACTTGCTGAAAATGACAACCTGGAAATGGGAAGCGCATTCAACAAATTGCGTACAACGGACAACCTCGCTGAGACCATCTATTCCTATGAATTTGATGGAACCATCAGCTCAAGCGGCGCATGGCCTACCTATGCCTTCAGCTCAGCCGCTACCGCCATCTTTGGAACTTATTCCATTTTTGAGCGTGTATACGGTCCTACTAACCGCTTCCTGAACGTCTATGAAGATGACGACCTGCGTATCCAGCCCAACCAGTTCTTCCACTGGGAATACACCAATCCTAATAATGGTGAAGAGTGGTCTTCTGATGTAGCCGGTATCTGGTATTTCTATGACGAAGACGCCGTTCTGAACACCGGTAGAGGAACCAAAGACTGGAACATCTATCGCTATGCAGAGGCACTATTGATCGCCGCCGAAGCCATCGCCGAATCCGAAGGCGTAACTCCCGAAGCTGCCGGCTACCTGGCCGAGATCAAAGCCAGAGCCGATATGCATGGCAAGACCGTAGCGCAATACACCGTAGAACTACTCTTACTCTCCAAACAAGACTTTGTAGAAGAAGTATGGACCGAGCGCTTGCGTGAGCTACCGTTAGAGTTCAAGATGTGGGACGACTGCGTGCGTACCGGTATGTTCCCTGTTATTTCAGAATCAGTAGAAGGGCAGGTGACTTATACGCCGCTTATTGGTGCACAGAATGGTGCCGGAGCCGTATTCAAAGATTCAGATCTATTATGGCCTATTTCTATTGACGAGTTACAGAGAAATCCAAAGCTTGATCAAAATCCAGGTTATCCGAGGGAATAATATCATCACGGAAAACCTATAAAGGCTTAACTTTCGGATTAGCCTGATAAAATAAAACCCAGTTGAGTTCGTCTTAACTGGGTTTTTTAAATGCCTATAAATTTAATATCGTATTTAATTCAATAATCCTTTTTCGCACGCGTCTTGCTAATGATATTGCTAGTTGAATGCTTCTGCTTAGGGCACAATCCGAAGGTGCTTAAAAACGATCATTGAATTATCAAATGGAAGACGGGACCGTACTAATTAATTTTAATTACAATTTTATTGTTCTTGAACAAAATATGGTTTAACGTCATTTTTAACCATATATTCTTCGACAAGTCCTACTTCATCAACATCTATAAACTCTAAGAATTCGGCATCACGAATTTGTTCCCAGAGCCCATGGTTCCTTTTATTTTCTACTATTGGTTCACGACCGATTACGTAGTATTGGCCTCTTTTTTGTTCTTTTAATTCAATAGCTTTTGTAAGCGACACAAAACGTGCTATGTCATTTTCTAGATTGTAATGTTTTTTTTCGAAATCAAGAGTTTGCCCAGTTACTGTTACTCCGTTTATTCCGATGAAATTAACTTCAAGGGGAGTAAAAAGATTTTCAAAATGACTAGAATCAAGTGGTTGATCTAGATTCACCCGCGTATCGATTTTTGGATACAGTCGCCTTTTAACCTTTTTTAATACACTCTCTCGTTTTTCAGTTAAAGGCTCTTCGCCGCGATTAAAAATGTACTTCTCAAAAAGCTTGTTAAAATTTGAATGGTTAAGCTCAATATCGATGACTTTTGCCTCTGAAAACTGAATCAGATTATTTGAGTATTTAGATAAGTAGCTGATATAACCCTCTGATATCCAATTTCTCTTTGATGATAAGTTATTGAACAAATGCTCATTTGAAATCGAATCATTATTTATACTTCTGCTAATGTTTTTGAAATAAGCTTTGACCAGCTGATAGCCATTAGGATTTATGATACCTTTGATAGCCAACAACTTTTCTGAAGAAAAATCAAAGACATGTTGTTCCCCATTAGACATCAAAAGCCCCATACTGACTCTTTCATTCAGAGATGCATTGAGGGTAACGTATAATATGGAGTATATAGTTTTCATTTAATTCTCGATAAAAATTTTTATTAACTCTCTAAATTGTTGTTCACAATTTTTAAGCCATTCTTTACTAAAAACTTGATTGTCGATTCTCTCTCTTATTTCATTGGTATTAATTTCCCAAGAAGGAGGGACGAGGTCTAATATTTCATCTAAGCTATTTCTGCATTTATCACTACAAAGATAAAAATTTTCAATTATGTTATCTACTGTTCGAATTAGCTCTTTCCTGTCTTTAAATAACACTTTTGCTATTTCAGTCTTAATGAGAGATTCATCTTCCGTCAATTCCGCTATTCCATAATCTAAAAAAGTGCTGTTAAATATTTGAACGTGGTCTATTGCATAAAAGAAAGTGTATTTTTCTGGCGATGTATGTAACAGTAAGTTATAGTTGTTATGGTGTCTATCCTCATTTGCTAACCATAAGTCAAAAAGTGCGATTTTTAAGAAGTCCTCCTTCTGATGCAAATGTCTTCGAGTTGCAGCATCGTAAAACATGGGAATAATAGTTTCATCAATCTCTTTTGAATTGTTTAAATACAGCGATCCAAAACATACTTTGTCAAAGAGATGAGTAGGTATCTTCGGGAATCGATCAGGTGGAACATGCTCTTTCTTTACATTGATAAAAGCTATTTCGGGCGTGTTAATTCCCCAAGTTGCTGCGAATTTACTCGCTAATACCTCGTTGAATAAGTTAAGCGCTGTTCGATCATACTTGCAAACCCAATCTTGAAAGTCATTGCAAGTAACCAATAAAGGTCTGCTACCTTTTGTATGGAATGCCTTATGGGCTATTTCAATCGTTTCAAGTTCTTTCATTAGCTATCGGCCATAAGATACGAATTTTTCCAATTGCGAATGCAGCGCGTTCGCAATTGGAAAAATTCGCTAAAACCTTCGAAACAATTCATTACAGATGATCGTTATCAAATTTTGCCTACGAATAAAGTTCCTTTCTAAAATTTTCAAGAGATATTTTGGTTGCTTTATCCGATTTTACCTCTTTTATTGCTTTTTCAGTTTCCTTGTTATAACGAGGTTCCGTAGGCTCAATAGAAGGCAGTGCTTTTAGATGCTTATCAGCAGCCGTTTTATTAACTAAAGTATCTCGTCCCATAAATCATCAATATTCTTTATTTTAATGCCTTAATTCATTGTTTCTTTCTCGAAGTAAATGATCTAATATACGAAATTTTGTAAATTTGGGTAAGCGTAACAATTTATATTTAAGATGAAAACAACATTACAAGTAGATATTACCTTTGAACAATTGCTGTCCATATTGAAGCATCTGCCTTTGAAGACGATAGATACAGAGGTGGAGAGCGTAAGACAAGAAGTCTATGAAGGTCACTCTAGATAAAACTTCTTTTTCTACTGATCGTTCCAGTGCTTTGACACCGCTTTAGCTCTCGTTTTCCTTCCGTTCGTAGATGGCAATTTAAAATATAGCTCACATACCGATGAAATATAGCTCAATTATGTAGGAAAATGAGCTGTATTTGTAGTTTAGTTGAGCTATAAATACAAATATGATCTCTCAAACCGATAAAATTATTAGCTATATCAAAGATAACCCTTCCAGTTCATCGAAGGATATTTATGACGACCTAAATTTAGAAATAGCAAGCAACTATAACTTCTGTCCTACCAACCATTCTACGTATTCTGGAAGCGATGTGCCCATATAATAGGGTAGGTTAAGTAAAAGATAAGGTTTTTTATTAGGTGTTACCGTTTTAAGGCTAATATCAAAAGAGAATGGTTTTGAAGACTATGTGCATTTCCCATTTTGGGAATTTATAAGTATATTTGTATTATAAAATGAATTTGATTTGAGAGTAATCGCGAAAAAGACGCTCCGTGATTTTTGGGAAGCACATCCTGATTGCGAACAGCAATTGAAAGCCTGGCACCAAGATGCCGACAAGGCAAAGTGGAAAAATCTTAATGAACTGAAAGAGAGCTATCCAAGTGCAAGCGTCCTAAAGAACAATCGAGTTTGTTTTAACATAAAAGGAAACAGTTACCGACTGATAGTCCGGATAAATTTTGACTATCAGGTGATTTGGATAAGATTTATCGGCACACATTCCGAATATGATAAAATTGACGCAAACAAAATTTAGAAACCATGAAGTTGAAACCAATAAAAACAGAAGATGATTACATCAGGGCTATCGCAAGGCTTGAAAAGATATTTGATGCTAAAAAGGACAGCAAAGAAGGAGATGAACTGGAAATACTTGCCATCCTAATTGAAAAATACGAATCTGAGAATTTCCCCATTGGTCTGCCTGACCCTATCGAAGCGATCAAATTTCGCATGGAACAACTAGGCTACAATCAGAATGATCTTGCCGAAATAATAGGGTTAAAAAGTAGAGCAAGTGAAATACTAAACCGCAAAAGAAAGCTCTCCCTCGAAATGATAAGAAAACTCAGTGCGAAGCTGCACATCGCTTCCGATGTTTTGATACAAGCCTATTAACATTTTATCTTTCGATGCGTTCTCTTAACTCTTAAAGCTAAGCGTATAGTGGTAGCCTAATAATTTGCCCTGACTTTATTACAAAAAAAGCGTAAAACTGCCCTGACTTTGTTACATAAAACTACTATATTTGGGTTGACTTTGTGCAATGTTAAGCATTAAGTGGCTAATAGTAAGAGTGTTAAGAAATGAGTATAATTCGAAGAAACATCGTAGACGATCTTATCAAATGGAAGAGTAGGAAAAACAGGAAGCCTCTTATTCTCAGAGGCGCTCGTCAGGTTGGAAAGACAACGGTGGTCAAAGAGTTGGGTAAGACGTATAAACAGGCAATTTTTCTCAACCTTGAAAACCCTGCCGACAAAGAGTTTTTCGATGGTTTTACCGATATGAAAACCTTAGTAGATTCACTTTTTATTTCAAGGAATATCACATCGGATATTCACGATGTATTAGTATTTATCGATGAAATACAAGAGTCGCCTCAAGCGATACAGATGTTGAGATACTTTTATGAGGATATACCTGAATTGCACGTAATCGCAGCAGGCTCACTATTAGAATTCGCTTTTAGTGACGTTAAGAGCTTCCCGGTAGGTCGGGTTGAATATATGTATTTGTATCCCTTGAATTTTTTGGAGTTTTTAGAAGGAATAGATCACCGCCGTGCAATAGACGAAATGCACATCGTTCCAGTCCAGGAGTATGCTCATCAAACACTCCTTACTTTGTTTAATACGTATGCTATAATCGGAGGGATGCCCGAAATAGTTAAACAATACGTTGAAGATAAGCAAATCAATACACTCGGAAATATATATGCCAGTATATGGGACACCTATAAAAGGGATGTTGAAAAATACGCTAAGGGCGATGTCGAAAAGAATATTATTCGTCATATTATGAATACAGCTCCGTTTCTTATCGAGGAACGCATAAAATATCAAAACTTCGGGAATTCAAATTATCGTTCAAGAGAAGTAAGCGAAGCCATGCGTAGCTTGATGGATGCAAGAATCTTGAAAATTATTTACCCCACCACCAGCACAGAGTTTCCCATCATTCCTGATATCAGGAAAGCCCCTAAATTACAAATCCTTGATACCGGAATCGTGAACTATACACTTAAGGTTCAAGCTTCCATGTTGAGTATGGAAAATTTAAGTGAAGCTTATAAAGGCAAAATCATCCCTCACATCATCTTTCAAGAATTAATTTCTACTCAAACGATCCATGACGAGTCACCTCATTTTTGGGTTAGAGAAAAACGACAAGGGCAAGCAGAGGTTGATATCTTACTACAAGTTCATCAACATTTAATTCCTGTAGAAATAAAGTCAGGAAGCACCGGTAGTCTAAGATCTTTACATCAATATATCGATCAGACACAGCAAAAATATGCAGTACGGGTTTATGGAGGGAAGTTTATCATTGAGAACACAAAAACACCCAAAGGGACGGCTTATACGCTGATGAACGTACCATACTATTTGGGGACCAAGCTTTATGAATATATAGAGTGGTTTTTAGAAAATCATTAATCTCAATAATTCTTACTAACCGGAATCACCTCCCCAGACTTCAAGATCAAGTGCGAGTGGAGAATCTTATCAATATGACGCTCATTCACCACAAAAGACTTATGAACCCGTTTAAACCAATCATGGTTCAGCACCTTTAAGTGCGTACGCTTTAAGTTACTGCGCAGCGTAAACTTACGCTCCACCGTATAGATATGCGTATAGTTACCATCCGCTTCCGCGTACAGAATATCGGCAAAGTTCACAATGTTCTTCGTACCCCCCTCGTTGATGATCGTAGAGCGCCGCGCCTTTTCACCCTTAATGCGACCGATTGCCATCTCCAGCGCCACAAAGATATCCCCCACATCAAAAGGCTTAATCACATAACCATAAGCATTCGTAGCCCGCGCCTTCTGCACAATACCCGCATCCTTATGCGAAGAAATATAAATATGCGGAATATCCCGTTTATCAAGCTCTTGCGCCAGGTTCAAGCCTTCATCCACACCCTTTAGAGAAATATCCACCAAGAAAATATCCGCTTTATTAGAGTCCAAACTATCCAATGCATCCTCATAAGAAGTAGACACCTTCACCACCGCATGCCCTAGGTTCGTGACAATATCTTCCAGGTCCATAGCAATGATCACCTCGTCCTCTACAATATGTATAGTAAGTTTGTTCTCAGTAAGCTTGTTCACAATCAGATTTAGTATTGTTATTTTTTTTAGAACGAAACAAATGTATGATTAATTACAATCAAAGCCTTAAAAATAATACAAAACGCCCATAATTGTGTACGTACGGTATAAGTCGGGACAATACCGACTTTGGTATGATGATTGCTTTTACCGACGAAAAAAACATTTTTTACAATACTTAACATTGAAAGTCTATCTTTGCAAAAAGTTAACTCATAGAACATATGAAATCTAACAACCTACTTTACCTCTCGGTAGTCGGCTTCCTATTGCTGTTCAGCAGTTGCGCCGAACAAAGAAACCTTGTCTATTTTGATGATATCCAACAGAGTGACGCCTACACACAGGCCATCACCAATGCCCATGAACCCAAGATCCAAGTAGGCGATATCATGAGTATTACTGTAAGTACTTTAGATCCTACGTCTAATGCACTTTTTAATACAGGAGCCGTTATCCAAGGACAGAATACACAGTTAAGTTCATCTAATGCAGCAGGTAGTACAAACTTAGGCAAAGAAGGATATTTAGTAGGCAATGATGGTAACATCAATTTTCCAGTAGTTGGTAAAATCCAATTAAAAGGATTAACCCTTACCGAGGCGCATGAAAAAATGCGCGATGAAATAAGCAAATACGTTAAAGACCCTATTGTAAACGTACGTTATCTAAACTTTAAGGTAACCGTAATTGGAGAGGTGACAAGACCTACTACCTTTACCGTTGCCAACGAACAGATTAATGTATTAGAAGCCTTGGGTAGAGCAGGGGACATGACTCCTTTTGGCATGCGTGAGAATGTATTGGTGATTCGTGAGACAGACGGTAAACGCCAAATGGCGCGTTTAAATTTAAACAGCAGTTCGGTGTTTCAATCACCCTACTTTTATTTGCAACAGAATGATATTGTATATGTGGAGCCTTCCGAAATGAAGGGTAAACAAGCAAACCGTAATCCAAATTCGGTTCCAATTATTATGGGTGTTTTGTCCATCATTACGATAATAGCAACTCGATTATAAACTAACATTTTCTAAAAAGAATGACTCAAGAAGATATTCAACAACAAGAAGGACATAATCAAGTAGACGTCAAAGCCCTTCTTTTTAATTATATACGTCATTGGCATTGGTTTGCTATTAGTATAGCACTATGTCTATTCTTAGCCTTTTTATATTTACGATACGCCACGCCTGAATATAATGTGACCTCCACAGTTTTAATCAAAGACGATAAAAAAGGTGGTGGCTCTTTAGATCCCGCCGCAGCCTTCCAGGATTTGGATATTTTTAAGTCTAATCAAAATATCAATAATGAAATTGAAGTTTTAAAAGGTAAAACCTTGATGTATCGTGTTCTCAAGGAGCTGAATTTGGAAACAACTTTTTATACAGAGGGGAATATTAAAACGTCCGAAATATATGGGCAATCTCTACCTATTAAAATTACACTATCGTCTCTCGACTCAATTGCCCTAGGCGAGCGAATAAAAATTCAAATTAAAGATAAAAACAACTATACCTTGACCGACGAGGATGGCTCGCAAGACTATGCCTTTGGTAAGCAGGTTAAAAAATCATATGCTACTTTCACGTTAACTGCATCAGGTGAGATTAAAGTTGGCAAAACCATCTGGATCCAGTTTAATGACCTAATGAAGATGGCCAATTTCTATAATCAAGAAATTGCTATCGCTCCTGTGAATAAAGACGCTTCAGTATTAACAATATCATTAGTGGATGCTGTACCTGAAAAGGCTGAAGATATTATTAATAAATTGGTAGAAGTTTATAATAGTGAAGCAATCGAAGACAAAAATCAGATTGCGCAAAATACAGTTAGGTTTATTGATGAACGGTTAAGCTTTTTGGTATCGGAACTGGAAGATGTTGAAAAAGATGTAGAAGAGTATAAGCGGGAAAACCAAATTACGGATGTTGGCTCAGAGGCGCAAGTTTATATGGAGGAAGCCTCGGAATATGGAAGGCAACTTGCGGATTATCAAACACAAATATCGGTATTGGAAAGCATGGAGAACTATATGCAAAATACTTCAGGCGATGAATTGGTGCCGAGTTCAATGGGTATTCAAGACCCAACTTTGGTTGGGTTAACGTCAAAATACAATGAGCTTCAATTAGAACGCCAGAAACTTCTTCGTACCGTTCAGCCCGCAAACCCTTTAGTGCAGAGCCTAGATCAACAGTTAGCTAATTTGAGGACTAATATCCAAGAAAATTTAGGTAATATTAAAAGATCACTGACGATAACCCGAAACAACTTGCAAGCAAAAACCGGTGGTTTCCAATCACGTATTTCTCAGATACCTTCTGCGGAACGTAATTTATTAGAAATCCAACGTGAGCAAGGGATTAAACAAGCCTTATATGGTTATCTACTTCAAAAACGAGAAGAGTCTGCTATTTCACTGGCCTCTGCAGTGTCCAATACGAGGGTCATTGATCCTGCATTGACTAACGATGTGCCGGTAAGTCCTAAAAAATTGCTTATTGCATTGTTTTCTCTAATCGTCGGTTTTGGATTGCCAATTGCTACTTTATATATTAAAGATCTGCTGGACGACAAAGTTGGAAATATACGCGATATAGAAAAAGTCACTGATGTCCCAGTCTTGGGTGAGTTGGTTCATCATGATGAAGCGGAAGCTTTGGTGGTAAAAAAAGGTAGTCGTACCGCTATTTCAGAACTTTTTAGATTAATTAGGACGAACCTGCAATTCGCGGCTCCTGGTAAGCAGGCGAAGGTCTTAATGGTTACTTCATCAATGTCTGGAGAGGGAAAAACATTCTTTTCAATAAACATAGGTGCCAGTTTAGCACTATCAGGTAAAAAGGTTGTAATGCTAGAGTTCGATATAAGAAAGCCGAAACTTATGAAAGATATTGGTTTATCAGCAGCCAAAGGTAAAGGCTTTACTTCTTTCTTAGTTAATGACGATATGGTCTTAGCAGACATTGTTCAACCTACTAATATGGTGGATAACTTATGGGTAATTCCTTCAGGCCCAATACCTCCCAATCCTGCTGAATTACTATTAAGCCCAAAGATTGAAAAGCTCTTTTCTGAGTTACGTCAACATTTTGATGTGATCATTGTGGATACATCTCCAATAGGACAAGTAGCTGATGCGTTCTCGTTGGCTCCTTTTGCAGATGTTACTGCATATATGGTAAGGTACAATTATACATTCAAGCAACAATTACACATTGTTAATGACATTCGGCAAAACAAAAAAATGCCGAATTTGATGGTTGTTATGAATGATGCTAAGAAAGAAAACTCGTACGGTTATGGCTACGGCTATGGTTATGGATATGGATATGGATATGGAGAAGACCTTCAAAAGAGTTCGTGGAAAGATAAGATTAAAAGATATTTATCAAGATAATATATAGTTAACATTGGAGATTTACTTTTGTAATACAATAAAATCATTAATAAAATGGGTAAAAATAGTAATGGAACAATAGAAAATGCTAAAATAGCAGTGATCGGCTTAGGTTATGTTGGCCTCCCATTAGCGATCGAATTTGGGAAGAAATATGATGTTCTAGGTTTTGATATTAATCAATCAAGAGTAGAAGAGTTGAGTCGAGGAAAAGATAGAACTCAGGAAGCGAATTTAGAGGACCTTAAAACTGTGATAGATAGCAAAAATGGCAAAAGCAAGACTGGGTTGTCTTTTTCAGCAAACAAAGATGATCTAAAGAATTATAATACTTTTATTGTAACGGTTCCAACTCCCATTGACCAGTTTAAGGCACCTGATTTAACCCCTTTGATCAAAGCTTCTGAAATGTTAGGATCTATTCTTAAATCGGGTGATGTTGTTATTTATGAATCTACTGTTTATCCAGGATGTACAGAAGAAGACTGTGTCCCAGTTTTAGAAAAATCGTCAGGTCTTAAATTTAATAAGGATTTCTTCGCGGGCTATTCACCAGAGCGTATCAACCCGGGCGATAAGATTAATACATTAACGAAGATAAAAAAAGTGACTTCTGGATCTAACCCGGAAATCGCGAATCGCGTTGATGACCTCTATCGGTCTATAATTACAGCAGGAACACATAAGGCACCAAATATTAAGGTTGCAGAAGCTTCAAAAGCCATTGAAAATGCCCAGCGCGATGTGAATATCTCCTTTGTTAACGAGCTGTCTTTAATTTTCGACAGAGTTGGCATCGATACAAACGACGTAATAGAAGCCGCAGGTACCAAATGGAATTTCCTGAAGTATCAGCCAGGTTTAGTAGGTGGCCACTGTATTGGTGTTGACCCATATTATTTGGCACATAAAGCACAAGCTCTAGGTTATCACCCACAAGTCATTCTGTCTGGTCGACGCGTTAATGACAACATGGGGCCTTTTGTCGCTGATAAGGTAGTAAAATTGATGATCCAAAAGGATCATAAGATTAAAGGCTCTCGGGCTTTAATCATGGGTATCACCTTTAAAGAAAATTGCCCAGATGTTCGTAATACTCGTGTAGTCGATATTTATCATGAGTTGATTTCCTTTGGACTCGACGTTGATATTTACGATCCATGGGCAGATGCAGGTGAAGTCAAACATGAATATGGTGTTGATATTATTAATAAGTTAGATGAAAACACTGTTTATGATGCAGTTGTAGTAGCTGTTGCGCATAACGAATTTTTAGAATTTGATTATCAGAAAATCAAACGTAATAACGGAGTAATATTCGATACAAAAGCGTGTTTAGACCGTTCGTTAGTTGACGGTAGATTATAAAAAATGAACTCTAATGCTTTATATGAGATCATTGTAATTGGAGCTGGTCTCGTTGGTCTTTCAACGGCATACCATACCAAGTTAAAATACCCCGATAAATCCATATTGATTCTAGAGAAAGAATCCAAGGTGTCTGCTCACCAATCGGGTCATAACAGCGGTGTGATACATAGTGGAATTTACTATAAACCTGGGAGTTTAAAAGCGCAAAATTGTATTTCTGGCTATCGGTCACTTATTGAATTCTCAGATGAACATAAAGTGCCTTACGATATTTGCGGAAAAGTTATCGTCGCTACGTCAAATGAAGAACTGCCTGCTCTAAACAATATCTACGAAAGAGGTATTCAGAATGGCTTGTCTGATATCAAAAAGATCACTCGTGAGGAAATTAACGAATTCGAACCTCATGTTGCTGGTATAGCGGGTATTCATGTTCCTCAAACCGGGGTCATTGATTATCCTTATATGGCACAAAAGCTCCGGGAGGTTTTAACTGAAAAATTGGGTGCAGAGGTACGATTTAACGAGGAAGTCATCAAGATCGATAAAGACGGGCAAGCATATAAGGTTGAGAGTTCAAAACAAGTCTATTCAACTAGGAAAATTATTTCTTGTGCTGGCTTGCAATCAGATCGCGTAGCCAACTTAACTGAGACGGAAAATGATCTAAGAATAATTCCATTTCGTGGTGAATATTATAAATTGCGACCAGAAAAAGAATATCTAATCAAGAATTTAGTATATCCAGTACCCGATCCTAAGTTTCCGTTTTTAGGTGTCCATTTCACCAGAATGATTCAAGGAGGAGTAGAAGCAGGACCGAACGCGGTCTTGGCATTCAAGCGAGAAGGGTATAAGTTTAAGGACTTTAATTTAAAAGATTCACTAGATACATTTACTTGGCCTGGATTTTGGACGATTGTTGCTAAATTCGGCAGGATAGGCATGGGTGAAATATATCGTTCTCTTTCCAAGACTGCATTTACAAAAGCACTTCAAAAGCTACTGCCAGAGATTACTGAAGATGATCTGATTCCGGGTGGTGCAGGTGTTAGAGCTCAGGCTTGTGATAGAAATGGCAATTTAATTGATGATTTTAATATTTTAGAATCGGAGAATATTATCCACGTTAGGAACGCGCCGTCGCCAGCTGCGACCTCGTGTCTTGCAATCGGAAAAACAATCAGTGAGAAAATTTAATAAATTTAATTTACACATTAATAATGAATGAACCGATACAAATGGTTGACTTGAAAAGTCAATATTTGAAAATAAAACCCGAGATTGATCAAGCGCTACTAAGCGCAGTAGAAGGAGTGGCTTACATCAATGGCCCACAAGTCAAAAGTTTTGCAAAGAGTCTTCAAGAGTATAACAAAGTAACTCGTGCGGTGACATGTGGTAATGGAACTGATGCGTTGCAGATTGCTATGATGGGTTTAGGTTTCAAACCAGGGGATGAAGTTATCGTTCCTGCTTTTACTTACATTGCCACAGTAGAAGTAATAGCTTTGCTTAATCTTGTTCCTAAGTTTATTGATGTAAAAGAAGATACATTTGAATTGGATTATGATCAGTTAGAAAGTATTATTACTGAAAAGACCGTTGGTATCGTACCCGTGCATCTTTTTGGTCAGTGCTCGAATATGGAGACGATTAATGCGATCGCCAAAAAACATAATCTTGCAGTTATCGAAGATACAGCACAAGCTATGGGTGCTGAGTACATTTTTAAAGACGGTACTAAAGCGTTTGCGGGTACTGTGGGTGATGTTGGTACAACATCATTCTTTCCATCTAAAAATTTAGGTTGTTTTGGTGATGGTGGTGCACTTCTAACACAGAACGCCGAACTAGGAGAGACACTTCAGATCATAGCTAATCATGGTCAACGTCAAAAATATCGTCACGAAACGATCGGTGTAAATTCCCGATTAGATACAACGCAAGCAGCGGTTTTAGAAGTGAAGTTAAAATACCTTAACGACTACAGTGCAGCCCGTCAAAAAGTAGCTAGAAAATATGACGAAGCATTCGCTAATATCGATGGCTTCATCACACCGAAGAAAGCGGAATATTCTACACATGTTTATAACCAATACACTTGCCGTATAAAAAATGGAAAAAGAAATGAATTAAAAATCTATTTACAAGATAAGGGTATTCCTTCCATGGTTTATTACCCAATTCCTGTGCATCTACAGGAAGCTTATCGTGTCTATGGATATAACGCCGGAGATTTTCCAATTGCCGAACGTTTATGCGAAGAAGTGCTTTCTTTCCCGATTCACACGGAGATGAAAGATGAAGTACAAGACTATATTATTGAAAACATCGTTAACTTTTTTAAATATTAATTCTATGGCAGAAAATTATTTTGTACATGAAACTGCAGTAGTTGATGAAGGTGCAGAAATTGGGGAAGATGTTAAGATATGGCATTTCTCGCATATCATGCCAAATTGCAAGATAGGTGAAAAATGTAATATAGGTCAAAATGTTGTCGTTTCACCCGGTGTTGTGCTTGGTAAGAATGTCAAAATACAAAACAATGTATCGATTTACGAAGGTGTGACATGCGACGATGATGTGTTTTTAGGACCGTCTATGGTCTTCACGAATGTAACGAATCCTCGAAGTGCTGTTAATCGTCGAGGACAATATGCGAAAACACGTGTAGGCAAGGGAGCGTCCATTGGTGCAAACGCTACGATTGTTTGCGGTCATGACATTGGTGCGTATGCATTTATTGGTGCAGGAGCAGTTGTAACAAAGACAATCCCGGCATATGCACTTGTTGTAGGTAATCCTGCAAAGCAGTTAGGATGGGTAAGTGAGTACGGACATCGGCTGACTTTTAACGAAAAGGGAGTCGGTGTTTGTCCAGAAACTGCACAAGAATATAGATTAGATAATAATAATGTAAATAGAATAAAATAATGAATGCGGAAAACAATAAAGTAAAGTTTGCAATAATAGGTTGCGGCCATATCGGTAAGCGACACGCAGAAATGGTCGCTCGTAATGAGGAAGCAGAATTAGTAGCACTAGTTGATGTTAAGCCGAAATCTGAGTTAGGCATAGACCACTTTAATGTACCACTATTTTCCTCGATCGACGAGCTTCTTGAATCAGGTATCGATATTGATGTTATCAATATCGCCAGCCCCAATGGTTTTCATGCAGAGCAAGCTATGAAAGCCTTAGATGCAAAAAAACACATCGTTGTTGAAAAGCCGATGGCATTAACAAAGAATGATGCCGAAATGGTAATATTCAAAGCGCTTCATGTTCATAGACAGGTTTTTGCAGTCATGCAAAATCGCTATTCACCGCCATCAGAGTGGGTTAAAGAGTTAATCAGTAGTGGGAAACTTGGCAATATATATATGGTGCAACTAAACTGCTATTGGAATCGTGACGAACGCTATTATAAACCTGAAAGTTGGCATGGTAAGAAAGATCTAGATGGAGGAACATTATTCACTCAATTTTCTCACTTTATTGATATAATGTATTGGCTTTTTGGTGACATCACCAATATCAAGGCAAAGTTCGCGGATCATAATCACAAAGATCTAACCGACTTTGAAGATAGCGGTTTCATCAGCTTTGATTTCGTTAATGGTGGTATGGGATCATTGAATTATTCTACATCAGTTTGGAATCAAAATTTGGAGAGCTCCATGACTATAATCGCTGAAAACGGATCTGTGAAAATTGGAGGGCAATATATGGACAAAGTTGAAGTTTGCGATATAAAGAATTATGAAATGCCTGAGTTGGCACCCACAAACCCAGGGAATGATTATGGTGCGTATAAAGGATCCGCTGCAAATCACCATTATGTAATTGAGAATGTTGTGGATGTCTTACATGGACGTGGGCCGATTACAACTAATGCGCTTGAAGGCATGAAGGTGGTTGAGATTATAGAGAGAATATATAACCAATAATAATGTCGTTAAAAGGACGCTTTAAAGGGATATTTAAGTCCGATTTTAATAAAAATTTTCTTGTCTTAATATCAGGCAGTATTATTTCACAAGGTATTCCATTACTTGGTAGCATAGTTTTAGTTAGATTTTATTCTCCGGAGGATTTTGGGGTTTTAGCAATCTTCAATGCTTTTTGTCTTATATTAACGTCAATAATAAACTTAAGATACGAATTCGCTATCCCAATTCCCAAACGACATAAAGATGCTATTAACATCTCTTTTTTTGCTTTTTTATCTTCTGTCTCAATAACCATTTTACTTTTAATCCTTTTTGTTATTTTCAAAGATAAAATTCTTGTTATTTTAAATGCAGAGGCACTTGGGAAGTGGTTCATTTTTATTCCATTAGTGGCTCTCGTATCTGGTATATATAATATTTTAACTAACTTTTCTATTCGTTTAAAAAAATTTAAAACTATAGCTCAATCCAATGTTGTAAGATCTCTTTCAAATACCATTTCGCAAATATTTTTCGGAATTCTTGGTTTAACAAAAGGAGGGTTACTTTACGGACTGTTTGTGTCAAATATCTTTGGAAACATAAGACTGCTTAGAGAGTTCTTTAATTACCGATATTTGTTCAAGCAAATATCTATAAAACGGATGGTCTTTAACGCCAAAAAATACAAGGATTTTCCGATTATATCTACGTGGGGAATATTGCTTAATTCGATAGGTGTTAGTATGAACAATTTCTTTATTTCTGGTATGTATGGAGTTGGTCAGCTTGGGTATTATTCTTATAGTTATCGATATTTAAATGTTCCATTGTCTCTAATAAGTAATAACGTTAGTCAGCTATTCTTTCAACTATGTACAGAATGTGCCAAAGAAAATCGAAGTGCACGGAACGAGTTTTTGACAACTTTCAAGAAGTTATTATATATATCATTGCCATTTTTCTTTGTAATGTTTTTTTTTGTAGAGGACTTATTCGCGTTTTTGTTTGGTGAGGAATGGAGAATTGCAGGAAGTATTGCTAGAGCAATGTTACCATTGTTTTTTTTTCGGAGTATATTTGTTCCACTGAGTACAATTACTTTGGCATTTGAAAAGCAAAAGTTGATGTTTCTGTTGCAATTCGTAATATTTGTAGTAAATAGTATGTGTTTTATTATAGCGCATCATTTTTCAATGTCTTTGGATGCATTTTTACAACTATATGTGGTTACAACTAGTGTAACCTACGGTGCTTTTACCTACGTGTTATACCTAGTAGCTTTAAAAAAAATATAATCTTTATTTAATTTGTAAAATGAGAGTAGCTTATTTAACTCAAGTGGATATGTTCACTGATTCTGGAGTTCGAACTAAACACATAATGCAATATAATATATGGAAAAAATTGGGACATAGTGTCAAGTTCTTTTCTATACCGTTTTCGGTTAATTATAGCACTCCAATTCAAGCCGATTTTGATATTGTTCAGTTCGATATATTACTATCCAAGTCTTTAAAAAGAAATTCGAATATAATCTCATTATTGAGACAAATTGCTAACGTGATAAACATTAAAAAATCTTTAAAACGATATCAACCCGATATAGTATACATGAGAGCTATGACTTGGTTTCCTGGTCTCGATTTTATTCTTAGGGATTTTAAAGTAATTATAGAGGGAAATACACTAGTCCGAGAAGAACTAAAAGCCTCCGGCTCAGTTGTTGGGAAATTTTTGAATAACATCGGTGAAAAGAAAATTGGCCAAAATATTGATGGTGTTATTGGTGTGACTGACGAAATTAGGAAGTATTATCAAAGTCTTAACCCTAATATTAAGTCGATCACTATAACTAATGGTTATGATTTTAATGCGTTGAATAGAAAGAAAAGTACCAAAGCTTCTTCTGTGGAACCACCAAATTTAATATTTGTCGGCTCACCTGGGTTGTTATGGCATGGAGTCGATCATTATTATCAGATGGCTAGACTTTTACCTGATTTTAATTTTCATTTAGTGGGTCCCAAACTTGATGAATCATATCCACAATTAAAGAACTTTTTTGAATATGGATTTCTAAAAAAAGAGGCACTTAATGATTTGTATCTACGAATGGATATTGGTGTCGGAACTTTAGCCCTATATCGGAAAAATATGAATGTTGCATGTTCATTGAAAACCCGAGAATATTTAGCAGCGGGACTTCCTGTGATCATTGCCCATAGGGACGATGATTTGTCAGGAAGGCCATTTGTACTTGAAATCGACAACAATAAAGAGTCGGTGAAGAGGTTCATTTTGGAAATTGAAGAATTTATAAATGATTGGAAAGATAAGGTAGTTTCAAAGGAATTGGTGGCGCCATTGATTGACATTAATACTAAGGAAAAATTAAGATTAGAGTTTTTTAAATCGGTCTATGAAGATCAATAGATATAAAATTGTTAATAATGATCAAAATACTGTAAAACCAGATGTATTTGAGAAACTTATAGTTTTCCTTTGTTCGTTTAGTATTCTAATCAACCATTGGCCGTTACACATAAGTTACATAGTATCAGGAACAGTACTTTTATCAATAATCGTTATTTTAATAGATTTATCTTTAAAAAGGAGACATTTAGTTTCTTTTAGAACAGGGGATATTTTTATCGTATTCATATTCTTGGTAACATTGTTTATTGGCTTAAATCAATCATATGCGCCAAGTTATGGACTGAAGAAGTTTTTCCAAGTACTTTCATGGTGTTTTTATGCCTTCTTTGTCGCTGGTTATATTCGACGATTTTATAAAACTTTTTTAATCTGTAATTTTCTTCTGATGTTTGTGTATTTTATTATACTCACATTAGTTTATGGTAATATATATAATTTTTTTATAGAGTCAACATTAGTAAACGCTCAAAGATTGGGATCCACTTACGGAGAAGGTGAAGAATTATTAAATCCTATTTGGCTTTCCAGATATATTGGATTCTTACTAATATCATCCCTAATTCTAAGCACTCAATATAAGTTGAAATTTATACAGCCAGTAGTTTTCTTTATTGGAGTACTTTACATGTTAGCTTCTGGATCTAAAGGACCTATTGTTGCCTTTCTCTTTGCTGTTTTCTTCTTTTTTCGGATATACAAAATATTTAACTTAAAAATTATTCTTATTCTTAGTACTATATTCATAGTTAGCATTATCTCGTTGATATTCTATTTTGGAATAGATAACAATCAATATCTTATGGAACGGTTTTCGTTTACCGATGGTACCGCAGCACAGCGGTGGAATAGAATACTTGATGTATTTGAATTCGAAGAATCGAATGTGGTTCTTGGTAATGGAACCGGCCATTATGGTTATAAAACAACTGGCCATGATTCTAGAGATTATCCTCACAATATTTTTGTGGAATTATTATACGAAAATGGAATTTTAGGAGTGATGCTGATTTCGATTTTAATTTTTCGGACAATTAGTAAGATTGTCCCTAAAAGGGTACGCAATGACGGTTTGAAAATGAGCGCATGTTTCTTCTTATATTTCTTTCTCAATAGTTTAACCTCCGGGGACTTATTAACTAATCAATTTTTGTTTCTATTTATGTTAATTGTTCTGAGTAGACAAAAATTTGACATTCATAAAACTAAAGCGCGACAATGATATGGAACTGAGTGTAATAATGCCTGTATACAATGCTGAACAATATGTTGAAAAGGCGATAGAAAGTGTACTCCAACAGTCGTTTCCAAATTTCGAATTTATTATTATCAATGATGGGTCAAAGGATAATTCTCTTTCGATTATTAATTCTTTCTCAGATTCAAGGATTATCGTTATTGATCAGGAAAACTTAGGCTTAGCAAAAACGCTGAATATTGGGCTGAAAACTGCAAAAGGCAGATATGTCGCGAGAATGGATGCGGATGATATATGTTATCCAATGCGATTTCAAAAGCAATTAGATTTTCTAAACAAAAACCCTGATGTAAAACTTTTAGGTTCTACAGTGGAACGAATAGATAAAGACGGTAATACAATAACTTACGATATACCCTACACACAACATGATGTTTTGAAAAAAATAATATTCAAATATGGAAACCCATTTAAACATCCGACAATTGTGATGGACAGAGTACTGGCTATTAAGCTAGGGGGATACAATGAACTAATCAATAAATATTTTGAAGACTATTTTTTATGGTCTCAATTTTGTAGACATTCGAAAGTGGCTATTTTACCTGAAGCTTTATTGAGATATCGAATCACGCCAGGGTCGATCATGAGTTCGGCCGCTGATAGTAGATTTATTGACTTCATGTTAAAGATAATAAATAAAGGCTCGTTTGATTATAGTGATCGTGAAGAAATGCTCTCACTAAAAAGAACTCAACAACAGTCTATTACAAAGGAAGGTGCTTTAGATACATATGCTGAAAGAATAGATAAGGAAAAGCGTCATTTATCAAGCCGAATAACTAATTTCTTTGTTCGCTGCTTAAGTGTTAATTTTGCGATATTGTTGTTGTCATTTGCAAAAAATATAGCATCAAAAATTATTAAATAGTAATGAAGATCAAGGTCGTTTTATTAAAACTAATAATTATCATTCTGGTATTATTATCATGCCGGAGTGGTTATAGTCAGTCTAACATTGAGTTTAAAGTTTTACGTATAACGTCTCCAAATTACTTGCATACATTCGAAAAGTCGAATCCTATTACATTGTCGGATGGGATTATCGTAAAAAAAAATCCGATGTGGTTGGATCAAAACAGTTTAGGCTGGGCCAACAAGGAGAAAGTTATAATTGATTTACGTTTTGAAAATCCAAGTAGTGTAGGCCAAATCAATGTACATAGTGCTTTAAATAATCAATCTGATGTTTTTTTGCCAATAAATGTTTTCGCTTACTCTACTAGTGACGATTTTAAAACTTTGTCATATTTGGGAGACATGATAGAGGGTTTTCGAAATAATGAGGATAAATATAGACGTATTACTTTATCATTGAAAGATCTCAACGTAAATGCCACCGGAATCCGTTTAGTTGTGTTTCCTAATGGGCCATTTTTCTTTGCAGATGAAATTATAGTAAAAAATAGTTCCCAGACGAGTCGAGAAAAAGATCACTATCAAACAATGAATGCTAAAGAGGCTGATGACTTTATGGAAGAGAAAAAGAGAAATGCTATCAATCTACTTTTTAGCAATGAATCACAAATAAAAGATAATGCGAAAACTGTAAATAACGAGATTGAATTTTATATTGTGGATGAAATTTGGGGAAGTGACTTGAGTAGTTCGAGGAAAATTGTCAATACTAATGAAGTGACAATGAATTATAGTAATATTCTTTCACATACAAATTTCTATGTATTTAAGATAACTAATACTTTTAATACTGAAAAATCGATATCATATAGTTTCGAAAGTAGTCAACAAGGGAAAATGTTTACAATCGAAAGTGTTAGATCGAGAAATTTTAAAATTGTCCCAGACGCAATTTTTGCTTGGCAGCCTAACGGTCAAATTATATTAAAACCCCATGAGACTAAAACTATTTTACTCGCTATTAAAAATATTACGCCTAGTTCGTCCGAGAGCCACCTAAGGTTTTCGATAGAAGGTACATACCTGAATACAATTAATTTTAATTCCAACGTATTGCCTATAGCCCTCCGAAACAGGTTAAATCTAAATACATGGGCGTATTTTAATTATCCATTTGCAAAGGGTATTGAAAATAAAGTTTATGAGGACTTAATAGATCATGGCAATAATATATTTGTCGTTCCACCTTCAGTTCTTTTTAACAACCGACATAAATTTGACCTTTCTAATCTTAATAATTATGTTTCAGGTCGGAAAGACTTCGATAAGATTCTTTTATATCTAGATTTTAAAAAATTTGTAAAAAAAGATAATATACTGAACGACTTTTGGAAAAAATCATTTTTAGAATGGTACGATAAAGCATACGATTTACTAAGAGATCACGGTTACGATGAAATTTATTTATATCCTTACGACGAGTTAGATGCAAGCCACATCAAGACATTTGAAGAATACATTGAATGGATTAAAAGTGTGCGATCAAATGTTAAGATATTTGCGACAATTAACCAATCGAAGGTATTAGAGTCTCTAAATAGAATTAATAGTATCGATATAATCCAATTGAAAAGAGATTTACTTCCTAAAATATCAAGGAACAATTACGCTATCAACGAACTTTGGATCTATGATACAAAGAAATACGCGAAATCATTATCACCCTATAGTTATTATAGATTAATGGCGTGGGAAGCATTTTTTTATGATGCTAAAGGTATCGGTTTCTGGAACTACGCGGACGTTGGCAATATGCCGGGTAAGCAATCCGCGTGGGATGATTTTGATGGTAATATGCCAGATTTTAATTTTGTATATAAAGCCGGAAAAGATATAATTTCAAGTAGACGATGGGAGGCTACAAGAAAAGGTCTAGAAGATTATGAAATTTTATTATGTTACGAAAAAATGTTCGGTTCATCTGCAACACGAAAATTGTGTGAAAAGGTAATTAGAAATTCAGACAATGTATCTTTAGCTGATAATGTTATTAATGAAGCTATAGAGAAGATAAAAAAGAATCGTTAGCGCTAGCTGAATGAACACCATATGTAGGCAAGGCGGTAAAAATCTATATAAATAACAAGATTGAAAATGTCAAAACAACTGTTAATAATGGGAAAGTTGCCTCCTCCGATCGGCGGTGTAACTATTCATGTTTCAAGATTACTAATAATACTTAGATCACAAGATGTTGATTGTCAGTTTTATAAGTTGACTATTTTGACATTATTAGGTTTGCCGATGACATTAATAGGCTATAAATGTATTCACATTCATAGTTCTAATCCATTTGTTAGGCTATATTCGGCAGTTATTTGTAAAATCACTAATACTAAATCAATAATCACTTTTCATGGGAATATAGGACGTTATGGTCCTGGCTTTAAAAATAGTATTGATAAATTGACAATATGGTTAGCTTCTAAACCAATTGTCCTAAATGCAAATAGTTTTAATGTTGCCAAAAAAATTAATGCAAATAGTGAGTTAATATCTGCTTTCATTCCACCTAAAGTGGAAAGTGAGATTTTGTGCGAAAAAATCTTTCAGAAAATAAAATTGATGAAGCTCAACCATAACTTATTATTCTCCACAAATGCTTACAATATGACTTTCGACAGTAATGGGGCAGAAACTTATGGTATCGTTGAAATAATTGAAATTTTTAGAATGAGACCAGAATACGGTTTAGTTGTTTCTGACCCTTCCTCAGCATATTCTAAATATTTTGCAGCTAAAAAAAATAATATTCCTTCGAATATTCTTATCATCTCCGAAGAGCATTCATTTTACAAAGTTATGGAATTATGTGACGTCACGATACGAAATACAACTACTGACGGAGATTCATTATCTGTCAAAGAATCGTTATACTTAAATAAAACTACTCTTGCGACGGATGTTGTCAAACGTCCTAACGGTTGTGTTACCTACGAGTTAGGTAAATTAGACAACGTTATTAATCGCATAAACGAAAACATCAGAACTATAATACCAGAGGTTGAAAATGGAGCAGATAGATTGATTTCGCTATATAAAGTTTTAACTTGTTGAAGCATGATAATTTAAGATAGTCTATCATTGTAATAAAAGTGGAGCATTACAAATCGCATTGACATTTTACGATTGCCAATAAAAACACTTAAATAACTTATTTTTTCAACCCACATATCAATAAATATATAAGAGAAATGAAGCAAATAATTCAAGACCTAAAAAATGGTAACACCATCCTAGAAGAAGTACCTGTACCGATTGTTAAAACAGGTGAAGTTTTGATACGAACTACTAGAACTCTTGTTTCCCTTGGTACAGAGCGAATGCTGGTTGAATTCGGCAAAGCAAACTTTATTCAAAAGGCTCGTCAACAACCAGACAAGGTTAAGCAGGTTTTGGATAAAGTGAAAACTGATGGATTAAAACCCACGATTGACTCTGTTTTTAATAAATTAGGTCAACCTCTTCCATTGGGTTATTGTAATGTGGGAAAAGTGGTAGCTGTCGGAAAAGGTGTTGAGGAATTCAAAATAGGTGATAGGGTTGCTTCTAATGGACCTCATGCCGAATATGTTTCAATTCCAAAAAATCTCGTCGCGAAAATACCTGAAAATGTATCTGACGAAGAAGCCGCGTTTACGGTTATAGGTTCAATTGGCCTACAAGGGATAAGATTGATAAAGCCAACATTAGGAGAAACGATAGTTGTAGTAGGATTAGGGCTTATTGGGTTGATTACCGCACAATTACTAAAAATGAATGGTTGTAGAGTCATAGGTTTCGATTTCGATCAGTCCAAGGTGGAATTAGCATCTGAATTTGGAATCATTGCTGTTAACCCTGGTAGTGGTACAGATCAAGTAAAGTTTGTTGAATCAGTAACAAACGGAATCGGTGCCGACGGAGTTATAATTACTGCGTCTAATAAAAGTAATGATATCATTTCTCAATCGGCTAAAATGTCGCGAAAACGGGGACGTATTGTTCTCGTCGGAGTAGTAGGACTAGACATAAGTCGCGCAGACTTTTATGAGAAAGAGTTAACTTTTCAGGTTTATTGCTCATATGGTCCGGGCCGATACGATGATGACTACGAGCAAAAAGGTAACGATTATCCGTTGCCATTTGTAAGGTGGACAGAAAAAAGAAACTTTGAAGCGATTTTAAATGCTATCGAACAAAAAACTGTTGATGTTTCGAAATTGATAACCGAGCGTATTCCTCTAAAAGAATATAATAAAATATATGATAACATGAGTGGGTCTCGCTCAATTGCTTCGATTCTAGTTTACGATGAAAAGGACGATGTCCCTGCACGAACTATAAGGATCGGTAGCAATAACTTTGCATCAAGTAGAGGTATTTTGGGGATCATTGGCGCAGGTAACTTTACAAGTTCAACGATGTTACCAGCACTAAAAAAGTTAAATGCTGACGTTAAATATATTGCAAGTTCTGGTGGACTATCAGGAACTACGTTATCAAAGAAATACGGTATCGCTAACTCAACGACAGATTATAAATTAATTCTAGAAGACCCTCAGGTTGACCTCGTAATGATTACAACTCGCCACAATTCGCATGCGAGTTTATCGAAGGAAATATTGGAGTCGGATAAACATGTATTCGTAGAAAAACCATTAGCGCTTAATAAAGAAGAATACGAAACGGTATTAAAAGAATATAATACAAGAAATAAGACGATTACCGTGGGCTTTAATAGAAGGTTTGCACCGTTGGCACAAAAAATGAAAAAGTTACTTGGAAGCAGTAATACTCCAATTAATATTATCGCAACGATGAATGCTGGTTTTATTCCCAAAGACGTCTGGGTGCATGATATGCAAGTCGGCGGGGGTAGAATTATTGGGGAAGCCTGCCATTTTATTGATTTGTGTACCTATCTTTCAGGATCTAAAGTAATTGCAGTTTGTATGAATGCTATGGGGGCTAACCCTGAAGAAGATACGGATAACGCGAGTATTTTATTAAAGTATGAAAACGGTACGAATGCAGTTATTAATTACTTCTCAAATGGGAGTAAAGCATATTCTAAGGAACGTGTAGAAGTATATAGTGAAGAGAGAACACTTATAATGGATAATTGGCGAAAGTTGAAAGGGTATGGATTTAAAGGTTTTACACGAGAATCATCATCACAAGACAAAGGGCATTATGCTCAGTTCGAAAAACTTATATCTCAAATTAAATCCGGAGGAAAAGCGATAATTCCTTTCGATGAAATAGCAAATACTACATTGGCAAGCTTCGCTGCCGTGGAAAGTGTGAAGAACGGATCTTGGATTTCAATTTAATAAATTTAATATAAAAAGAATGTTAGTAACGATCATTGCCGGAGCACGGCCAAACTTTATGAAAATCGCACCGATTATTCATGCTATTCAAAAGTCAAAGGAGTCTGGTAATAATATTGATTTTCGTTTAATCCACACCGGACAACATTACGACAAGAAAATGTCAGGAGATTTTTTTGAACAATTGGAAATACCTGAACCTCATGCAAATCTTGAAGCTGGTGGCGGCTCTCAAGCGGAACAAACTGCTGCTATCATGATTCGATTCGAAAAAGAATTACAAGAGAACCCCACAGATTTGGTATTAGTAGTTGGAGATGTTACTTCGACGATGGCCTGTGCAATTACGGCGCAAAAACAACATGTTAAAGTGGCTCACATTGAAGCGGGAATCCGGTCGGGTGACTGGACCATGCCAGAAGAGATTAATCGTCTTGTAACGGATAGTATAACAAACTATTTCTTTACTACTTCTGATATTGCCAATAAGAACCTGAAAGATTCAGGTGTGGAAGATGAGCGTATCTTCTTTGTTGGTAATACCATGATCGATACCCTATTGAAACAAAGACCACGCTTTCAGAAACCAGCTATTTGGGATGAACTGGGTTTGAAAGAAAAGGAATATTTTGTAATGACCTTGCACCGTCCTGCTAACGTTGATGAAGAAGAAAAGCTAAAGGAGCTGATGGATGAGATTATTGACAACTCAAACGGACTTCCATTGGTGTTCCCTGTTCATCCTCGAACAGCCAAGATTCTTTCAAATCTTGGTGTCTCTCATCCTCGTTTGCATATGGTTGAGCCTTTAGGATACCTAGAATTTAACTATCTTGTAGAACGAGCAAAGGCTGTTGTCACAGATTCGGGTGGTATTACTGAAGAAACGACAGTGATGGGTGTACCTTGTATGACATTACGTGATAACACTGAGCGTCCTGAAACCATGACGTTGGGAACAAATAAATTGTTAGGCACAAACCCTAAAGCAATCAAACCTGCTATGGAAAAGTTATTTGCTGATGATTGGAAAACAGGCAGCGAAATTCCATTATGGGATGGGAAGACAGCAGAAAGAATAGTTGAAGAGTTATTAAAGTTGCAAAATTAAAAAATGCTTGGGAAGCTAAAGCTTTTATATTCAACGATAAAACACCTCAAACCTGTTCAAATCAAGTATCAGGTGTTCTATCGTTTGCAGCGTCCACAAAAGTTAGGGGAATATTCAACAAACTATGACCCTGACCTGATAAGTCCCCTGAAGTTTAATGAAGTTCCCCCTGTTTATTCAGCGCTTCATGATGGTAATAGTTTTACTTTTCTCAATTTATCGAAGGAATTCAATCATGGAATTGATTGGGACTTTCAGGAATATGGGAAATTGTGGAATTATAATCTACAATATTTAAATTATATTTTTCAAACTGGCATTTCTGTCCGTAAGAGTTTATCGCTAATTAATTCATTACATGCATCTCTACAAGATGGAAGTCTTTTATTAGAACCCTATCCAGTTTCATTACGATCAATAAATATCATTAGATTATTTAGTAAATATCAATTAACTGATGCTAAGGTTCTATCAAGTCTTCACGGCGAATTAGATTTCCTGTCGAGGCGAATGGAAAATCATCTATTAGGCAATCATCTGCTTGAAAATGCATTTGCTCTAACCATGGGAGGTGCTTTTTTTTCAAACAATAATTGGTTGAAAAAAGGAAAAGATGTTCTGACCCATCAGCTAAATGAACAGATACTTCCTGATGGTGGTCATTTTGAACTAAGCCCTATGTATCATCAGATAATTCTTTTTCGTCTACTTGAGCTGATCGATTGGTATTCAAAATGGGAGAAAAAAGAGGAATATTTTCAGCATTTCTTAAATCATAAGGCAGCTTTGATGGTTAAATGGCTAAATCAAATGACTTTTAAAAATGGGGATATCCCCCACTTCAATGACAGTGCTGTAGAAATCGCCTATTCAACTGAGTGGTTGTTGAACTATGCTAATAAGCTTGGTATTAGGTCTGATAATCGTCCTTTAAACTCTTCTGGTTACCGAAGTTATGTTACTTCAATTTACGAATGTAAAATCGATTGTGCACAAATAGGCCCAAGTTATCAACCGGGACATGCTCACGCCGATGCGTTATCGTTTATTCTATATTCGGACGGTAAACCTCTGTTGGTAGAAGCTGGAACTTCTACATATGAGGCAAATGCAATTCGACAAACAGAACGTTCAACCAAATCTCATAATACGGTTGTAGTTGATGGCACAGATCAATCGGAAGTATATGGTGGTTTTCGAGTCGGAAGCCGTGCGGAGACAAGAATTATATCCGAAGATGAAAATAGCATTGTAGCCAGTCATGATGGGTATAAGCAAAAGTTTAATGCGATACATACTAGAACTTTTTCTTTTCAAGAAGATCTGATTGAAATAAAGGATGTAATCAGTTCAAGAGTGTCCTCCAAAGCAAATTTTCATCTCCACCCTGATATTGAAATAGAAAAAGTTAACGATAGCAGATATATACTAGGAGATATTGGCACTATTTCATTTAGCAACTTAATTAAATCATCTATAGAATCTTATGATTTTGCAGAGGGCTTTAATAAAACGAGAAAAGGCAAAGTTCTGGTAATAAATTTTGTAAATGAATTGAACACGAAAATCGATTTTAATAGATAATGAAGATAGTTTACTTTTATCAATACTTTTCTACGCCCAAAGGCTCATGGGGTACCCGTGTTTATGAGTTTGCTAAAGAATGGGTCGAACAAGGTCATGAAGTGACTGTAGTCTCGAGTGTTTACAGTAAGTCTGACCTGAAAGCGGAAAAGCTAATTGAAGATCAATATTTTGAAGGAATACATGTAAAGGTTATTAACGTCACAATTGATAATAAGCAGTCATTCATGAAGCGTATATGGTCTTTTCTTCAATACAGCTTTCTTTCGTCCTATTATGCGTTAACATTAAAGGCGGATATTGTAATCGCTTCATCCGGTCCGATAACCATTGGATTACCAGGGCTGATTGCTAGATATATTAGGGGCAGAAAACTTGTCTTTGAAACTAGGGACTTGTGGCCAGAGGGTGCTATCGAACTTGGAATTATCAATAATTCCCTAATGAAGAAAGTAGCATACTGGTTTGAAAAGATATGTTATAAAGCTTCTTCATACATTGTTACCTTGTCTCCGGGAATGACGCAAAATATTAAAAAGAGATTCGGATTTAAGAACGTTGATGATGTTACCAACGCCGCTAACATCGAACTTTTCTCTACACCTGTTCCTTTCGATTCTGAATTTGTTTCTTCTAAGAGTTATGCAATATATACCGGCAATATTGGAATGGTTAATAACTCCTATTGGTTATATGAAACAGCCAAAGTATTAAAGCGGTCAAATAGAGATGATATAAAAATTCTTTTGATTGGCGAAGGCCAACAACGCGAAGAGTTAGAGGCGTTAGCAGTTAAGGAAGGAGTGGACAACTTCATCAGGTTAGGACTTATGCCAAAGAGTGATTTAGTAGGCTATGTACAAAACGCATTTGTATCGTTAGTGCCATTAAAAGGTACTCCTGTATTGGACACTTCTTCGCCGAACAAGTTTTTTGAATCCCTTGCTGCAGGTGTTCCAGTAATTCAAAATACTCAGGGATGGATGAAAGACTTTTTAACCGAGCACGAAATTGGTTTGACCCTAGATCCGAATGATCCAGAGCAATTGGCGAATGCTCTAATTGAAATGAAAGATAATCCTGACAAAACAAATATGATGGGTAAAAAAAGCCTAACCATTGCTAAACAGTATTTTGACAAGGATTATTTAGCGAATAAGATGTTGAAGATATTAGAAAAGGTTCATGGAGAAAAGTAAAATATTATTTACAGGAAGTACGGGGTTCCTTGGCACCATTCTGCGTAGTGCTCTTCAAGAAGAGTATTTAGTAAAAGATTTTCAGGATTACTCAAATGAACTCGTCGACATTTGTAAACCAATCAAAATTGATATCGATTTCCAACCGGATATGGTTATTCATGCTGCTGGTAAAGCTCACTCTGTTCCTAGAACAGATAAAGAGAAGCAATTATTTTATGATGTCAATTACCAAGGAACTGTAAACGTTACAAAGTATATTGATAATTTGCCACATAAGCCATCGAGTTTGATTTTTATCAGCACTGTCGCTGTATATGGTCTTGATAAAGGCGAAAATATAATTGAAGACCATCCATTAAATGGAGATACCCCATATGCTAAAAGTAAGATTATGGCAGAGCAATATCTTGCTGAATGGGCAAATAAAAATGATATCGTTTTGGGTGTTTTACGTTTACCTTTAGTTGCGGGACCAAACCCGCCTGGAAACCTCGGTGCCATGATTAATGGAATTAAAACGGGGAAATATTTAAGTATCGGTAAAGCGGACGCTAAAAAGAGTATCATTTGGGCTGCAGATATAGCAGATATAGTTCCAAAGCTAGCGGAAGTGGGAGGTACTTATAATATAACGGACGGATATAATCCTTCGTTCGGAGAGCTAGAAAAAGAAATATCTAAATCACTTAATAAATCTAATCCAATAACAATTCCGATGTTTTTAGCCAAGATTTTGGGTGGAATAGGAGATTTATTAGGATCTAAAGCACCTGTGAATTCCGATAAGATTGATAAGATAACTTCCACGTTAACGTTTAACGATGACAAGATTAGAAACAGTCTTGGGTGGAATCCCAGCAAAGTTTTAGGTAAAATTAAAGAAATTGTTTAAAATTACGATTTGGTGTTATGATCTACGCTGTACTTACTGCCTTACTTTTCATCCTCATGTTCGTCTATTTCAAAATAGCGGACAAATTCAATATTATCGATAAACCTAACGAACGGAGTTCCCATACAGCATTGACTATTCGAGGAGGCGGTATTATATTCCTGGTTGCTATCATTATTGCAGGAATCATGCATCCGAATTACCTTCTGCCAGTTGCAGGCGCAGCGGTGATCGGTATTATCTCATTTCTCGATGACCGTATCACACTGTCAAGTAAGATTCGGATATTATTTCATTTGGCAGCAGTTACCATGATGTTCTGGTTTTTGCCTGTATTTATCATTATGCCGTGGTGGGGGATACTAGCGCTTTATATCTTGGTTATCGGCATCATCAATGCTTATAACTTTATGGATGGCATTAACGGTATTACAGGCCTGTATAGCTTGGTTGTTCTTGGAGGCTTACAATATGTTAATATCAATGTGTTTAACTTCGTAGAGCGTGACTTGATTTGGTTACCGATGATATCGTGTGTGGTATTCCTATTCTTCAACTTCCGCAAAAAAGCAAAATGCTTTGCAGGTGATGTAGGTAGCGTAACGATGGCTTTCTGGATTATGTTTCTTCTATTACGTTTGATACTTGATTCAGGTAATCCGATTTATATTCTCTTCTTGACAGTATATGGTATAGATTCAATCTTTACAATAATACATAGACTAGCACTTCGTCAAAACATCTTTGATGCACATAGACTGCATTTCTATCAGATATTAGCGAATGAACAAAAGGTGCCTCATTTGGTAGTGTCAACTATCTATGCTGTTGTGCAAGCTTTGATTATTTGTTTTATTGTAGGTTCTGGTATGCACTGGCTGGCGATTTTCTTGATTAGTACGCTGCCGTTGGCAGCGGTGTATATGCTGAAGTTTCGGTTGATGAAGGTTGAAGCCTAATCATTAGTGTGCTATCATAAGACAAACATCCTTTTTCTTTTACCTTCATTCAGAAAAGGAGGAGAGGCAAAGAATACATTGAACATTCTTAATGCACTTGATACAGAACGCTTCAACCTGTATCTACTAATCTGCTCAAACGAGAATAATGACCTTAAAGACTATCTTGAGAATGATGTCAATATAATAGAACTAAACCCTAGTACCAATGTAAAAGCGTCTCTTTCTATTATAAGAACTCTTCAAAACATACAGCCAGATATAACCTTTACATCCTTTGTCGAACTGAATTATATGGTTGGTATTTATAAGAAAAATTCAACGAAGAAAATTATTAGTGTTCTTCGTTTCAATACGTTACCATCTAATAACTTAACTTTAAATTTAAGCTATAATTCCAAAGAGAGAGTTAATTGCTCCGTGGAAGCAGCCGATAGTATTATTGCGCAGAGTGTAGAAATGCGTGATGAAATAACAAAATATTATCCTTCATCAAAGAGTAAGGTAAACGTTATTTCAAATGCTATCAATCACCAGCAAATAAAGCGGCTGTCTGACGAGTATATTCCTTATGAAGATTACAATGGTACAACCTTAGTAGCTATTGGTAGCCTATGGGAAGTTAAAGGCTTCGACTTTTTGATACGTGCAGTAGGAAAGTTAGTATACGACCATAATCAAGACATTCGCTTGTTTATCGTCGGTGAGAACATGACCCCAGACAGTGGATATGACGAATACCTACAAGCCTTAATAGCTGACTTAAAACTAGAGAAGTATATATCATTTGTAGGTTATAAATCAAACCCGTATCCTTATTTGAAACATGCTGACGTCTTTGTCTTGTCTTCTTTGATGGAAGGGTTTCCTAATGTTGTACTAGAGGCATTAAGTCTTCACGTACCCTGTGTAGTTACGAATTGCGTTGATTTTAGTAATATTATTATTCCTAACGCTAATGGCGTTATCGTTCAGAAGGCAGAAGTTGATTCTTTAGTCGAGGGTATACTGGAAGCGAAGGATATAGGATTTAAGAAGCAAAAGGGTTCTGACTTTGATTATAATGAGTGGTTTGGTGGATTGCTCGCCTGAGTTTACTCGCACGGGTTGCCAAGTATAAACTCATAGAAGACATTTTTGTGTATCAATAATATAGCTTCACTAACCAGTTATAGGTATTTTAACGCGTTTGGGAGTTAAATCGTGGATACGATATAGAGAACATTTTCATTTTCTCTATCTTAGAAGCGTATTATTAAATATTCGAATTACAATGAAAGTCGGAATTACTTTTAGTGCCTTTGACCTGTTTCATGCAGGTCATGTTAAAATGTTAGAAGAAGCGAAGCAGCAATGCGATTACCTGATTGTTGGATTGCAAACTGACCCAACCTTGGATAGACCGGAAAAGAATAAACCTACACAGACAGTTGTTGAAAGATACATACAATTGAAGGGTTGTAAGTTCGTTGATGAGATTGTTCCTTATGCTACAGAACAGGATTTACTTGACGTTCTACAATCCTTCGATATTGATGTGAGGATTGTAGGGGATGAGTATATGCATAAGGACTTCACAGGAAAGAAGTATTGCGAAGAAAACAATGTTGAGCTTTACTACAATAGTCGTAAGCACCGTTTCTCTAGTACCGGGCTCCGGAAAGAGGTTTTTAATAGAGAAAGCGAGAAGCTGAAGAAGGATAAGAAATAGTTAAAAACTTTTATTCTTCTAAATGCTAAATAAATTAGTAATTTTGATCTGAACATTCAAGATTACTATATATGCTTAGACAAATACTACCGGGTCGAAATACTGACTTAGAACCTTTGGAAGATCCGGGAAAAGTATCCGGTTTTGCCTCGCCGGCCACGGACTACATCCAAGATCGTTTGCACATCATTCAAAAGCTAGTTAATGATCCTGTTAATACCTTCTATTTCCAAATGGAATCTGCTGAACTGGAAAGTCTGGGTGTAGCCAAGGATGCAACGCTGGTGGTTGATCGTTCTGTACATCCGCGCCATGGTTCGATTATCGTTGTTAATAAGGACGGGGAATGGTTGGTGAGGCAGCTGATTGTCCTCGGCGGTCAACAGTATTTGGTGAATGGGAAACTGCAATCGGAAAGAACGCTGATTGAGGATGATGGTATCAGTGTCTTTGGTGTGGTAACATGGAGCTGCAATCCGTTGAATAAGTTGGTTAAGCATTAGACAGGGTTTATGTTTGCTTTGGTTGATTGTAATAATTTCTATGCGAGCTGTGAGCGTTTGTTCCGTCCGGAACTAAACGGTAAGCCTGTTGTGGTGCTCAGCAACAATGATGGTTGCGTCATTGCGAGAAGCAATGAAGCAAAAGCGTTGGGATTTAAAATGGGTGATGTATTCCATAAAGTTCGTGACCGTATCACTGAGAATCAGGTTCATGTGTTTAGTAGTAACTATGCGCTCTATGGTGACATCAGCGCAAGGGTAATGACCAACTTGGCGAGGTTCTCGCCAAAGGTGGAAGTGTATAGTATTGATGAATGCTTCTTGGATATGAGCGGAATTACCCATCTTCATAAGTACTCCCACATAGTTCGGAATACGGTGATGCGGAATACTGGCATTCCGGTCTCCGTTGGCGTGGCACCATCCAAGACGCTGGCGAAGCTAGCGAACAGGATGTGCAAGAAAACGGGCGGCGTTTGTGTTCTTAAATCGGAAGAGGAAATTACCCGTGCTTTGAAAGATTTCGAGGTGGGTGATTTGTGGGGGATTGGACGCCGGTACGCAAAAAAATTAAATGGGTTTGGTGTATATACTGCGCTTGATCTGAGAAACCTATCTTTGGAATTCGTCAAAGATAAACTGACGATCCAGGGTGTGAGGATGTGGTATGAATTGCACGGTAAGCCCTGCATTCCATTAAAACTGAAAATAGAGCGTAAAAAGAATATTTGTTGCAGTCGTGGTTTTGGTAAAGCGACCAACGATTATTCGCAGTTGGAGGAAGCAACTGCGAACTATGTGAGCAGGCTTTCGCAAAAGTTGAGGAAAGACGGGAGCTGTGCGACCGTCTTGAGCGTAAGGCTTCTGACGAATCCTTTTAAAGAAGGAACTCCGCAATTATTCCCTTGCGTCTCGATATCTCTACAACATCCGGTGAACAATGTTCCAGACATGGTTAAAGCAGCTTTAAAAGGGCTTAAACATGTTTATCGTGAAGGTTATATGTGGAATAAAGTAGAAGTAATGGCAACTGGGTTGGTTCCAGAGGGTGAAACTCAGTTACATTTGTTTTCCAGTTGGAACGGAACGGTCAACAACAAGATTAGTAAGCTGATGGATCGGATTAACCGACATTATGGAGAAGGCACACTGAGAATGGCCATTGAGGGGAAGCGTCATCGCTGGGCGATGCGCCGGGCGTTCTTAAGCAAAGAATATACGACCAAGTGGGCGGATATTGTTAACGTGAAATAACTACACTTCGATGTAATGCGTGAATTCTTTCGGTAACTCTGCCTTTAGAATTTGACCAATAGTCAGCACCATATGATTGTCGAATTCGCTTGATTCCGAGTTCTCCTGAAAAGTAGCTTCATCCCATTTTACTGGTTTGAATGTGTACTGGTCGCGGTCGAGCTGGCCTTCTGCTACTAAATGGGTATAACCTTGCGACTGAAGATTTTCCAATAATACTTTGGTGAGTGCTTGTTCCATGAAGCTAAGTTACGTAAATTAGTGTAATGTGTTATCATGCTTCGGTTCCAGATTATATCCAATTCAAAATGTCTTTTCCGACAAAGAAAATTACATATGATATGGACAAACCCCACTACCATGTGTCGGGTTTTACCCGCCCTTTCTTACCCGTTACACTGAACAATGAGCCGGACGTAATTCAGGCTGCGCAATGGAAACTCCTGCCTTTTTGGGTGAAAAATGAAGAGCAGGCCAAGAAGTATGCAAATACGCTTAATGCAGAGTCTGAAAGCATTTTTGAAAAAGCATCGTATAAAAATTATATCAAAAAATATCGTGGGCTATTGTGGGTTGACGGCTTCTTCGAGCCACATAAAAATAGGGTTACCGGAGCGGGTGAGAATTATTACATCTATAAGCCTGATAAGCAAATATTTTCAATTGGCGTTGTATACTCGCCTTGGGTGAATCAAGAAACGGGAGAAATCAGAAATACGTTTTCCGTCATCACAACGAAGGCGAATGAGCTTTTGGAAGAAATCCACAATGAAAAGAAACGAATGCCGCTGATTGTTCCAGAAGCATCTCGGGATGCATGGTTGACAGCTGATAGTAAAGAAGAGATTCAGGAACTGATGGTTCCCTATGCAGGGGAGTTTTCAGCACATAAAGTCCACCGAGTGACGGCAGACAGAACGGGCGATACCAATAGACCTGATATTCAATCGGAAATTGATTAACAATTGAAAGGCAATTCCTTACGGATTGTGTAGCATATCTAAAAATATAAGATTCTTAAACCGCCCGAAAGGAGCCTTTTTTATTTGTTTTTATTGGCATCTTTGTACCTGGAGTATGGATTTTGTGACAGATGTTTTAGATAATAAAAGACGCTTTAGAGCATTTACAGGAGGATTACAATACCCAACGTCCACACGATGCACTGAACAAAATGACCCCAAAAGAAGAAGCTTACAGTTTCTGCAAAGATATACCATTTTTTGAAAGCAACTCACTTCCGCAACATCTCATCTAACTTCTTTTCTGCTATTTCCTTCATCTTATCAAGCAAATGGATGGTGTTTTGCAAGCCTTCGGGGTCTCTGTATTCATAGCTATTCTCAATGGTTTTGGGACTGTATTTCTTGTTGTTATTAGAAAGTACAACACGACTAAGGAACTCACAAAATTCGTCTAGGTTTCCAGTGCGCTTAAAAATCTTGGCTTCGGCCATTAATCGCGTGATCTGAACAAAAGCACGGGGTGATTGGAGCAGTTTGATGTAAGGGCTTGAAGAGTTCTTTTCAAGGTTATCAAAACGGTATGTTTTTTTGTCGATATCATTGATCCACGCGCGAAGTTGGGTATGTATGGCTACTAGCAAGCTGGGTTGCTGGGGGTAGAATCGGTGATACTCGGCAACCTGGGTCTTCTTGATTAGGTACCGGACAAATTTCCGCTTTTCTTTCTGATTGTAGTTCTGGCTGTGTCTGGTAAAGGCATCATAATAATAGGAGACAAGGAGTGGTTCATTGACCCCGTACATGATAAAGCGTTGTAGTAAGGCAATTCGAAGGTCAATTCCATTGTGTTCGCCAACTGCCAACAGGATATCGGCTACTAGTTTCTTCAGGTTTTCACGGTCGGCAGGGCTCGCGGAGTTGGTCTTTTCGGTAAAAAATGTGTGGAGGATGTGGAGTAGTCGGTCATCAATTTCGGCTTTCTTTAATTGGGATAACATAACAAAGGGTTTAATTCTTGGAACGATGTGTCAACGATGAGAGACGTATTTCTAAATATACGATTTTATTTTTTCTAATTATAGCGGGATTCGCATGGACTGGATGCTAGTTGGTATTGCCTGTTCCCGTGGTGGACGGCAGGTGGTCGGGAGGTGGACATAGTCGTTGGGCTGTTCGATCGAGTCCATAACTGGTGCATAGAAGGGGTGGTTTTGTCGCATATTGTCGCATAGCTTATCATAGCTTTCGGTTTTTTGGTTTGTATGAAGGAGGGGGACATCTTTGGGCATTGTTAAACTTTTAAACTTTTATTTATTATGGCAATCTATGAAGATGGTAAGCTAAAAGGTAAGCTTGGAAGTGTGGTGTACAGAACGGTAAATGGAAAGACGGTGGTGCAGGCGTATCCGAAGCGGCCGAAAGATGGATATCCGACAACGAAGCACAATGTTCAGTTTGGGGTGGCTGCGCGAGCAGCAAGTGGGATGTACAGGCAGTTGAAGGATTTTGCACTGAATCTAACCATGCGTAATCTCTATAGTTCATTGAACGGTCTTTTTATTAGGGAGTTTAAACACTTGCGACCGGCAGTGGTGAGTGAACGGTGGGCATTGGTGCCTGGAAGCTTGGATTTGCAGGTTGGAAGACGTTCGTGGTTGGAGGATCTGGTGGAGAGCGAAATTGTGATGAGGATAAAGGATACTACGTGCCAGTTGAGGATCCCTCCGTTGAATTTGCATGGTGGACGTTTTTCAAAGTATCGGATCTGGTCTGAAGTACAGGAAATGGAACTGGCGTTTACGTTATTGCATTATGATTTTGAGACGGACAGTGCATCGGTGGTGGCTAGGTGGATCTCGGGTCGATTTCCGAAAAATAGTGTTCCTGGAGCGGTGGACCTAGACTGTGATCTGCTGAATATCGATGGTGATTTAATTGAGAATGGTTTGCTTTTGGGCTGTGTGGGACTGAGGCTCTTTGCTTCGGAGACGAGCGATTCTTACTTGAACACGAGTGGGTTTAATCCGTTTTCGATTGTTGGAGTTTGGGCAAAGGGCTAAGGGAGTGAATTTTGGTCAAGGGTATGTCAAAAGCAGGTTTGCCCCTTTTTTTGCCCCTTGACCAACTTTCTCGTTTCGGGCAATTTTGTGCCATTCTATTTTTATTCTCTGTATTACAGATGCTGAATTTTTTAATAATCATTTAATTTTTTAAGTATGTTTAGTACATCGGACAAAAATCCAATTAACACAAACCTAATTTTAAAAGAGCTGCAAAAACAGATGAAAGAGTTGCAGACGTCGATCCGCCAGATTTTTAGTGAGATCCGAAATCGGAAGAAGGGAGAAAATATAAGCAAGTTTCTCTCTGTTGAGGAGGTGGCTGATACGCTGAGCCTGCATAAATCTACTGTGTACCGAATGATTTATACTGATAAATTACGGACCACCCGCATCAACAGGAAACTGTTTATTCACGAAAGTGAGATCTTGGATATTCTTAACGATAAGTTGCGTAGCTAATCATTGCTTGCTTTAAGATACTATAGTTATGTATTTGATACTGATTGATATGCATAGCTTATCAGCTTTTCTTTTCCCTTGTGCGCTGCCCTATGTTTGCAGCAATTGATAGCAAAACCGGTAGCGCATCAGTTCATTTAATTTTTTTGTTTAACACTTTAAATTTTAGAATTATGGGACTTTATGTTAAAGGAGTATTAGGATCGTTTTCAGGTAAGGTTGGTACGGTGGTAGGTGCAAATTGGCGCTCGATAGATTATATGCGGTCGTTGCCGAAGCCTTCTAACAAACCGGCGACGGAGAAGCAGGTAGCTCACAGGGCTAAGTTTGCGATGGTGATCAATTTCCTGTCGCCGCTGCGTGAGTTGATAAACATCGGCTTTAATGATGCCGGGCAAACGAAGCAAACGGGCTTTAACCGTGCTACGGGGCACTTGATGTCAGTAGTGGAGGGGGAGTTCCCGGATTATACGATACCGTACGGTAAAGTGATCTTGGGGACGGGCAGCCTGCAGCCGATACGTGCTAGGGTGGAGTCTGATCTGGATGGTCTGGCGCTTAGTTGGACCTTTACGGAGGGCACGATCAACGCGCAGCCGGATGATGTGGTGAACATCGTTCTGTACGATTCGGAGACGGATGATTTCTTTGTGTACCAGGATGCTTTGCGTGAGGATGGTACGTATTCGATACCGTTCGATGAGCTGAATTCGGAATCCCTGCACACGTGGGTGTTCGCGAGCTCTGCGGATGGGACGAAATCTTCTAAGAGTATCTACATGGGTACATTGAGCGTATAGGCTCTGGGTGACGGCCGTGGGTAACGGCTGAAGGGAGGCGGGGCGGCGTAGATAGTTGCCATATCGTCGGTGCGAGGCTGTTGGTCTCGCACCAATTGCCGCCGCTGCTTCCCTTATTTTGAAATTGGGTTTTGGTTTGGAATTGAGGTTTGGGTTATAGGTTTGAGGTTTGGGTTCGTGACTTGGGTTATAGGTTTGGGTTGTTGTTGGACTTAAGTTCTCGAATTGGATTTTTAATATTAATAGATAAAAATGATGGATATGATTAGGAATGAATCGATATATGTGACGGTTGCGGATGGTGTGCGCGATGTGGTTTTTTCTGTGAGGCGGTCGGTTTCGGATTTTGTCCGCTCTAACAAACGGGGGATCTTGCTGATCCTATCGCTGCTGACTTTTATTGCGGCGGGTGATATTCTGCGGATGGTGGATGTGACAGCAGCGGCGATCGACCTGGGGATCTTGGCGGTGCTGCCGCTGGCGGCCCTGACGGTGATCGGCTTCCTGTTGCTTACGGAATGGTTGATCGCGTGGCAGTGGCCGGTATTGGATGTGTATCAACGTTATTTTTTGGAAAAGACTTTTAAACAATTGGTATCATGGCAAAAGGTTTTGGTGTACTTCTCGTTTTATTTGGCGCTCTTGTTTGCGTTCATCAGCATCACGAGGGCGTTTTTGTAGGGGAGGTGGAGGCGGTTTCTGCGGTTGCTCCCGAGTTTGTTTCTTCGGTGGTTTACGCGGAGCGTGTTGAGGGTTACATGAACGCGGCAGATCGTTACGTGAACGCGGCTGGTGAGCTTGTGAAAGCTAGTGATGTTGACGCTTCTGCTCGTGATCGACTGCAGCAGATTTATCTGGGGGAGGTGGGTGTCCGGGAGCGGACGGGCCGGAACGACGGTCATCGGGTAGCTGAGTACCTCCGCTATACGGATCTGGGCGAGGGTTATGCTTGGTGCGCTTCTTTTGTGTCCTGGGTATACGGTCAGGCCGGTTATCCGGAACCTCGGACGGCCTGGTCGCCCGCGCTGTTTCCTGCCAAGCGTGTGATCTGGCGGAGGGGGGACAAAGTGCGACCTCCTGAACCACATTCAGGCGCTCGTCATCTTAGGATTTCATCCGCAAAGCCGGGAACTGATGATACGAACATTAAAGATAGGGTTTCTATTCCCCAAAAAGGTGATGTGTTCGGTATTTATTTTAACTCGGTGAAGCGGATCGCTCATGCGGGTTTTGTGGATGAATGGGGCGATAAGTATGTGGTTACGGTGGAAGGGAACACGAATGAGGCGGGCAGCAGGGAGGGTGATGGGGTTTACAGGAAAAGAAGGTTGATCTCGAGTATTTATCGGGTTTCGTCGTGGTTTTGAACATTTGGTTAAGGATGATTTTATTTCGCCGCTGATTTTTGATTCACTACGTTCTCAAAACAATGCGAGCTCGTAAACTTGCTAGCTCTCTGATTTTTGCTGCGACAAGCTCGCAAAACAAGGTTCGCTATCTAAGTTTACTCACAGGGCATGGTGGAAAGGCAAACGACAAAAACTGATAAATACTCGGAAAGACAGGGAGGAAAGACAGGCAAAATGGATGGTCAACATGATTAGAAAAATGAAAATAGAATGAAATACATAAATATAACGAGCGCTGTATGGATGGCGGTAATAATGGTGTTTGGTGGTTGTGGTGCGGTGAAGAAGATGAAGGAAAGGGAGCGGATAGATAAAGTGTCGGTACTTGATGAGCGGGTGGAGGTAGTCGATAGTTCTTTTCTGAAAGCTAGATGGTTATTGGATGGGTGGTCGGGTGAGTCTGCAGTGGTGATGGCTGTGATGGAGTCTGATTCGCTGATCGCTTTTGATCCTCAGAACGGATTTGAGTTGCCGGGCGGTCGGGTGCTGTATGGGGAGTCTAGGGAGGCTTCGTCTTCGCTTCGGGCTTCGGGTGATCTGGCGGTGGAGAGGAACGTTGATTCGGTCGCGGAGCGGAACGCAAAAGAAGAGGTGCATTTGCGTTCGGCGGCGACCGATAAAACGCGGGAGGGAAGGTCTATATGGCTTTGGTCCTTGCTCTTGTTTATGGGAGCGATAGGTATTAGTTTAATTGTTTTACGAAGATTTAAATGGAGTTTGAAATGAAAGATATAACGAGATTGCATTTGATAGAGATGGAACTGGACATGGCGGGTGAGCTGACGTTGGAGAATTTACTGGCTTATCATCAAGCGGCGTATTTTTACAAGCTGTTCGACGAACACTTCAACCGTCATGAGGATATCTGTACCTGCAGTTATTGGAGAGCGGAACAGGGAGTGGAAGAGCTGGTGAATTGAGTGGATTATTTGTTATTTTTTCTTGGAGCTGCCTTCCTTTGCCGCTGTTATAGCCTTTGCTCGTTTTTCTTCCGCTAATGAGACGAAATTGAAAGATGGGAGATAAACAGGACTATATCCGGCATTTAAGGTTAGATTGGATATAAACGTCCTTACATACGGAAAAGCTATTGCAGGAGCATTTACTTTAGTAAAATCTGAATTAAGAAATTCGTGGGTCAATTTTTCATCGGATTCAAAATGTGCTATAGCAGTAATATGTAGCCGAAACCCTTGATCTGGAGCGAATAACTCAATATTAAACCTTGTCGCGAAATGTTTGTTTTCTTCGTCGTTATAAAGACAATCGACTTCAAATTTGGAAGTTTTTAATTCACTTGTAATGGAAGTTTCAAATGTTGCCACGGTTAAGTTCACATCAGTAAACTGAACCAATCCAAGTTTTATTTTATTTGTTTTTTTAGGCTGCACAGATCAAGTCATTGCTGTTTAAAGAAACGTCTGTCAAATCGTCATTATCGATGAAGACAGTATAAGATGGCACTACAACAGACTTAATTATTGCATCATCCGGAAACAAATCTCTGGTGGTAATATCAGATTCCCTAGATTTATCTCCGAACAAGTCAAAATAATAGTCATGAAAGGTTCCATTCATTTTATCAAAATAGTCATCTATTTTGACTCCCTCAAAGGGGTATTTCCATACGAAGTTCTGAGGGCCGGGCAAGAAGCCAAAGGCGATCATCCCGGTGCACCTTTACGGTATGCCTGCCAAGATGAATGAAATCATGGAGATTGCGAAGGAGTACGGTATCCCGGTGGTAGAGGATGCTGCTGAAGCATTGGGTTCGACACTGGACGGACAGGGGATGGGTACTTTTGGTGATCTGGGGATTCTGTCTTTTAACGGAAATAAAATTATTACTACTTCAGGGGGCGGTGCTTTGATATCTGATAATGAAGACTATATAAAGAAGGCTCGTTTCTTGGCTACGCAGGCTCGTGACAATGCTCCGCATTATGAGCACACGCATATTGGTTATAACTATCGGATGAGCAATGTGTGCGCGGCGATTGGTCGTGGACAGATGGAGGTATTGCAGGATCGTGTAGATCAGCCGGAGGTTTGATCGGTAACAAAGATGTTCTTACGGCTGCGCTTAATATTCATTCGGTAGAGGCGAGGCATGCGTCTCATTTGAGGCAGATGCGGAAAGCGAGAGGTGGCGCCGCGGCCAGCTTGAAGCCCTGGATAACCGGCGCTAACGACACGGGAATAGGTGCAGCAGTAGATGCTGTATATGAGGGGGAGGATAATAAAAACCAAGCGGGCGTGGAGATTGATCAGTTGAACGGTGCAGGTGGAAAGATATCTGTTAATGCTGCGACGGAATCTTTTGATGAACCTTTAACTGCCGAGGCTGTACTGGCTATTGTAAGTCCGTTTATCAGTTAGCGGTTTTTTTCTTGCATTAATCTATTCTACTTAGATTAATGCAAGTTTTTTTATTCCTCTGAGCCATTTACTTATAAACCGACATATTCAAGCAATTATGCCACTCTATCACTATTGAAAACCGCTCAGGTGATGGGGCGATATCATTAATGTTGCAGCTTTCATATGGTTTGATATGAAAACTAAGAGTTGTATATCTGGAGATTCCGAAGAAAAATGCTGGTATTGAATTTTTTTTATTAAAAGATTTTGGAATTATGTTAATCGTTTAACTATATTTGAAACACGAACCAAAGAAGAATGCTCTTTTTCCGCACTGAGTCTTCTTGAAAATAAAAATTATGAAAAGAATAATCACAAGAATATCAGTTACGAATTACTTTTTAAATATAAGGAAAATTAACAGTAATGGTTTATATAACACATTTTTAACAAGATCTTGATATTGGAGAATCGCTTTTGTAATGACGATTTTTCGCTTGTTGAAATTCTTTTAGATGTTCTGTGTGTGCCTAGAATATGATAAAATAAAAGCTGAACAACTTGTAAATTTTAGTTAATCGATTAACCAAATACCATATATTTTTACTTATAAATATGAGAAAACGGGTTTCTTTAAAAGATATAGCGCATGAATTAGGAGTTTCTACAGCCGTAGTTTCTTACGTCTTGAATGATAAGTATGAGGGTAGGGTCAGTGAGGCGAAAGCCCAACAGATCCGCGAGACGGCCAAAGAGCTTAATTATACGCCAAATCAGATTGCAAAAAGCTTGAAAAAAGATAAGACTTTTACCATTGGGCTGATTATCGCTGATATCTCTAACCTGTTTTATTCCAATATTGCTCGGTACATAGAGGATGAATCTAAAAAGCATCAATATAATATGATCTTCGGTAGTGCAGATGAAAATGCTGAAAAGTTTAATGAACTGGTACAGGTCATGCTCAGTAGACAGGTGGACGGGATTATTCTGGCAGCGCCAAAGGGCACCGAGTCTACTTTAGAATACCTGAAAGATCAGTATATCCCCTTTGTTTTAATTGACCGTCACTTCCCAAGCATCCCTGATATCAATACAATCGGTATTAATAATTTTCAGGCTTCTTATAGGGTGGTAGAGCATATCGCCAAAAATGGTTTCAGGAAACCAGCCATGGTAACGCTCAGTGTGGATTTGTTTCATATGCGCGAACGGACTGCGGGTTTTAAAAATGCATCAAAGGAGCTCTTGAATATCCTTAAGCCGGAAGTGGTTGAAATAGACGAAGAGGTGTTGTCCGGAGAAATAGAAGACCGTATGCTGAAGCTTATAAAAGACGGGGTAGATCTGGTTTATTTCTCTACGAATAAAATCGCCATGGAGGGTCTTGCTGTGTTAGTCAAGCATAATATTAGCGTGCCACGGGAAATAGGAATCATTTGTTTTGATGAAGCGGATGCCTATAAAATTTTTCATACCAGTATCACTTTTGTAAAGCAACCTTTACAACAGATTGGACAAGAATCTGTGGAGCTTTTGATTTCACTGATAAACGGCAATCAGTCGGCAAAGAGTATCGTACTGGGAACACAAATTATTGCAGGAAACTCAAGCGCGCCACATTAACGAATAAGAAGATGGAACAATCTATAGACCTCAATATTAAAAATCTAAACAAGCTGTCCGAAAGGATAGCGGTTCCCGCGTATAAGCGTGATCAGGTGCGCGTGGGTATGGTGCATATCGGCATTGGAGGGTTCCATAGAGCGCATCAGGCTTATTTTGTCGATAATTTATTAGCGCAGGGCCTGGCCTCAGAGTGGGGTATTTGTGGTATCGCTTTGCTTGAGTCAGATAAAAGAATTTACGATGTCCTGTCAAAACAGGACGGACTGTACACCTTAATGGTTCCAGATACCGAGGGTGACTTGTCTGCCCGGGTAATAGGTTCTATCATAGAATTATTATATGCTCCGGGAGATCCCTCGTCCGTTGTAGCTAAGATGGCGGATGAATCCATTCGTTTAATTACGCTCACAATAACCGAGGGAGGATATAATTTTGATTCCGAGGGAAACTTTAACTGGGAAAATGAAATGGTTTTATGGGATCTTCAGAATCCCGATAGTCCGAAGACTATTTTCGGGTACTTAACTGCTGCCTTAAAGTCGCGGTATTTAAAAGGAGGCGGCGAGCTCACGATTCAGTCCTGCGATAATATAGAGCATAACGGAAATGTGTTACGCTGTATGTTAGGGGCTTACATATCGAAAGCGGCTCCGGAAATAAGCCATTGGGTCGACGCCAATGTGGCATTCCCCAATAGTATGGTCGATCGGATTACCCCAGCGACTACACCGACCTTAGTAGAAACCTTGGAGAAGGACTTTAACGTGCAAGACGGCTGGCCAGTGATTTGCGAATCTTATATTCAGTGGATTATAGAAGATTCCTATGCAGGTCGGCGTCCTGAGTGGGAGCGTGCAGGGGCACAGATGGTGGCCGATGTTACACCTTATGAAAAAATGAAGATTCGCCTACTGAATGGCGGACATACCCTGGTAGGTTTGATGGGTGATCTATTAGGCTATACCTATATCCATGAAAGTATAGCAGACCCGGTGGTTGCCGAACTGCTTAAGTTTTATATGGATACGGAGGTGACGTCCACGCTGGATTCCGTGCCTGGTGTGAACTTAGAGCAGTACAAAGCAAAACTGGTGGAACGCTTTAAAAATAAATTTATTAAAGATGAAGTAGCCCGTATTATATCAGGTAGCTCGGATAAGTTTCCCAAGTTTATTCTTCCTGTCATAGCCGATCGCTTAAAGTGTGAGCAACCCGTGCGTATAGGGGCACTCATTGTTGCGGCTTGGTATATGTACCTCGTTAAGCGCCTTTCCGATGGGTCAAATATACAGGATGAACAGGCTGATACTTTATTGCAGCAAGTAAAACAGGCCGAAAAGCAGGGAGACCCGAGCATATTTCTGAATCAAGTTTCGATTTTTGGTAACCTAGGGGAGGAATCTGTTTTTAAGGAATGTTTTCTGACGTATGTAATGAAATTGCCTCATATCAATCTGAAAATTTGGGTCGAAGCTGAATTAAACTAAGACTAAAATAAATGACTAAAAAACTATTCATTAATAAATACTAATAATTATGAGAACACAATTACTATGGTTGGCTATCGTCATGTTGCCCTTATCACTATTGGGACAAGAACGAGGTAAAGTACCTTTGGAGTACCTCGACGATTCATTCGGTACTTACGATGAGATGCAGAAGGCGATATGGTCAACTAACGAACTAGGTTTTTTAGAAACCAAGAGCTCAGATATTCTTCAGGAGCATTTACAAGAACATGGGTTTCAGGTTGAAAAGGCCGTAGCTGGGATGCCGACTGCATTTGTCGCTACCTATGGCAGTGGCTATCCGGTTATTGCTGTTTTAGCCGAGTACGATGCTCTACCGGGAATGTCTCAGGATACCGTGCCCTACCGGCGGCCCCTTGAAGAGGACGGTAATGGACATGCTTGTGGACATAATGTATTTGGGCCGGGTGCGGTAGCCGGCGCGGTGGCCATTAAAAAATGGCTGGCCAGTAACAAGCAGGAGGGAACAATCAAAGTATTTGGAACCCCAGCTGAAGAAGGCGGAGGGGGAAAGGTCTACTTGGTCCGCGACGGATATTTCAAAGATGTGGATGTGGTGTTGGACTGGCATCCCGGATCGAGAAATTTTGTCGACGTAGCTAATGGGTTTACTGCTGCTCAAATGATTGATTATACCTTTCAAGGAAAAGCAGCTCATGCGGCCGGAAGTCCCGATAAGGGTCGATCTGCGCTGGATGCTGTAGAATCCATGAATTATATGGTGAATATGCTCCGTGAACATATTCATTATGCATCACGTATCCATTATGTCATTACTGATGGAGGTAAAGCGCCTAATGTGGTTCCCGAAGTGGCAACTGTGTCTTATTATATTCGGCACCCCAAACGAGATGTACTAGAGGATTTAGTAACATGGGTAAACCAAGCTGCCGATGGAGCAGCAATGGGCACGCAGACCAAGGTAGAACGCGAGACCATCGCCGGGTTTTACGAAAAATTGGCAAATCGAACCTTGGCTGAATTGGTGCAAAAAAATCTGGAGATTGTCGGCGGTGTTCATTACGATGATCGGGAACGTTCTTTTGCTGAAGGGATTGTCAATGAACTTGGTCTTGAGCCGAGTGTATTGGAGCGAGCAGTTAAGATACAACCGTTGGCAGATGAAAAGCCAAAAACGGGCGGAGGTTCTACCGATGTAGGTGATGTGAGTTGGAATGTGCCCACCATCACTTTTGGAACTGCGGCTTTTATTCCAGGCAGCCCCGGTCATAGCTGGCAAAATGTAGCTGCTGGCGGTACGACCATCGGTACCAAGGCGCTCATCAATGCTGCAAAGGTATTTGTGCGTACTGCGATTGACCTCTATACTGATCCTTCCTTAATTGAAAAAGCAACGGAAGAGTTTGAGTCGCGCAGAGGAGCAGACTTTGAGTATGTGCCTTTAGTAGGCGATCGTGCTCCCGCGCTGAATTATCGCCAGGAGAAATGAGCAGGTTAGAAGTTCAATGTTTAGTCATTAAAAATTATAAATAAGATGAAAAAATTAACAAACTATTGCTGTCACCTGATCGTGTTCACTTTGTTGCTGGCTTCGTATTCATGTAAGAAGGAAGCATTAGATACTGGGGGAACGACAGACAAGGTTCCAACAAATGTGCATTTATCGGATTACTCGAGTGCAAGTATTACAGTCGCCTGGGACCGTATTGAGGGTGCTACGTCTTATACGGTACAATTACTAGGGTCAGAGGATAGTGAACAGCCGTTAGATGCTTACACTACCACCTCGAAGGATTTTTATCGATTCAGTGGACTAGAAGAGACTCGCGGTTATTATTTGCGTGTACGAGCTAACGTTAATTACGACACCGGGGAGTGGGTGTACATCACGGACGGGCAGGAGCGCGCGCGGATTATGCCTAAGTATGGTATCGTTGATAAAGATTTCGAAGAACCAGAACCGGAACCAGTTAAAGAGCTTTATCCTAACTTTCCCGAAGGATGGGAAAATCATGAAAGTGTGAGAAAAGGAGGATATGGCGGCGAATCCGATGTATTCCCGTCGGGTGAATGGTTAATGCCCAATATGTATCTCAATTCGGTTGATGCTATCGTACACAAGATCGGCGAGTGGGGGTTGATGATGCGGAACAATGTTGCCACGTCTTTGGAGATGAATTTCGACCTGCCGTATGGAGCTTCCAAGTTCTCATTCTACTATGGTACTGTAACAAAAACTAATAGCAATGATACGGATGCTGAGAGCAATCCCATTCTTGTAACTGTAGAGTATTCTCAGGATTCTGGAGTGACCTGGATTGCTTTAGGTGATGTTTTAGAAGTAAATTCGGTGGAAATACAATATTTCAAGGAATACGAATTAGATATAAAGGGACCAGTGCGCTTCAGAATCAGCAAAAACGACTCAAGAGCAAGGCTGATGGTCGATGAGATATCAGTGCATGTAAATTAGATATAAATAATGGATTATGAAGTGAGCATGAACAGTCTCTATTTGAGCGACATGGTGTTACGGATTGTCCATAAAACAAACTTAACAATTATGAAAAGACAATTAGCCAAACTGCTTGGTACCCTTTCAATGCTACTGATTTCTGTAGCGTTGTCGGCACAAACTGAGCAACGGGAAATTAGTGGAAAAGTGACCGACGAGGGAGGTCAACCATTGTCAGGTGTGAGCGTAAGCGTAAAGGAAGAGAGTATGTCCACGATGACCAATGACGACGGAGTTTATAACGTTAGCGTACCGGATGCTGCCTCCACGATACTTTCTTTTTCTTTTATCGGAATGAAAACACAGGAGATCGCACTAGGAACGAGTAATGTTTTAAATGTGGTTTTGGAACTCGATGCGATGAATTTAGATGAGGTCGTTGCCATCGGTTATGGAACGGCCAGAAAGAAGGATTTAACTGGCTCGGTAGCTGTTGTAGAAGGTGCTGATCTCGAGAAAAGAAGAGAAATTGTACTTTCTCAGGCCTTACAGGGAGCCGCACCGGGGATATCGGTTACTAAAAGTAGCAGTCTGCCTGGTGCGACAGCCACAATTAGGATAAGGGGGATTACAACTATTGGGAATAGTAATCCGCTTATTTTGGTGGACGGTATACCGGTTGAAAGTATTGATAGGATAAACCCTAATGATGTGGAAAACATATCGATCCTAAAGGATGCTGCATCTGCGTCTATTTACGGCGCAAGAGCATCTGCTGGGGTTATTCTCATAACCACCAAACGAGCTAAAACCAATCAGTTAAACCTCGAGTATCATGGTATGTATGGGTTGATAACACCGACGCAATTTCCTGAACCAGTAGATCATATACGATATATGCAGATGATCAATGAAGTGGCATGGAACGATGGCGGTAATCAGTCAGGAGCAGATTACAATGTCTATAGTAAAGAGTTTATCGAGGATTACGATGCAAATCATATATTGACCGGTTCAGACCGTTTCCCGATTATGAATTGGATGGACGAGATCATCAAAGATTATGCACCAAATACCCAACACGGGCTTTCCTTGACATACGGTAATGATTTTGTTAAAACGAAGGCTTCTTTAAATTATGAAAAAGCAGATGCTTTATACAACAACAGATCGTTTGAAAGAATCTCATCACGGATGAACAATGAATTTACTATAACAAAATTTTTGTCAGCCGATGTAGGTGCATCTTATTTACGTTCTGTTAATGATCAACCGGTTAACAACCCACTTTCCCACGTCTATAAATATGGGCCCTTAGAAACTCCATATTGGTCTGATGGTCGTATTTCACCCGGTAGAAATGGTACAAATACTTGGGCAAGAGTAAATCATGGAGGGTTCGATAATAGCGTGGGCGACGAATTGACCGGAAGATTAGCCCTCAACTTCACACCGATAGAAAATCTGATCATTTCAGGTGTTATAGCACCAACAATTAGGTCTGTAACGGGTAAACGATTCGTCAAACAAATACCTTATTACGATTTAGATAACACAACAACCACTTCCGGTTATATCTCAGGAAATCTTATTACAAGTTTGGCAGAATCGCGAAGCGAAATTCGTACAACAACGAAACAGTTGACGGCTAACTATGAGGCTAGCATTGGTGAAAATCACGATCTATCTGTTATGGCGGGTTATGAAGACTATTATAGATTTCAAGAAGGCTTGAATGCATCTTCGAACGATTTGTCGCTTTCGAACTATCCTTACTTGGATCGGGGAAATCTAGATTTTATGTCGAATGACGGGAATGCGATAGAGAACGCTTATAACTCCTATTTTGGAAGGATAATATATGATTATGCCGATAAGTATCTAGTGCAAGCGAACATTCGTTACGATGGATCGTCGAGATTTCATAAGGATTATCGATGGGCAAGTTTTCCTTCTGTAGCCGTAGGGTGGGTGCCCACAGAAGAGCCATTTATAAAAAATCTTGACATTACTGCCTTGGATTTTTTCAAACTAAGGGGGTCGTGGGGAACTCTTGGTAACGAGCGTATCGGAAACTATCCCTATCAGGCCATTATGAATTTCAACAACACGCTATTTGTGGAAGACGGAAACATTGTGTCGAAAACCACGGCCGCACAAGTAGGCTACAATATTCGAAACATCTCCTGGGAAACTACTGAGTCTTGGAACATCGGATTCGACGCTAGATTAATTTCAAATAAATTGTCTGTAACTGCCGATTATTATAAGAAGACCACGCGCGATATGTTGTTAGCACTCGAAATACCGGCATTTATGGGATACGATAATCCGGATCAAAACGCGGGGACCATGAATACCAAGGGCTGGGATGTCCAGGTAGGTTGGCGAGATCGTATTGGAGAATTCAGATATTCGGTTTCTGCGAATATATCGGATTATGAGTCGATGATGGGCAATCTGTCGGGAATTGTTTTCTTGGGTGACCAGATCATCAAAGAAGGTGTAGAGTACAACTCTTGGTATGGCTACCGTTCTGACGGGTTATTTCAATCGCAGGAGGACATTGATAACTCAGCCTTGCTTAGTCAGGTGGTAAGACCGGGCGATGTTAAGTATCAAGATGTGGGTGGTACTGGCGGTGAACCCGACGGAGTTATCAATCCGGAATACGATCGGGTTCCTCTAGGCGGATCCTTACCGAGGCTTCTTTACGGCGGGAACATCAATATGGATTATAAAGGCTTTGATATGTTCGTGATGTTTCAGGGTGTTGGAAAAAAAACCAGTCGTCTTGCTGTTGACATGGTGTATCAGACGGCAGCATGGCACACGTTCCCTGATTTCGTGGACGGAAATTATTATAGCGAGTACAATTCTGATGAACAGAACCGAAATGCAAGATTTCCACGTCTATCACAATTGGGCTATGATGGCAATAATTATGAAACTTCGGATTTTTGGCTGTTTGATGGGTCGTATTTCCGGTTAAAGAATGTGACGTTAGGATATACCTTGCCGAGTAAATGGCTGAATGCCGCAAAGATATCAAATTTGAGGGTCTATGCTTCAGCTAATGATTTGTTTTCCATTGATAACTACCCGAAAGGATGGGATCCGGAGGCTGGTTTGACGGCCTATATTGCCAGGACCTGGAATTTTGGTGTTGAAATTCGATTTTAATAATTAAAAATTTCTGATCACCAAGAAAAATTAATACAAATGAAAAAGATTATAATATCTATCCTATCGCTTCTCGTTTTTACGACAAGCTGCCAAAAACTAGATCTGAATCCTTTGTCGGAAGGATCTAGCGAAAATTGGTACAAAACTGAAGATGAAGTTATCATGGCGCTTAATGACCTATATAGGGACGCCCTTTGGTATGTAGAAGGTGCAAGGTTATATAATACAGATCGCTGGACGGACGATTGGAACCAACGTGAGTATTTATACGATTGGGTTGCCGGCTCGATTACAAGCGAATGGAGTGACTCCAGAAATACATGGGCAAATACCTACAAAGGTATTACGAGAGCAAATACTATCTTGAGTAACTTAGAAAATGGGCAGGCTAATATTCCCGAAACAAGACTGAACCAATTACGCGCTGAAGCATATTTTTTTCGCGCTAGCTTTTACTCTTATTTGGTGTTTATGTACGGTGACGTGCCGTTACTGACAGATTATATTACCATCGAGGAAGCTTTTACTACTGGTCGGACCGACAAAGCCATCGTGCTAGAACAGATTTATAAGGATTTTGATACGGCGATCGAATTTCTTCCGATTAGTGATAGCCAGCGCATTACAAAAGGTGCGGCATATGCCTTTAAAGCTCGAGTAGCGACTTGGATGCTGGACTACGAGACAGCCCGGAATGCTGCGAAAGCTTGTATGGATTTAGGGGTGTACGATCTACATCCGGATTATGGGGATTTATTTCTTTCTACAACAAACCAATCTCCTGAGTTCATTTTTATTATTCCTCGCTCTGAACAACTTACAGGAGAAAACATGGGTGGAAATTCTTTCCTGCCACGAACCCTTGGCGGAACCAGTACCGCACAACCCTCTTGGGAATTGTTTTGTGCGTATACGTGTACCGACGGTCTCCCTATAGATGAGTCTCCATTATTTGACCCTCAAAAACCGTTTATGAACAGAGACCCTAGGCTATCGGAACTTGTACCCGCATTTGGAACGCCTTTTCATGGTTTTATTTATGATCCGGGTGCTACGCATGTTTTAGATCTTGCAACAAACAAGATGGTCGTAAATCGGGAGACGCAGTTAAGCTCGCAATTTGCTTCTTACAATGGTTTAGTTCTAAAGAAGGGTGTTGACGATGCATATGCGAACAAACGGGCGGATCCGAATATAATTATCATGCGGTATGCGGACGTACTGTTAATGTATGCGGAGGCAAAAATCGAATTAAATGAAATTGATGATTCTACTCTGGATGCGATTAATCAGGTACGAGCACGCGCATATGAAGCTTCGCCTGGACAAACGGCGTTCTATCCAGCGGTTACAGAAACCGGACAGGCAGAACTCAGAACTATTCTTCGCACGGAGCGCCGGACTGAATTGGCCTGGGAAAATCGGCGTTGGTTCGATCTGATTCGTTGGAGATTGGCCGAAATTGCTATTAACCGTCCGGTATACGCATTACCTGTAAAGTCCGGTCTAGAGGAGAATATTGCTTCCGGGGATTATTTCTTTCCTAAAGGACCATTACCGGAAGTAGATGAAAATGGCTTGGTGGATTTCTCAGCGATGTCGCAGACGGGAAAAATAAGAACAGTTGTGACAAGAAACTTTGATAAGAGTCGGCAGTATCTTTTTCCAATTCCTTCCAGAGAGGTAATTATCAATCCGGATAATATGAAACAGAATCCCGGGTATTAACTGATTGTATATTAAATTCAAAGTAATGAAACTAAAAAATAATAAATGGATCGGATTGGTTGTGTTTATTTTCCTCCTCTCGTGTAGTAAAGACGGTAGTGGAGAGCTCAGTACAGACAAGAAGCCAGACGACGATGAGCAGGAGAACTCTATGATTGGGAAGGTTCTTCCCGATTGGGAAGATGGATATTTGGACATTCATGCAATTAACACAGGACGGGGCGAAAGTACCTTGTTGATCTTTCCCGACGGTACCACAATGCTGGTCGACGCAGCAGCCTCGTTAATCGACGCTAACGAAGAGATTCCGCCTCCAGCTCAGAAACCTAATGATAATATTCGTCCGGGAACGGCAATCACGAATTATGCGAAACATTTCATTAAACCGGCAAGCAATAAGCTGGATTATATTATGTTGAGTCATTTTCATCCAGATCATATGGGTGGCTACAGTGAAGATCTGCCGATGGGTCCGGGTGGCAATTTCCGCATGGGTGGAGTGACTGAGGTAGGAGCAAAGGTCCCCTTTGATAAGCTGCTGGATCGAGGGTATCCCGATTACAATTATCCTAGTGATTTAACATCGAACCCGCGGATCTCCAATTATATCGACTTTATGGAGTGGGCGGAATCAGAATATGATGCAACCGTTGAGCAGTTTGAAGTGGGACGGGATGATCAGGTTGTTTTACAGCATGATCAGGGGAAATACCCCAGTTTTAAGGTTCAAAACCTTGTATCCAACGGGGTGGTATGGACGGGTACGGGTACCGATACCCGGAATACGTTTCCCGATGCAGTCACGTTGGTGTCAGCGAATGCCCCAGCAAATATTTTCAGTATAGGTTTTGTGATGTCTTATGGAGACTTTGATTATTTTTCTGGAGGCGACTTACAGTACAATGGCCGCTCCAGCTATCCATGGAAAGATATCGAAGCTCCGCTGAGCAGCGCAGTGTCTTCAGTGGAGGTAATGAAGGCCAATCACCATGGTACGTCCAACTGCAACGGTGATATGCTTTTGGGGAAATTAAAGCCACATACCGTGGTGGCACATACTTGGCGTGATGTGCATCCCAATCCTGAGACCGTGGGTCGGATGTATGCAGCGGATCCCGACTGTCAGGTATTTACAACTAATATGACCAATGCCAATAAGAGCCGATTGGCTGAATATCTACACCAGATGAAAGGAACGCAAGGTCATATTGTTGTAAGAGTAAAGCCGGGTGGGGGTGAATATTCAGTTTATGTACTGGATGATAACAATCAAGATTATATTGTGAAGAGTGTATATGGACCATACAAAAGTAAGTAAACATGAAAAAGAGAATATGCTTATTTATAGGTTACATCGCGTTTTACTTATGTGTTATTATCACAGGTAAAGCAGTGGCACAGGAGAATGCAAACTATCGGGTTTTTAAGGATAGCAAAGCCTTACATCAGTTCTATCAACGAATCGGAGAGAAACAGCCTACGATCATTCAGGGGCACCGCGGGACAAGAGAGCATGGTCTACCAGAGAACAGTATCGCTGCCTTCGAATATGTGCTGAGTCAGATGCCGGCGATATTTGAAATTGATCCCCGTTTAACCAAGGATAGCGTTGTGGTTGTATTTCATGATGCAACGCTGGAGCGTACTAGTAATGGTACAGGAAGGGTGGAGGATCATACTTGGCTGGAATTACAGAAGCTGAATCTTAAGAACGCTGCAGGAGATGTTACCGAGTATAGGATTCCTACATTATCCCAAGTGTTGGAATGGGCTCGGGGAAAGACGGTTTTGATACTAGATAAAAAAAATGTGCCCCTACAGATTATTGCAGATTTGCTGCGCAAGCATGATGCAAATAGCTACGTGATCAACATGGTTCGTTCTACAGAGGATGCCCTGTTTTATTATCGAGATGAACCCCGCCGGATGTTCTCGGTATCCATCCGAAACCCCGAAACCTATTTTAAGTATATCAATGCCGGCATTCCGAAGGAACAGATGTTTGCCTGCATGGGAACGGAGCTAAGTGACGATATGATTGCTTTGACTCGTCTCCTACATGATGAAGGGGTAAGTGGTTTGATAGCAACAGCATCCTCATATGATAAATTACCAACTAGGGAAGAACGAGCGAAGGCTTATAGAAAAATCGCAAAGCTCGGTATTGATATCATTGAATCAGATTATCCAACCGAGGTAGCAGAGGCATTAAAAACAAATACTAGAACAGAAAAATAATATGGAATTAGCCGATTATATAATCATACTAATATATTTTGCAGGTCTTTTAGTTTTAGGTGGTGTCCTGGGGAAAAAGGTAAAAACTTCTGAGGATATGTTTATAGCAGGACGAAACTCGTCCTGGTGGCTGTCGGGACTGTCTACCTACATGACTATTTTCTCTGCTAGTACCTTTGTGGTTTGGGGTGGAGTGGCATATAGATCTGGTATCGTTGCTGTTGTAATTGCCATGATGCTAGGGATTGCCACGTTCTTTGTGGGCTGGTTTGTCGTGGGGAAATGGTCAAAACAGCAGATTGATTCGCCTGCCGAGTACCTGGGAATACGCTTCAATACGTCCGTGGTTCGATTTTATACCATCATTGGTATTGTCGGTCGAGGGATACACATGGCAGTGGCTTTATATGCTATAGCGATTATGGCTGTAGCACTTATCCCGCTTCCTGAGGGACATTGGTTGGCAAATCCTACTACCGGTCATTTATCGGTGACATATGCCGTTTTGTTCCTGGGAATTATAACCCTGATATACACGGCGGCAGGGGGATTCTTAGCTGTTTTGATGACCGATGTTGTGCAGTTCGCCGTATTGTTTGGTATGATCTTGATCATGGTTCCCCTGTCTTTCGATAGTGTAGGAGGGGTCGGTGCTTTTATAGAAAAGGCTCCGGATGGTTTTTTCTCGTTATTCAGCGAGCAATATTCCTGGGGCTGGATGGTGTTATGGTTGTGCCTCAACTTCTTTATGATTGGAGGAGACTGGGCATTTGTACAACGTTATATCAGTGTACCTTCCGTTAAGGAAGCAAAAAAAAGTGCCTATCTCGTCGGGACATTATATATCGTCACCCCAATTTTGTGGTATACTCCCGCATTGGTGTATCAGGTGGTCAATCCGGATGCCAATCCGGAACAAGCTTATATGTTGATGAGTCAGTATATTTTAAAGGCAGGCATGGTTGGTCTTATGCTTGCCGCTATGATATCGGCAACCTTAAGTACAGTGTCGAGTAACCTGAATGTGTTTGCCAATGTTTTTGCGTACGATATTTTTCGTCCGGCACGCCCTAATGTGTCCGATAGAACGTTGATTTCTAGTGGACGATGGTTCACTTATATATATGGTTTATTGATTACGGGTGTGGCGGTTATGATTCCCTATTTTGGGGGCGCAGAGCGTGTGGTTGTACCTATCTTGACCTTGGTTATTTCTCCACTTTTTATTCCTTCTATTTGGGGGCTTTTTTCTAAGCGAATCGGATCAAAAGCGGTTTGGTGGTCCATGGGTATCACTTTTTTTCTAGGTATCACCATGAAAACGGGACTTTTCTTCGAAGACTTTGTAAGCCGACATGTGGAATTTGTTGACGCCTTTATTGGCTTTGTAGTGCCCTGTATGATCCTGTTGGTCATAGAGTTGTTCTTGTGGAAGCAGGAAACCGATGCGGGTTGGAATCGGTACACACAAGCGTCAAAAGAAGCGGAATACGTTGACCCAGAGCAAGTGAAAAAGAATAAGGTAGCCGGTGACTTATATTCCTCCATGGGTATTAAGATTATGATGGGAACTTATGCAGCTATCGGTATCGCTATGGGTGTACTTGCTTTTTTTGATCCGAGCCATAGAGGGGAATTATTATTATACGCTGCATTATTTATTGCGGTTTCAGCCTTGGTTCTGTTCTTGTATTTTTTCAAATGGTCGAAAAATAAGGCTCAATTAAATTAATTATGGATACAACATTTTTGTCTCGTTTTCAGCCGCTTAAGCGAGTATTGGTGCACGATGTTTTTAATGCCGGCTATAATGGTTGGATGGAAATTATGCCTAATTTTAACGAAGCGCCAGACTTCGGGGAGAGTCCTAGTATTATGGTCAAGCATCAATGGCCACCGGTAATGCTTAGCACGGCAACTTTCCGATATCCGGGTTCTCACGGTTCCTTATCAGGGCAATATAGCCTGAAAGTTTCTACCCGTCCGATTGCCAACCCTTTTGATCAACCACCGGCTCCGGGGTCTATGGGACACGCTATAAAGCGTCTCTCTTTTCATCATCTTAAACGCAGATACCTGCAATTCGAAATGTGGTTCGCTTTTACCGCCGAACAAGATACCATTGAAGGGGACGGACCTCTCCCCGGTCTCCATGAGAATTCCATTCGGGCATTTGGGTTTGGCTGGGATTTACAAGAACGGGGCAATCGGTTCTTCTCTGGTGTCCGCTATTTAAATGCACTAGATGGTAAATTGCAAAAGAAATGGCAGCTGATTTACCCTTCTTCGAAAGACGATAAAGATTGGGCTTATGATACTGAAGGTGACTGGTGTATTAAAGGTGTGGATCCCTTCTGGTTTGGAAAGCGCTATTCCGACGGGAGGCATGATGGGTATAAAGATATCGACGGAGGGCAACAATCCCTGGTGTATAATGAAACGGATTGTAAGATTAATTGGCAATATGGACGCTTGTTAATTGATACCGAAAAGCGGGAGTATGTAGAAATGCAATGTCAGGACAAGACATTCGATTTAAAGCGGCAACCCATTTATGTTACACCGCCTTATGATCGGATTGATGGGTTAATGAATCCGCTGGTTTGGATAGAGACGGATACGAACCGCCGGGTTTTTCTTTATTTGGATTCCGTGGTAATTTCTCAGGAATAGTCATCGTATTTAAAGTAAAACGAAAAAATGAAATTATTTAATGCTTCGCACATAGAGGTAAAAAAAGATTTTAAAGAAGATTTTCAGACTAACCCTTATGAAGCAGGGTGGGCGGATGAAGCGATTTTTTTTATTGACGTTGAAGGTTTGTCTGGTATGAATCCGACTCTTACAGCCGCCGTTGAAATTTCTCATGATGGAGTACATTGGACGAGTGAGGGAACTGTGTCGGAACCCATTTCTAAGGAGGGTTTACATTTCGTGCGTGTCAAGCACTTCGGTAATTGGCTACGTTTAAATTGCCAATTAGAAGGTGAACAGCCGGTTTTTCGGCTTAATATCCAGTTGGCCTTGAAAGGCTAGAGACCGTTCGAGATCCATTCTATTCAAAATAATACAGATGAAAAAAACAATTATCAGCTACCTATTGATATTTATAGGTGCTTTACCTGCACTGTTCGCACAAGAGGAATATCAAAAACCAAGTCTGGAGAACAAAGACTCCTGGTCGATGGTAATGATTCCCGATATACAGAATTACGTCAAATGGGGCAGAAACCAACCCATCCTCGATTTGATGATGCGATGGGTGGAAGAAAATATCGATACGCTCAACATAAAGATGGTTGTATGCGTGGGGGATCTGGTTCAGAATAATGAAAAAATAATTAATGATTACGATGGGAATCAGACGACCCAACAACAATGGAAGGCTGCCTCGGATGCCTTCGCCATTCTGGATGGTAAGGTTCCTTATATTACAGCGGCGGGAAACCATGAATATAGTATAGACCGGGTGGGAAATCGATCATCAAGATATTCCGAGTTTTTTACCAGTGAGCGAAATCACCTAAACCAGAAACACCTGGTGCAGAATGCCCGTAATGAGCAAGGACAGCCAACGCTTGAGAACTCGGCAATAGAATTAAAGAGTCTGAACGGGAAAGATTATTTGTTTATTACCGTTGAATATGCACCCCGTGACACCATAGTTACCTGGGCTAAACGAGTGGTCAACTTGGAGCAGTATAAGGATCATCGGGTGGTATTCATTACTCATGCCTTTATCACAGCAAAAGACGAATATGGCGCTTCAGAGCCAAGTTGGATATATTGGGAGCCATATAATATAGATAACAAAATTCAGAAGTCTTCACCGGTTTTCTTGCCGAATGCCAATAACGGAAAGCAGGTCTGGGAAAAGATAGTAGAACCTGCATCTAATATTGAATTGGTGCTCTCAGGTCACTATTCAGGAGAGGGTTATCGGATAGATGACAACGCCGTTGGGAAATCGGTGCATCAGGTTATGTTTGATGCGCAGAGTATGGGCGGAGGACATCGCGACGGCAATGGAGGTGACGGATGGTTGCGGATAATGGAGTTTTTTCCGGATGGTAAAACGGTTAAAGTAAAGACCTTTTCCCCATTGTTTGCTATCTCACCCACTTCTCAGTCACACGCTTGGAAAAAAGATGTTCGGAATGAATTTACAATTAAATTTGATTAATAACCTTTTAAAGTGACAGGCATCGATTGACGGTGCAATAGATATTATGAAAGAAGAGAAAATAATAAAAGAAAGTATACAACAAGTAAGGGATGTTCCCGTGATCGCGGAATATGATGTTGTGGTATGTGGAGGCGGCCCTTCAGGTTTTATTGCAGCAATTGCGGCCGCCCGGGGTGGGGCTAAAGTTGCGCTGATAGAAAGATTGGGGTTTTTGGGTGGAATGGCTACAGCTAGCCTGGTGGCTCCAATAAGTGTGTTTAACTATAATGAACGCAGAGTCATTGATGGTATTCCCTGGGAATTCATTGAACGTCTTATAGAGATTGGGGGAGCCCGAGAAGAGAAGCCGATCGGGAATATTACATTCGCTCCGGAAAAATATAAGCTTATTGCGCAGCGTATGGTGCTGGAGGCCGGGGTGGATCTATATTTCCATTCGTACCTGACCGGACATAAAAAGGAGGGGAACCGGATCTCTCATATTATCATAGATAATAAAAATGGAGCGGAAGCTATTGCTGGTAAATATTTTATTGATTGCACTGGGGATGCGGATCTTTCCTATCAGGCAGGTGTGGAAATGCAGCCCATGAGCTCTGAATTGCAACCTGCGACATTGATATTTATGTTAGGGGGTGTGGATACCGATTCGCTTCCTATGATCCGTCATAGCAAACAAGGCGTAAATTACCATGATCTGGATATGCGAAAGATACTCGAAGATATCGGATCCGAAGGTAAGCTGCCTGGTTATGGAGGACCCTGGTATTGCGGGGTTATGGACAATGGAATGGTTCTGGTCAACATGACCCGAACCTACGCGAATATGGCCGATAACCGGCAGGCGACCCGAACAGAATGTAATCTTCGAGAGGATGTATTTACATTCCTAGAGCTTTTAAAGAAAAATGTTCTTGCATTTAAGCATGCACATCTGATCATGACCGCACCTCAAACCGGAACCCGGGAGACCCGGAGAATTAAAGGGGTTTATACATTGCAGGGCGAGGAATATATTGAAGCCCGGGATTTTCCGGATTCCATATCAAGAGGCTGCCACCCGGTAGATATACATTCGGCGGATTCCACGAACCAGCGTTGTCAGTTTTTAAAGGACGCTGCCTTCGTACCTTACCGGTGTCTTATCGCACCCGATTTCCCGAACCTCCTTGTCGGGGGACGTGCCTTTTCGGCGGATGGGGTATCTTCTGCTTCTGTCCGCGTGCAAGCCTCGGTTATGGGCCTCGGACAAGCAGCAGGTGCTGCCGCGGCTTTATGCGTCAGTTCAGGCGCCGACGTGGATAAGGTCGATATCACTAAACTTCGAAGCACATTGATGGAGCACGGAGCCAATCTTACGAATTAATTTCTGAAATAAGGTTAAGACTTACAAAACAATCAATACAGTAGATAGATGAGAGAAAAATATGTAATTTGCTTCGGAGAGATTCTTTGGGACAACCTGAAAGAGGGTAGAATGTTGGGGGGGGCTCCGCTGAATGTCTGCTATCATTTAAATAAATTAGGGATTAAAAGTAAGATTATAACCCAGATCGGATCAGATCAGGACGGTCAGGCTATTTTAAAAGAGTTGAAACGTTTGAAAATTGATAGCACTTTTTGTTCAACTATCTCCAATAAACCCACGTCTACTGTGGAGGTGGACGTAGGGGATGCAGGTGAAGTCGTCTATGATATTGTCGACGATGTGGCTTGGGACTATATTGAAAGTTCTCCAGCGATTGAAAGCGTGGTGAATGAAGCCTCAGCGTTGGTTTTTGGCTCCTTGATCGCTCGAAACCCAGTTTCCCAAGAAACATTATTCAAACTAGTTGAGAAAAGCAGACTTCGGGTTTTTGACGTTAATTTACGCCACCCTTTTTATTCTAAAAATCTGATACTTTCCCTATTGGAGGTAACTAATATTCTCAAGCTTAACGCGATTGAACTGGATATTATATCCGACTGGTTGGGCAATTCAGACGGATCCTTTGACAGTCGAGTTAATTATATACAGAGATATTTTCCGGGTATTGAGGAGATAATTCTAACCCTTGGAGGTGATGGAGCTAAATATTACTCTGCGTCAGAGCAATTGACAATCAACGCACAGCCTGTAAAAATTAAAGACACTATAGGCAGTGGCGATGCCTTTCTTGCTGGTTTTCTTGCATATAAAATGGAAGAGAGATCGGTAAAAGATTCTTTGAAAATAGCTAGTCACATATCATCCTATGTTGCCGGGCAGCAGGGCGCTTGTCCGGATTATCGTTTGGAAGATATGTTGTAGGCTGCATCCAGCCCTGCGATGGACGCCGTGTTGATGAGCGTTATGATCCTATGTGTTGCTATGCTTGTTTCAAGATGGTCGTTTTAGTTATTAAAAATCCCACTTGACATTGTTGACAAGTGGGATTTTTTGGTTCAGGTTCGGAGCTATTTACTTCCAAATCTTTAATCTCTTTTCAATCTCAGCAACGAGAGGCTTGTTATTCTGGAAAATAAAATTGGTTGCCACTAGCTCTTCTAACTTTGAAGCTGCTTGTTTCTTAACAAGAATATTGGCTTCTACAAGCTTATCAAATATCCAAATCGTGCCGTGATATTCGATGTCTTTATTTTTGGCACAATTACGAACAGTTTTGTCACTGCTCAAAACATATGCATTTAATATATTGGCAATGTGCAAAACTGATTTATCAGTTTCAGATAAAGATTTGAGATAAATTCTGTCACCGGTGCTGTTGCTTCATAACAACTAAATCATATAATCATGGAAAATAACGATAGCAATCCTACCAAGCCCAATGGTGACGAACAAAACGAACCTATAAAAAGCAACCAGAATCCACCAAAGGATCCGAATAAGAAGGAAGATTCCCAATCTGAACAAAAGCAAGGTAATGAAGATGATGTACCTGAGTATAGCAATCTAGATATTGACGAAAGTACTGGCGGTTCTGGATTCGATGATCCTGAAGATGGCGTGATTGATCCTGAGGAATAGTTTTAACTACTATAGTATTTTCGTACTACTAAGTAAGGGTTAGTGTTCAGTCACTTTTAGTTTTATGTGCTCGGTTATCCCTTAACCGAAAAATACCCGTTTGGGCGAGCTGCCGAGCAGGTATTCATATACTTGTATGGATTTATTATATTCTGATAATGTTAAATTTCTATAGCAATATCTTCTTTGAACATCGTATCAATATTAATCGTCCCCATTAAGAATTTGTGGAAGGCAGTATTCTTCGTATTAGCATACAAAATTCCTCGGGCGGTTCCAGTCGTCAGCATAGCTAGATGCTTACCGAAGTTACCCGGTAAGATTATTTCCCCTTTCTTTGTTAGCTTTTTGAAAGCCTCTTTTTTCACTTTGGAGCAACGACAATAAGGTCTACACCTAACACCTCGCTCAAGCGCACCAATGTATCCAAAGTGAAATTCTCACTGCCCTTAACCCATTTACTCACTTGCTGTTTAGAAACGTTCATTTTTTCTGCTAAATGCACTTGTTTCCAACCCAATTCATCCAAACGCTCTAATATTTCAAAAGCGATAAGATTAGAAATTTTTGAATAACTTTTTCGGGCTAAACGAGCTTTGGCTCTTTCAACTGTCTTCCAGACTCGGGAACCGTAATCGCTTATTGGTTTTAAGAAAATAGAGGATGTCTGTACTTGCAGCTATTGGAGGGCGGAACGCGGAGAGGAAGAGTTGGTGAATTATTTCCTCAACATATCGTCAAGCTATTGTTTTTTTAACTTTAAATTATTACTTTTAATGATCCAATTATCATAATACCTAACCTTAATATTACAAACACAGTCGTAATTCAAATGCAATAGTATGTTTAAAAATCATTACTTATTATTTTTATGCCTAGTATTTATTTTCACAGGTTGTTCTAAAGAAAAAGAGCCTACCATTATTGACTTGACTTTAGATCAAGCAAAAGTTTCCTTATTACCCGGTAAGAGCATTAGTGTAACTATTGAAACGGGGAATGGTGGATATACGGCTACTTCTTCTAATAAGGATGTCGCTACGGCAACTATTTCGGAGGATGTGGTTACTATTACCGCAACTACCAATGAAGATAGAGCGAATGCAGTCATCATTATAACCGATAAAATGTTTAAAAGAAAAAACATTGAGGTTGATATAGCTAAGGTGTTTGATTTGGCTCTGGATATAAACCAGGCTTCTTTGGAAGTGGGGGTTGAGGATAAGAACGAAGTTGTTGTTAAGGTGAGTACTGGAAATTTCGGTTATAAGGCTGAACTTTTGGATGACTCTGATCAGTACATTTCGCTTGATATCTCTAAGCTTGAGTCTCATGGTAAGTTTACGGTAAAAGCAATTGCCGCTGGCTCTGCTAAGGTTAAGATCACAGATGCTAAAGGGAAAGAAACGATTTTAGAAATTACAGTAACGTCCCCAGATGAATTAGTTGTTGACAAAAAATCGATATTATTAAATGCGGTTCAAGCAAGTGATGTTATCATTGTCAGTGCGGGAAACGGTGATTATAAAGCTGAAGTTGCAAACGAGAACGTTGCTAAGGTTTCAGTAAACGGCGATGAGATTACCGTAACAGGAAAGACGAACGGAGTTACTACATTAACGATTACAGATAAAAAAGGCCAGCAAACTACAGTTGATATCACGGTAAATGGTCCTAAATATGCAATGAATTTGAGTGATCAATATTTTGCTTACGCAAATTTCTCAGATATTGCTGTGGTGGATAATTCGATAAAATCTTTAAAACAAGTAACGTTTGAGCTTACTTGTAAAATTGATGGCTATCGGGGATTGCAAACCTTTATGGGTTTAGAGAATGGGTTAATCATAAGGGGAAAGAACGACGATTATAGAGCTACACATCCTATTCAAATAGCAGGATTGGGAGACAAAATCATGTTAGAAAGTACGAGTAGCTTCAATCTTAATGAATGGACAAATATTGCATTGGTTGTTGATTGTACAAAGGATGATGTAAAAGATAAATACAAATTATATATTAACGGAGTAGAGGATGTATTAATCGTTACCAGGGAAGAGGAAACTCATAGTGTGGTAAATTTGGCTTCAAGTTCTGATGGAAATCGGTTTCAAATAGGTCGATCAAGTGGGCAAGATTGGCGAGTGATGAGAGGCGCGGTATCGGAAGCTCGTGTTTGGACCGTGGCGCGTACTGGCCAGCAAATCAAAGATAACATGTGTGACTTAGATGAAGAAAGCCGTACTGGACTTCTTGCACGATGGGATTTCTCTGCGGGTACGGATACCGATTATATCCAGGATAGCAATGGTGGCAAATATGAAACTAACCTTATTATTGCCAATGCAAAAATCGCAGGCAATTATACTCCGGTGATCGCTCCAAAAAGCACATTTATTGAAAAAGGCTGCCCAAATTAAATACAGAATTAGCTATTCGATTTTAACCCTTTTTATAATTAAAACTATTACCAATACCTTTTGAAATGAACAAAGCATTCATATTATTTATAGTTTATATTTGTACGTTAGGTTTTATATCTTGCAGTAAAACCAGCTTTCTAGACCCGGAAGACACCGTCGGCACATCTATAGACCCGGTTACCGAATTAAAAGCTAGTGCTACAAATGAAGAACATGAAATTGAACTTAGCTGGACGAACCCTAATGATGAGTCTCTGCTAAAAGTTGAGATTACTTATAGGAGTCTTAAGACTAATGCCACGTTGAGTCCTAATCCTATTTTGGTGGATGCGAAAAGCGGAGCTGAGTCGCAATTAACCATCCTCGTTCCTACCAGTGACCGCTATATAGTTTCGGCTGTTGCAATCAATAAGGCTGGGGCAAGATCATTAGCGCTTTCGGTAGAAATAAGCCCTTACTCGCCAGATGCTAAGCCCGAAGAAGCAGACATTCCGGTGTTTTTAAGAAGGGCTGATACTTTAATGAATTCACTTGTTAAGTTATATCTGGATGGCAAAGAACGTGATATTTGGAGTAGCAATTATCCGCATACTGATGGCTACTGGGGCGGGGCAGCTGTGATATGGGGGCATGGTGGAGCGTTTTCAGGCTATGCAGCATTAAAAGAGGCTGGAGAAGCCTACCCGGAATATAAGACCAAATATGAAAGTCTATATGATGAAAGATTGTTGACGGGTATTGATCAGTTCCGCAACCGAAGAGATGGTAGAGCTGAGGCTTATGCAGTTTATCCAGGGGATAATGATGAAAGATACTATGATGATAACGTTTGGGTTGGAATTGATATGGTTGATTTATATCTTCTGACTAAGAATACGAAATACTTAGATAGAGCTAAATTAGTCTGGAAGTTTGTCTTGGAAGGCACGGATGATGTCATGGGAGGTGGGGTTTATTGGAAAGAGTATGGTGATTCAAAAAACACCTGTTCAACTGCCCCATCAGCCGTATTAGCTGCCAAAATGTATTTGGCTACAAATGACGAAACTTACCTGAACAGTGCAAAAGAACTATATAGCTGGGTTAAAGAAACGCTTCAGGATCCAAGTGACTTTTTATATTGGGATAATGTTCGCTTGACAGACCAAAATGATCCAAACTCAATACGTATTGATAAATCAAAATTTTCGTATAACGCTGGCCAACCTATGCAAGCAGCAGCTCTTTTATACAATATTACCGGTGACAGCAAATACTTGACAGATGCGCAAAATATCGCAAAATCGGCATATAGAAAATGGTTTGTTCCCTTTAACTCTTATATACTTGGTGAGTATTTTAATATTTTAGAACCTGGGCATGTGTGGTTTCAAGCGATTATGTTTAGAGGCTTTATTGAGCTATATAAAATCGATGGCGATAACACGTATGTTAATGCCTATAAGAAAACGCTAGCCAATGCATGGCTGTCCAATGCTCGGAATAGACAAACGAATTTAATAAATGGAGACTTTCGGGGTGGAACTAGTCAAAGTTCTTGGGAGATATTACATCAAGGGGCTTGTTTAGAAATGCTCGCACGTTTAGCCAGTCTAGAACAGGAGGGTTTATAATCTGGTTTCGGGAAAATTAGACGTATTTGTGATCGTTCGGATGATCATGCTACCGTTGTACGATTACTTTTAATCCTTATATTCGTGTCATAATACAGAACTCCAAATTATTATCTTAAGAAATTATGACTGCAAAGCCTTTGATTCATTATATATTTCGACACGCTATCGGCATGGTACAGATGCAAGAAGGTGACGATTTGGGTGCTATTGAACGAGTATTTGTTGAGGCCGACCCGAAGCTCGCCAGGAAAGCTGCGTTGAGTTTTTACAGCATGTACGGTGAGGTTCTTCAACAGACTGAAGAGTTTAATAAAAGGATGGAATTGGAGGAGTACGTGAGAAGCCTCCATGGACACCCAACTTCAGATGTATTGGCTTCAAGAGCATGGCCAGCGGAATGCTCTGATTCGGAGGTCGGGTGTGTTGATACTGACGAAGAGGATAGCACGAAGACTGAGTCCATGGTTGTTATGGTTGTCGATGGAACTTTGACTGATAGCGGTAAAGAGGAAGAGTTCCTTATTAAAGGCGCCAGTTGGACTATCGAAGAAGAAGCTGAAGCTGGTGGTATCACAAAAATTGAACATGACTTTTACGCAAAGGCAGGTTTAATATAGCTGAAGTTCGCTAGACACGGTCATTCTAATCTTTATATATGGCATACAGTACGCAACTTGCCGATAGGGTAAGAGAATATTTGGTTCAGTTTCCAAAGCTTGAAATTGAGGAAAAGAAAATGTTTGGTGGACTTGCGTTCTTAGTCAACGACAAGATGTGCATCAACATCGGTGAAGAGAATTTAATGTGCCGTTTTGACCCGGAACTAACGGAGGACATAGCAGAACGAGTTGGCTTTCTACCGATGATCATGAAAGGCAAAGAGTATAAAGGTTATTGCTACGTAGAACCTGAGGGTTTTAGGACCAAAAAGGATTTCGAATTTTGGTTAAACCTATGTCTTGATTTTAATGATAGGGCAAAAGCGTCAAAGAAGGGGTAGGGAGAGATAGTCTAACTATAAACAAAATATCCAGTAAATTATGAAGAACTCGGTTTTAAAATACATGGGAAAAAGTGCGTTAGCCTTATTAATTTTAGGTTCACTAAATTCCTGTGCTCAGAGCACTCAGGAAAATAAGCAAGAAAGTCAGGTGAACGACGAAGTTAATACCTTGCCTGATTGGGCTTTTGGTGGGTTTGTACGCCCAGATGGAGTTAACCCTGTGATCTCGCCAATTGATACTACGTTCTTTGAAGACCCAATGACGGGTAAGGATATCGCCTGGGAATCTAACGATACGTTTAATCCTGCTGCGGCGGTAAAGGATGGCAAAATTATCGTATTGTATCGTGCTGAAGATAAGTCGGGTGAAGGTATTGGACATCGTACATCACGTCTGGGATATGCAAGTAGCACGGACGGAATTGATTTTGAAAGAAAGGATACACCTGTTTTTTTTCCGGCAGATGATAACCAAAAGGAATATGAATGGCCGGGCGGAACCGAAGATCCCCGCATTGCCGTTACCGAGGATGGCACCTACGTGATGTTTTATACACAGTGGAATCGTAAAACGGCTCGTCTCGGTGTAGCGACGTCCACAGATTTAATTAACTGGGAAAAGCATGGGCCTATTTTCAAGGATAACAAAACGATGCCGAGTCTTTATGATACATTTCACAAGTCGGCATCCATTCTTACAAAAGTTGAGAATGACAAACAAGTAATTACCCAAATCAATGGGAAGTATTGGATGTATTGGGGAGAGTCTGGCGTGTATGGCGCTACCTCGGATAATTTACTTAATTGGGACCCGGTTGTTGATGACAAGGGTGAGCTTATTGCATTTATATCACCTCGAGAAGGTTATTTTGATAGCGACTTGACTGAATGTGGTCCGCCAGCTATCTTAACCGATAAAGGTATATTGCTTCTATACAATGGTAAAAATAACCCTGAAAACGGAGATCCACGTTTTAATAAAGGGACTTACAGCGCTGGACAAGTTTTGTTCGATAAAAATGATCCTACAAAGGTAATAGGTCGGTTAGATGTACCTTTCTTACGTCCCATGGAGGCTTTTGAAAAGAGTGGACAGTATGTCGACGGAACTGTGTTTATCGAAGGGTTGGTATACTATGAAAACAAGTGGTTTTTATACTATGGTGGTGCAGATTCCAGAGTCGCGGTAGCTATCTACGATCCTGCGAATCCCGCACCTCCTGATCCGTTACCATAAAGAGTCAAATACATTGAATGCATTTGCCTCTTTATCTTGTTGATCGCATTGCTTTTACCTTCTTAATGTTATCGTTCAATAAATAACTTTCATATTCGGGTGTTTCTATTCCGTATACCGCAGTTTTGCCCTTACTGTCAAAGTGAATTCCGTATCCGTAGGACTTCGCTAAGGGTGATGTTCTTAAACAAGCTTGTCCTTTTGAGAAGAACTGTTCTCTAGCTTGCTTGTATTCTGACTCTGCCAAATCATTTCTATCTGCGTATACCTGAAATAATACATCGTCAGATGTGAATTGATATGGATTCTCTGCTATCATTTGGTATTGTCTTTCAGCAATCGTTTTCTTCTCTTTCGAAGGTGGACGTGTACCATGGTCTGCTTTGCTATCCTCGGCAACTTCAATAAAGGTGTCGAAATAATTTGTTGTGTGCGTCTTCATTAGTCTTTGGTGTTTTATTAGGTTGTTTTGGAGACTGCAATTTATGAAATTTTTAAATTGGTGTGTTTTTTGCAGTTATGAAATTAAAGATCAGAATTATGCAAAATACAACGCGCTACATTTTTTTGCTATTAACCATATTTGTTTACGGTTCTTGTAGAGATAGTACAACTAAAACCGAATCGGATACTCAGTCTGAACCAGTTGAAACACAAGCCGAACCGTTTCTACCTCCTCGACTTGAGATTAGTATATCTAAACGGCAGTTATTTGTAATCGAAGGGAGCGACACTACACGACGCTATGCTATATCGGTAGGTACAGACGAATACCCTACGCCTCAAGGTGAGTACGAGATACACCAGATTGACTGGAACCCCGACTGGACACCACCGGACAGTGATTGGTCGGAGGACGAAAGTTACAAGAAGCCTGGTGAGGAAGGGAATCCTATGGGAAGGGCTCGCATCATTTATGATATGCCATATACCATACACGGTACGAAGGCGCTCGAATCATTGGGTAAGGCTGAGTCGCACGGTTCGGTGCGGATGGCTAATGAAGAAGTGATCGAGCTTGGACGTTTCTTAATGGAACGGTCTGGGACTGGACGCTCTGAGGAATGGTTTGAACGTGTATTGAACGATTCAACAACCATGGAATCAGTGACGTTGGAGCAGCCTATCCAGTTGACGAATGTGGAGTAATACCGCTTGTTGTTTGACAATTACTCAGGTGCTTTTTCAAGTCTACGATCAGGTACCAACCAAAAAATGGCAACCAGAACGTAACAAAGTATGGATAGCCACGTGTTGATGTAGGCTAGGGGGAGCGCAATCACATAGATTATGAAGGAGGCGTAGTCTTTCAACCGCCTTTTAGATAATTTATGAAGCTCGGAATTGTCATCGTGGTACTGAATGAGTGCTTTTTCTAAGAGGAAGTAGGCACATGCGCACATCAGTAATACAAAACCATAGACAAAGACGGGTAAGGTCTCTGTATAGTGTTCGTTTTCTCCAATCCAAGAGGTGGTAAAAGGGATCAAGGATAACCAGAACAAGAGGTGTAAATTGGCCCATAGAATCTTGCCATTCACCTTTTGTGAAACTTGCATTAAGTGGTGATGGTTGTTCCAGTAAATTCCGAGGTAAATAAAACTTAGAATATAACTGGTAAAAACAGGGGTTATCATTAGAAGTGCTTTGAATGAGGTGTCATCAGGTGCTTTCATTTCCAGCACCATGATGGTAATGGCGATAGCCAATACACCGTCACTAAAGGCTTCTAAACGACCGGTTTTCATACATGAATTTAAGTAAAAATAATTAAAACTCTCCTAAATAAAGTTTAGTTATAATATCTTTTTTTCATCCACAAACTCGTCCTTACTAATAGTATTAACACTGGAACTTCTACAAGCGGACCTATGACGCCTACGAATGCCTGTGGTGAGTGAATACCAAACACAGCAATAGATACCGCTATTGCCAACTCGAAATTATTTCCGGTTGCGGTAAAGGCTATGGATGCATTTTTATCATAGGGAACGTTTAGAGATTTGCTTATAAAGAAGCTCACGAAAAACATCAGTACAAAGTAGATAATCAGTGGTATCGCCACTTTGATCACGTCCATTGGCAATTCCAATATTTTATCACCCTTTAGGCTGAACATGAGTACGATGGTAAATAGAAGTGCATACAATGTAATGGGTGATATTTTGGGTACAAACTTCCTGTTATACCATTCGACACCTTTCGATCTTACAAGGAAAAAACGGCTTAAAAACCCAGCTAAAAACGGGATGCCTAGATAGATCAAAACGCTTTCCGTCACATCTTTCATTGAAACACTCACATTAAACTCTGCTAACCCTAATTGTTTCGGTAAGACATTAATGAAAAGCCATACCAGAAAGCTATAACTCACGATCTGAAAGATACTGTTCAGTGCCACCAACAATGCGGTATATTCTCTATTGGCCTTTGCCAGATCACTCCATACGATTACCATAGCAATACATCGTGCCAGGCCTATCAGTATCAAGCCTGTCATATAACCGGGTTCGTTTCGTAAAAACAAAACGGCCAGTCCAAACATCAGCACTGTCCCGATTATCCAATTAAGCAATAGGGATATCCCGATGACTTTTTTATCCTTAAAGGCTCTGGGTAAGAGCGAATAATCAACTTTTGCTAAAGGAGGGTACATCATCAATATCAAGCCTATTGCTAATGGGATATTGGTTGTACCTACCGACAGGCTATTTGTTAGGTTGGATATATTCGGGAAAAAATACCCTAATCCCACACCTACTGCCATGGCCAGGAATATCCATAGAGTAAGGTAACGGTCAAGGAACTTCATTTTTACTTGCATCGCTTATTTTTTAATCATTGAGAAAACATGAAGCATTTCAGCAGCGATTTCTAAACTTCGTTCCGTATAGACTTGTGCTTGCTGAGGAGAACCATCTGAAACTTTCGGGTCTTCAAATGTGATGGGTATTCGTTTTTCCGCGCCCGCAATAAAAGGACATTCGCCATCTGCCTGAGAACAGGTCATAATAGCCGCAAAGGACGATGAGGGGTTAAAAGGACTATCATATTTCTTTGAAAAACAAATAATAGGTGAAGCATTGTCGTCATATTTTACTGCATATACAGGGTTTGTGCCTTCTGCAATTTTGATGATGCTAAAGCCTTGTTTACTTAATGTTTCAGCTACTTTTGGGAACAAGGCAGTTTCTTCCATGCCACCCGAATAACAATATACATTCGGAATATGGAAATAAGTTGCCGCCACTTGCGCCCAAACTTGTGCTAAATGACTTCGACGGGAATTATGTGTGCAGATAAAATTAAGATTTATCTCTTGCTGCGTGCTTGCTTTTTGCTGAACGTAATCTACTAATGGTTTTAATTTGACCTTACGTTCCTGATCGATAGATCGTTGGAGTAGCGTCTCGATTGTTTTTAATACGGTTCGATCCATTCTATTTCATTTTACAACGACTTCCTGCACATCATTTCTATGTGGAAGGTATTACATTGCAATATTACGATAATAGATTGAAACGGGTTTTATTTTGTGATACAAAAATTTTCAATGAAGATTTTATTTTACAAATTTCTGTAGATCTTGTTTTTCTCCGAAAATGACGATAACATCGCTTTTTTCGAGAACGGCGCTAGGCTCTGGTATGCCTTGGATTTTCGAGACGGTTTTTCGACGCCCTAAAAGATCTGACTCTTCGGTGCTCTTGATAACTGTCAACCCTAGGCCGCCGAAAACAAAAATAGCTATAATAATTAGCTGAAGAGGATAATTAAAGACATAGGGTGCTTCCATCATTCCATTTGGTAAGGTCGAAAACCCAGCCTTACAAAATGCGGATATGGCATGAAATACTGAAAAGTAAACTCGATCCAAAAATACGGGCATGAGCTTTACGTCCAAGCTTAGGTATCCGCCCTTAAAGAAATAGCTGAAATAACTCGCAAAGGTTAATATGCCTAACCCCTGCTGTATCGGTAGGTACACAAGAATACCCTACACCTCAGGGAGAGTTCGAGATACACCAGATCGATTGGAATCCCGACTGGACGCCGCCCGACAGTGAGTGGTCAAAGGACGAAAGTTACAAGAAACCCGGTCAGGAAGGAAATCCTATGGGAAGGGCTCGCATCGTTTACGAGATGCCATATACCATACACGGCACTACCGAGCTCGAATCATTGGGTGAGGCTGAGTCGCATGGTTCGGTGCGAATGGCCAATGCAGAAGTGATCGATCTTGCACGGTTCCTGATGGAACGAGCGGGCTCTGGGCGCTCTGAGGATTGGTTCAAACGTGTGCTGAGCGACTCAACAACGATGGAATCGGTACAGTTGGAGCAGCCTATCCGGTTGACGAACGTGGAATGATATTATTAAGCGTCAGCGACTTCAATAAATGTGTCGAAATAATTGGTAGTGTGCGTTTTCATTCGATTAATTTAGGAGATTTTTTTTAATTGTCAAGCCTATAATTTAGAGGAGCTTCCAAACCGTCTTCGCTTCAGCGCAGACCTTGTCTGTTCCTTCAATTTTTATCGAATGTATAAATGATCTGTCCGGTGAATCGTTCGGGCAGTCTTTAGTCATTGAGACAACCCCTTGCCCGTAGTGGGCTTCGGAGATAAACCGACCGTCTATAGAATATAAATAATATCGGTCTATAATATGATCGGGAACGGATTCGATTGCCCACTGTAAATATCTAATGTTGTTTACGTGCTTGATCATGTCCGTATCATATTTGTTGATTTTGAATTTTAACAGGTATGTGGGATCTTCAATTGTCTCGATCTTTGCAGAAATGTCATGGTCAATGCTTGCTACATTACAGCACGACCATCTTTCGATTATATCATCAAATATCTTAACGGGTCTTCTTCTGTTAATATCAAAAAAGATCCACAAGCCTCGGGCTCTACCAATAATGTTATTTTCCTCATCGTAAATTATATTTTCTCGATAGCCTTTAATCGTTGTGTATTTTGATAACCAGGTTCTGATTACAATTTTTTCTTTATAGCGAGGGTACCGCTCCATTTGCATGACACCGGAAATTAAGACCCAACCAATATTTTTGTCTGCTAACTGGTATAAACTATGATCTATCGAATAACAATGTTCGGCTGCCGTCTCTTCTAATAATGTAAGGATGGTCGTAGGGGAGGCAGTTCCCAACTCATCCATCTCAAAATATCTAAGTTCGAAGTCTTTATCGAAATAATTTTTGATCGTATCCATTTTCTCGTCCCACCGTTGAGACGTAAATCTACTTATTAGACGAGGGTGATAAAGTGATGAATGTCATTAACAAAAATGATTTTCACGACTCAAGGGGGTATTATACCGATTTTAAGTTATTATCTCCTTAATTATCTGATTCTTCTGGCCAAGGCACCCGTTCCTGATTTATTCTGTAAGTTGGCATCGTTGCACCCCATTTCTTTAGCTGATCGGTCAGTTGCCTCGACAACGACCTCGCGATTTTTTTATGTTTTAAGATCACATTGTGTTGTTCAGAAATGTCTTTCGATAGGTCATAGAGTTCCAGTTTTTGTTGGCGATGATCGTAAATGAGTTTCCAGTTCCCTTGGCGGGCAGCACTGAAAAAATTGATACCCGGCCCCGCATCCATAATCCACCGATGTGGACTATGCCAGATCAATAACCGTTCGGAGTGTCGACTGTCCTCGTTTTTCAATATCGGAGCAAAGCTCTTACCGTCGATTTTTTGTGTAAGATCGGACGCATGGATGTCGGCAATCTCTAGTATCGACGGGAAAAAATCTTCGATGATGACCGGCTGCGCGCTACTGGAGCCGGGTTCAGTCACACCCGGCCACGCCACGATCATGGGTACACGAATGCCACCTTCATAAACTGAACCCTTCCCGGCTTTAAGAGGATAATTCTGCGTATGTGGTTCTCCACCCCGTGCGTAGCCAAGGCTCAGTCCGCCGTTGTCCGACATGAATAAGATAACGGTATTTTCTGCTAAGCCCTGATCTTCTAAATATTGTATTAGGTCGCCCAGACTTTTATCCATACCCTCGACCATACTTGCATATTTAGCTTCTCTGGGATTAAGGCCGCGCGCCAGATATTTCTGAACAAAACGCGGATCCCCCTGTATGGGGTCGTGCACTGCATAATGTGCCAGATGCAGGTAAAACGGTTTCCCAGCCTCCACAGCTGGCTCAATGCATTTTATAGCTTCCTGAGTAAGTGCTTCGGTAAGAAAAGTATCCGTTCCATAATATTCGGCTAGACCCTGCACGGCATTGAACGTAAACTTCCCCGGAATATTCCCGTAATTGTCCTTACCGTAGTAGCTCTGAGGATGACCGATGGCATTCCCTGCTACATTGACCATGAAACCTAGGTTCAATGGGTTGGCCCCTGGTGTTCCCTGTGCGCCCCAATGGGCTTTTCCAACATGAACCGTGAAATAACCAGCATCCTGTAGCAGTTGCGGGAGCGGTGTCGCCGTTGCTGTATGCGGGATCCCGCCAATTGGGCTGAATCCGTTATAATTCCACTCTACTCGATGAAATATGCTATCCTGGTGATCTGAAGGCGTGTCCTTATGTATAGATGTCCAATGAGTGACCCCATGATGTGCAGCATTCATGCCGGTGAGCATGCTGACCCGCGAGGGGGTGCAGACCGGCGTCGCATAGGCGTTGGTAAATTTCATCCCTTGCGCTGCCAACTTCTCCATATTGGGAGTATGATATGTGTTGTTAAGTGGGTACGGCCTGTCGCCGAAGGGCTCGGAGGTGTCCATCCAGCCCATATCATCCACCAAAAAAACAATGATATTTGGTCGCTTTACATTCTTGGCCTGATGCAGCTGGCCGTAGACTGCGTTATTGGCAAGTATCATCACTAGAAGGCTTAGACCAATAGCGAAACTCCTCATATTTTTTACGTTTAAAGTATTACGATAATAATGAAGATAGTGTTTCGCAACTAAAATCCAAAGACTTGGAGTCTACAACTGTACTAATTTAAGTTATCTTTATGCCGCTCTGGTCGATATTCGCTTTATAGGCACTCATCAAGAATACGATATTATAGATGCTTCAACAATTTAATAAAATTAAGGTATGAAAAAGCAAATGTGGTTTTTGATTAATCGGAAGGTGAGTATAAGTCAGCTATCAAAAGATATGAGGAGATCAAGTATTCTAAAGCTGGAACCGCAGATTATAAAGAATTAAAGCTTTTGGTGAAACTGATATCCGAATATGAAGATAAAACCTCTGAACTTCCAAACGTCAATCCCGTAGAGCTGATAAAAATCAGGATGGAAGAGTTTGGTTGTAATTCGAAGTAACTTGCTCTGGTATAAGTGAATAAGGGCAGGATAAGTAAAGTGTTAAATTACAAGCAGACTGATAACCGGGGTGCGGACAGCTATTCAGCAAAAACATTCTCGTTCGAAGGCATTAACGTTTCTTGGCCTAAAATAAGAGAGAGACGGTTGCTATTGAGGATATTAGGACTGGAAATCTGGTGGAAGTGAAAGTTCGCTGTAAACTATCATTTATTGTTGGTATCTTTGCTTCGCTTTTGGTGTCCTACCTATATCTACATGGGTGAGACTTAAAAGGGAATTCGGTGAGATTCCGAAACTGTCCCGCAGCTGTATTCTCCTATACAGGCTATTCATTCCAAAGGGTCACTGCCATTACAGGCGGGAAGGCCGAATAGCCGGAGTAAGTCAGAAGACCTGCCTAAAGTTAATAATATTCATAGCTTTCGAGGATTGAAGCTGGAATGAGAAAACTATTTTTTTCCTATAGTTATTCTTATGCCTCAATTGCTATGTCTTAGGCAAAATGAAATGAGGATCTTTATATTTACTTCGGTATCGCTGGTTGTTACGTTCTCCTTAACGTGCGTATCCGTATTGCCTATTGCTGCGCAGGAGCTTAGGAGGCTTGATCCTGATTCTCTTAAAAGCTATGAATTAAACGAAGTTGAAATAAATTCACTTCAACAGCTTGAGATTTTGCGATCTCCAGTACCAATGCAAAGTTTAAATAAGGAGGTTCTTGACAAGCTAAACAGCCTGTCGGTCGCCGACGCGGTCCGCTACTTCTCGGGTGTTCAATTGAAGGATTATGGCGGGGTTGGTGGATTAAAAACAGTGAATATTCGTAGTTTGGGCACTAATCATACACAGGTATTCTATGATGGTATCGCTATTGGAAATGCTCAAAACGGACAGGTTGATTTAGGGAAGCTATCGCTTGCCAATATGGAGCAGGTCTCTGTGATTAACGGACAAGACCCCAATCTGTTCCAACCGGCGAAGGCTTATGCTTCAGCGAGTTCAATCTCTTTGCTTAGTATGGAGCCGACTTTCACTGGGAATAAACGTTTGAATGCGTCGGTTCATTTGAAAAGTGGGTCATTTGGCCTTTTTAATTCGGCGCTGAATGTGGATTATAAGCTGAACGAAAGTCTTAGTGCGCGACTAAGTTCGGAATACACAAACGCGCATGGCCGATATGATTTTAACTATACGAACGGGGTTTATGATACGACGGCAACCCGTACTAACGCAGATATTCGGGCATTTAGGTTGGAAGCAGCTCTTTTTGGAAAACCGGACTCGACCATGTCTTGGCAGGCGAAGTATTATCATTATGAATCGGAAAGAGGTTTGCCGGGTGCTATTGTAGCAAATCGTTTTGATTATTCACAACGTTTATGGGATGAAAGTAATTTTCTGCAATTGGCCGTGGAGAAACGGGTTTCAGAGCGGTATCGGTTTGCTATAAAAGCAAAATTGGCGGTCGACTATAATCGCTATTTAGATCCTGAATATGTGACGACGGAGGGTTTTTTGGATAATAAATACCAGCAAAAGGAAGGATATGTCTCCGTCGCGAATGCCTTTCGTATTCGTCAAAACTGGCGCGCCAACTTTTCAGTTGATTATATACATAATAAGCTTGATGCGAATTTGTATCGCTTTCAATTTCCGAGAAGAAATACATTCTTGGCTGCGTTGGCGACTGACTATAGGTTGAACAGTTTCTATATTCAGGGGAGTTTGTTGGCTACCTATGTAGATGACGATGTGCAGGTGTTCGAGTCGGCCGGGGATCAACAGGATTTTACGCCAACCGTGATGGCTAGCTGGAAGCCTTTTGAGTCCAGCGACTTTCGACTGAGAGGATTCTATAAATCTATTTTTAGGATGCCGACGTTCAATGATCTTTATTATACATTTATCGGAAATACTTTTCTGCGCCCGGAGTATACGCATCAGTATAATATGGGTTTTACATATTTCAAACGCGTCGATCATGCTTTCTTCAACTATATAGGTATCCAAACAGATGTCTATCGTAACCTTGTGAAAGATAAAATTGTAGCTATTCCGAGCGCCAACTTGTTTCGCTGGACGATGTTAAACCTGGGCGAAGTGAAGATCAACGGTTTAGAGACCAATATTAAAGTCGTAGGCAAGGTCTCTCCTAAGCTCCAGTTTTCGGGCTTGATGAATTATACATATCAAAGGGCCGAGGATCATACGCAGAACGCATTTAATTTCGGGCATCAGATTCCATACATTCCTGTTCACAGCGGTTCGTTTGCCGGTATGTTAAGTGCCGACGATTATGGATTGAACTATAGTTTTATTTATACCGGCGAGCGTTATAGTCAAAAAGCGAATATCCCAGCTAACTATGTTGATCCCTGGTATACGCATGATGTGTCTGTGTGGTATGCGCTGCAACACAAGCAAACGACTTTAAAGCTTCGTGCGGAAGTGAACAACGTTCTTGACCAGCACTATGATGTCATTCTCAATTTTCCAATGCCGGGGCGGCACTATCGATTATCCTTAACACTAATTATATGAAATCACCTCAACCAAGTAAAACAACATGTATTATCGTCTTTTTTATGGCCTTTTTGCTGATTGGCCAGTCTTGTAAAAAAGACCACCAACCTCTGCCTTCAGAAAAGGAGGAAGTAGAAGATGCTGATCCGGATGCTTCCATCAAAGGTTTCTATCTTCTTAACGAAGGAAATATGAATATGAATAAGGCTTCCTTGGATTATATGGATCTACAAGCCGGTGAGTATCACAGAAATATATACAATGAAATTAATCCTGAAATTACTAAGGGGCTGGGTGATGTGGGGAACGATATGGCGGTTTACGGAAGCAAACTGTATATAATTGTCAATAATTCTAATAAGGTGGAGGTGTTAGATAAGTACACGGCTAAGCGGATCGGGCAGATTGATATCATAAATTGCCGGTACATAACTTTTGGTAATGGCAGAGCTTATGTTAGTGCGTATCTGGGTAGTGTGGGCGATCCGAATGCTCCTAATGGCATGGTGGCAGAGATTGACACAGCGAGTTTGGAAATAACACGTCGTGTCGAGGTTGGTCGTCAACCCGAAGAACTGGCCATTGTGGGCGAACGCCTGTATGTCGCTAATTCCGGGGGTTATAGTCCTCCGAATTACGAAAGCACGATTTCAGTGATTGACTTGGAAAGTTTTGAGGAAGTAAAGCGAATTGAAGTAGCACCCAATCTCCATCGCTTAAAGGCTGATTCTTATGGAGATCTGTATGTTACCTCACGTGGTGATTACTATGAAACACCATCTAAAATATATGTGATCGATACAGGGACTGAATCCGTTAAGAAAGAGTTTGAAATTGCTGCAAGTCAGTTGCTTATTGACGATGATATAGCCTATATCTATAGCACGGAATGGAGCTATATAACTGGGGAGAATGAAATTGGTTATCACATGCTGGATGTTAAAAATGAGGAACTCCTAGATCGCTCGTTTATAACTGATGGTACGGAACAGGAAATTACCCTGCCCTATGGAATTGCAGTTAACCCGGAGACGAAGGATGTTTATGTGACTGATGCGAAGGACTATGTCTCACCGGGAACGATTTACTGCTTCGATAAGGATGGCAAACTTAAATGGTCAACGACAACGGGTGATATCCCAGCACATTTTGCATTTATTTATTAATACATCAAATATTTTAACATCAGAATACTATGACTATTTATTTACAATCAGCCGCGAAAATCTGGATACTGGTTTTGGCTTTTACAGTTACTCTTTTCTCTTGTACAAAAGACGATGATCCGGTTCAGCCGCCCGCAGATGAAACTTCTGAGGAGGATTCTAAGGTTGAGAGCAATGCTTACGTGACTACATTATTCGAATACAAACCAGCGCCAGGCCAATTTATAAATAAAGCAACGGGGGATTATGAAAGCGCCGAAGGAATTCTAGGAGGGAAGGGACTGGTAACCTTGGGAGCCTGGGGAGGTTATATTGTATTGGGTTTTGACCATACTGTTCCGAATCATGAAGGAGATGATATCATCATTTACGGAAATGCGATTCCCACCTTTTCTGAACCGGGTATTGTTTATGTAATGCAGGATGAGAATGGAAATGGGGAGCCGGATGATACCTGGTACGAGCTTGCGGGAAGTGAATTCGGTAAGGAGGCTGTTGTTCGCGACTATGCGGTGACATATACAAGGCCTGATCCGGCAACAGCTAATATACCATGGAAAGATAACCAAGGCAATGAAGGCGTCGTTGAAACCAATACATTTCACAGGCAGTCCTATTATCCGGAATGGATTACCGAAGATGAATACACCTTGACGGGTACTCTTTTGCCGCCAACAAATATAGACATGTCTAATCCCAGTTATATAACGAGCAGTCCGTTTGAGTTTGGCTATGCGGATAACACACAAGAGGGTGATAAGATTGATATCTCCAACGCAGTGGATGCTGACGGGAATAAAGTCAAATTGACTGGGGTTGATTTTATCAAAATACAAACGGGCATACAAGCAAATATGGGTTGGCTGGGAGAACTTTCTACAGAAATAGTTGGTGTAGCTGATCTGCGTTTATTGACTGAAAATTAATTTATTATATCAAACTAAATTTAATATATGAAACACGTAAATTTACAATCTGCATTTTTCTCTCTACTCCTTGCTTTGCTATTCTTAGGAGCTTGTACGAAGGATCCAATTGAGCCTCAACCAGAACCAACGCCTGATCCGGAAGAGCCTATTGAACCTGAGCCGGGTAAATATAGTAATGGTTTCTTTCTTGTCCATGAGGGATGGATGGGCCATGGAACGGGATCAGTAAGTTTCTATGATTATGAAACGGAAACTTTAATAGACAGTGTTTTTCAAAAAGAGAACCCAGATAAGGATTTTGAGCCGAGTAATTCTACCCTTCAGTATGGAACGATATTCGACGGAAAACTATACATCGTGAGCAAGGTAAACGGTCCGGTGGTTGTTGCAGATGCAACGACATTAAAGGAGACCGGCAGGATACCTTCACGCCAGGGTTATGACTGGAGAGCATTTGTTGGTCTGGATGAAAACACGGGTTTGTTGAGCAGCGGAGATGGTGTCCACATCGTGAACCTTAAATCGATGGGCCTGTCAGGAAAACTATACGGGGTTAATGGTCAAGTTGGTGATATGTTGCGAACGGATAAATTTATATTCGTTCAATCACAAAGTGGCGGCTCTGTGGTTTACTATATCGAGGATCTTTCTGTTGCGCGAAAGATACCTGCTGTTTCAACTGGTTTTGCAGAGACACCGAATGGAAAGGTGTGGTATACATCGAACGAGTATCTGATCAGTCTAGATGGGGAAAGTTTGGAAGCGGACACGGTTGAACTTCCTTATAAGTCGAATTCAACTTGGTTCGCCTGGTATTCATCGCCAATAATTGCGTCGAGTACCGAGGACGCTGTATATATGCAGAACGCCCCTATGTTCGGCGGTGGTAAAGAGGTGTATAAATATATAGACGGAGACGAAAGTTCATTGTCTGTTCCTTTTATTACGATGCCCGATAAACAGTCTTTTTATAAAAAGAACATTGGCTACGATGCGAACCTAGATCAGATTGTAGCAACGACGGTGCAAGATGGCTACGGTGCTAATTATGCTGTTAATACCTTGTATTTCTACGATGCTAAAACAGGTGATCTGGTCAAGAGTATGCCTTTCAATAAAAAATTAGACGAGACAGGCAATGATGTAAGCTATTTCTTTACGTCGATGTTTGTCTTCCACGAAGAGGATTAAATGTGGTCGGCTGAGATCTGTTATCGATCGATACAGGTCTCTGCCGCTGCATTGTTTTCTATATATACCTCTTTCCAGTAAATAGTGCGAAAAATTGTCTAAAGAAATGACAGAGGTCATTCCATAGGATTATACTTTTTGTACCTTTGGTGCAAGTTGCTAATGATAAGAAATATACTTTGAGACTTTTCTGGACATATGTGCTTCTAGCTGCTTTAACGACACAGTCGTTCTACCGGAACATCATGGTCATGGATTATCAGATCAATCTCCCGGATTATATCGCCAAATGTATAAACAAGGACAAGCCTGAATTGCATTGTGATGGACAGTGCGTGCTGATGAAGAAGATCAAGGAACAGGAAAAACGGGAGACACAAAAGAACTACGTTGTATATGATTATAGTGCGCTTTATGTGCATAAGGAATATCTTGTCTTGGAAACGCAGCTACCTAGCGGTGAATCGGGTCAGAATCAATTTTTAGCGTATCTGGATAATTACACATACGAATATCACTCTCCGATATTCCATCCGCCTTTAGCCTAATCTGAGGCTAACTCTACACATACCATATTTAAGATTAGGGGGACTTCTGTAGAAAAAACCGTCTGAAAAGGGATTGTTTTTACAGGATGTCACCGAACTACAAACAAGTATTCGAATGAAAAGAGCATTATTTTTTCTTGTCGGATTGTGCTTGATTGGCACGGCCTGTACGAAAGATAAAACAGATTATGAAGCAGAGCTTGACGACTCTGTCAGCGAACATTTGGGCTTTAAGGAAGCGGCAAAGGCGGAAATTGGTGCCTATCAGATCAGTATAGAAGCGCGGAACGGAGTGTTCTACAAGGGATACAACGAAATTCGTCTGAGGATCACCGACACAAGTAGTGGTGAGACGGTGGATGTGTCTTCTGTGACCTTTTTACCGATTATGATTAGTGCGGAAAATGAACCAACTTCTTGCCCTCATCGCTATGAGATGGTGTACCAACCGGACAGTAATTACTTTTCGGGCTACTCGGTGTTCACAAACCAAAGTACGGATCATTCAAGTTGGGTACTTTATCTGGATATTCAAATCGGCAGCCAGAATCTCAGTGCAGAGATTGAAGTACCGGTCGAGGAGCAGGTTAATAAGAATCTCAGCATGACAGCTTTCGAGGGAAATGACGGTGAACAGTACTTTATTGCCCTAATAGCTCCCCAGAAGCCGGAAGTGGCAGAAAATGATTTGATTGCGGGCGTGTATAAATACAATAAGCCGAGTGCTTCGCCGTCAGGTAAATTCCCCGATCCAAGTCAGTTTTCATACAGTATTGTAAATGATTATACGCTGGCTTTGGATCCGCGAATGCCAGAACCGTCAATGGGTAATCATTCTTCCCCAAATAATAAGGATCTGACGCAACAAGATGACGGACTGTACCATGGCGTGGTCAATTATACAATGACCGGTAACTGGACATTGAACTTGATTATGATGAACGACAAGGGCAGGATATTGAAGGGTACGAAAGTGCCGGCCGATTTTACGCCGGGTGTGGAAGGTGTGAAAAGTGAACTACACATTGATATTTTATTTTAGACAATGAAACAATTAAGTATAGCATTTTTAGTCCTTTTGCTGGCAACGGTTGCGAATGCACAAGTGATTCCGAAGGAGGTGGACAGTGCAGAGCATGCCGGAGATACGGCCAAGGTTTTGAACGAGGTGAACATTACGGCGATGGCGAAGAAGAAAATTGAAACCGAACTGAAGATGGCTGTTTCTGTGGATGAGTTTCTGGCATCGGCCGAAGGCATCAGTTTTATCAAACGGGGTGCCTATGCATGGGAACCCTTGCTTAATAACATGAGTTCGGAGCGGTCGACAATCACCATCGACGGTATGCATATTTTCGGTGCCTGTACCGATAAAATGGATCCGGTCACATCTTATGTGGAGAGTAATAACCTGTCGGCCATCGATATTAAGTCGGGTCAGGAAGGGAGTTTGCATGGGGCAACGGTTGCTGGTAGTATCGACCTGAAGAGAAAGAATACGCCCTTCGGGATGGGGGGATGGAGAGGCTCTTATCAGACGGGTTTTGAAAGCAATAATAATCAGTTTCTAAATATGGGGAATGTGTCTTATTCGGATGAAAGATTGGTTGCAGATGCCAGTGTTTCTTATCGGAAGGCGAGCAACTACCTCGACGGGAATAACGATGTCGTAAACCATTCACAGTATAAGAAATTGAACTCGTCTGTTGGTTTGGCCTACAAGCCCAATGCGCTTTCTTCGGTTCGTATCGATGCGATTTATGATCAAGCGAACGATGTGGGCTATCCTGCATTGCCGATGGATCTTTGGTTATCGCGTGCGATTATTACGTCTGCTGCCTACAAACGCTTGTTTGAAGATGGGCTGATACGGGTCTGGGATACAAAATTGTATTTCAATGCGATTGAACATTATATGGATGATACAACGAGACCTGAAAACCTAGTGCATATGGATATGCCGGGTTGGAGCACGACCTATGGTTTGGTTTCGAAAGTAAATTTAAAGAAAGACGATTATACGTCTGAAATCCAACTGAATGCCTACGAGAACATCTCGATTGCCGAAATGCGGATGTACCCGCAGGACCGGAGCGAGCGGACAATGTTTGCTTATAGCTGGCCTTGGGTGACAACGCGTTTCGCAGGAGTTTCGATGAACAATTCCTGGGAAATTTCAGATAGGAGCCAATTGAATTTTGGCGGTTCGCTCGGCTTGAATTATAATCATTCAAAATATGTGGAATTCAATTGGATATTCCATCCGGGAGCACCTCAGGAGAAAAACAGGGTACTGCCGGGTTTGCATGCGAACTATGATTACAACGTGAACGATTTCGACTTTTCGGTCGGAGCCGGTTATGGGCATCGGGCACCTTCTGTTTCGGAGGGCTACGGATATTATATCTACAACAGCTTTGACCGTTACGATTACATAGGTAATCCAGATCTGCCGAATGAGGTGTCTTATGAATTGAACGCGAGTGCAGGCTTTAAAAGGCAGGGCATGGACTTTGAAGTCAATGTGAATTATTTCCATATACAAGATTACATAGTCGGTAAGATACTGAGCTTGGGCAGTCCGATGAACTACCAGTCGGTCGGAGTAAAAGGCTACACCTCCTTAGATCACGCAAAACTTTTCAATGCTTCGCTGAATGCGAATTATGATATCATTGAGCATCTGCATTGGAAGGGGACGGTGACCTATGCGTGGGCTACAGACGATAAAGGTGGAAATTTGCCTTTTATCCGTCCACTAAGCTATCAAACCGGCTTGCATTGGATGCATAAAAATTTTGGTTTGCGAACTTCGGTAAACGGGGATTTCACGCAGGAGAACTACAGCCCGGAATATGGTGAAGACCGGACTCCGGCTTACTTTATCTGGAATGTGTCGGCCGACTACAGCTTTCATATCAGAAACATCAGTACGGTCTTTCAGGTGGGTGCAGAAAACGTGACAAATGAATATTACAGTACGTATGCGGACTGGGGTAACATCCCGAGAATGGGGCGGAATATTTTCACCTCATTGAAATTTAACTTCTAACATAACACGATAAATTAACAACAAAATAAAAAACCATAACAATGAAAACTTTAACAAAATACCTTACAGCATTGATCTTGATAACAACGTGGATGTCTTGCAGTAAGAGCGAAGATTCGCCAGTGGCAAACGACATTGTCTTACACTTCAACAATACCTTTAAAAATACGACGATTGTTCTGGGGGATGCGAGTTCTACGGACGCAACGGAAAATACCTCGGCTGAAGGACAGGTACACCGGTTTTCTGAACTGAAATATGTTATCAGCAATATTCGTCTGGTTAAAGCCAGCGGCGATGAGATCCCCTATAACATCAACGACCTTGATCTGGGGGCAACCGTTGTTAACCAAGCTAAACCACAAACTTTGGATTATGTATTGAACAATATACCGGCGGGTGATTACAAGCAGATTAAGTTTGGCTTAGGCGTTAAGCAAGAGCTCAATACCTTGGACGAAGTACGCTTCCCGAACTTCTATGCGGAGGCCGGTGCCAATGATACAGAAATGATGTGGGAATGGGGAACGGGGTATCGTTTTGTCAAGTTGGAAGGTTTTTACGATACAGATATGAAAGAGATGTCCATTCACGTTGGCAGTACGATTGAAGGGGAAGAGGGTGCCTATACGCAAGGGGTTGATGCTTATCGGGATATCGTATTGGATTTGCCGACGATAGCAACGGTAGGTGACCACGCGCCACAGATTACGATTAAAGCTGATTTTGATAAGTTATTGAGTGGAAAGGTCAATACAATTACCCTGAATTCGGGAAACGGTGCTGATGATAATGCCACGCCGAATATTCACACAGCTGTTCAGATGGTGAAGTTTTTGGATAACCTGGGCGGCAACGGGACGAACGATGTTACAGGGATGTTCTCTGTTGAAAATGTAGAGAACTAAAATTAATCGCTGGTAAAATGAGAAAAGTCTTTGGCGTTTTATCGGTCGTCTATCTCCTGTTGCTTTCTTGCAACGAGGATAAACTGGATGTGCCAAAGTCTTTCGATAATCCCGAAATTCCGGTCGACATGCCTGCGGGTTTTCCGGAATTGAACAGTGCATTCGACCAGAACAAACCTACAAAATATGGTGTGGAGCTAGGGGAAAAGCTCTTTCAAGAGGTGATGTTGAGTGCGAATAATACGATTTCATGTGCCAGCTGCCATCAGCAAGCCAGGGCGTTCACGGATGGGAAGGTTCAGGCGCTTGGGATTCATGAGCGAGTGGGACTACGCAATACGCCGCCCATCCAGAATGTGGCTTTTATGAAGCATTACAATTGGGATGGGAATACACTCCAATTGGAAAAGCAGCCTCTAGTTCCCATTATCACGCATGAAGAGATGAATTCTTCGATTGTCGAAGTTATTGACAAACTCAACACGGTAAGTGCATACAAGGATCTGTTCGAAAAGGCATTTGGCGACGAAGAAATTACTCCCGAACGGATCTACAAGAGCCTTGCCCAGTACGAATATACGTTGGTATCCGCTAATAGTAAGTACGATCGGGTGAAGCGGCGCGAAGGGGAAACATTTACGGAAACGGAAGCACGCGGTTATCTGGTTTTTCAAGAAAAATGCGAGGGATGCCACGGGGGCATGCTGTTCACCGATCAGAGTTTTCGGAATGTCGGTTTTCCGTTGAATCCGAGTTCTGAAGAAGCTGGACGCGCAAGGGTCACCGGTAATCCGGCTGACCTGATGAGCTTTCGTGTCCCTTCGTTGCGGAACGCAGAATTTACTGCACCTTATGGAAGCTTCGGTCAATTTTCCACATTGAAATCGGTATTGGATTATTTTGATAATGGTGTTCTGGAAGCAGACAACCTTGACCCTATTTTAAAAGAAAACGGTAACCGGATACCTCTTAGCGAGCAAGAAAAGTATGACTTGATTGCTTTTATCAATACGCTGAGCGACCCTGAATTTGTGGGTCGCTAACTTGTGATTACAACAGTCTATTGATTATATTGTAGAAATGAGAAAATCCCACAAAACATAATGTCACGTGGGATTTTTCTGCTCAGGTTCGGAGCTGAATACTCCTAGGCTTTGAACGGTTTAGGCATTATTCAAAGCGCTAACAAGTAAATATAGCTATTTTTTTTATAAATTCAGATCACCTTGTTCTCCTGTGTCGATATCTTTTCCGGTGATTGCACGGGACGCCACTTTAAAGAGTGTTACGAGTTTGTTCGACTTAGTCTCCCAGTAATGGGCTTCATTAGGAATGATTTTCAATACACGTACGCGGGGATCGTCTATGCCTCGATCGAACCATCCTTCCACCATTTTGTTCCAATACTTTTCTATTCGTGTCCGGTCTTTGTTAATTTCGGCAGTGCCGTTGATACTGAGAAAACTGTAATTATCGGCATCGGAATAAAGTAAACTGGTATTGGAGTCGTGCTCTATATGTTGGAAGGTCTCACTTTCCGAAGAGAACAAAAACCAGATGTTGCCTTGCTCATCTACTTCTTGATGGCTCATGGGTACCGAATGGATGTATTTACTGTTTGCGGGATAAGTGGCGAGCATACCGATTTCTATTTCGTCCACCAGTCCTTTTAATTTGTCGATCGCTACTTGGTTATAAAGATTTTCTTCGCTCATAATTATTGTGTTAAGATTAACTATAGTCAATTATTAGGGACAACAAAAGGTATGGGGTTTTTGTTGCAAGAAAGATCGGTTAAAAAAAAGCTCCATTCTCATCAATGAAAATGGAGCTGTAATATATAAATATTACGAAAAACATGCTTCCTACGCTAGTATTAACCAGTTCAGGTGCTGAGGGTATATTCTCAGCTCAAACTTAATTGAGCACCCCTTGCATGTATTAGTATTTACAACCGCTAAATAAAAAAGTTTTATAAAGTTGAAAAAAATGTTAATTCTTACCTTTACGCGTAAATGAGAGTGTTGGTTTTTTTCCTTTTGTTTCTAAATGGCTGTATCAGCTATCAGAGCGGGCAACAAGTTGATGTGTCACAATTAGAAAGTTATCCGGTTAGTCGGGTAGTGGATGGTGATACCTTTTGGGTGGATGATGGTAGTAAGAAAGGTATGAAGATTCGGCTACTGTGTATTGATGCTCCGGAATTGCGTGCGACAAGACATAAGGAAAAGGGTGAATACGCCGAGGAGGCGACCGCCTATCTGACGGAGCTGATAAGCGACCGATCGGTACGATTGGAATATGATGTTCAGCGTTATGATCAATACAAAAGGGTTCTTGCGCATGTGTATTTGGAGGATGGTACTTATGTGAATGGCGAAATGATTCGCAACGGGTATGCGCAGGTTGTTACCTATCAACCTAATGTGATGCATGTGGATGAGCTTCTAGTACTACAGAAAGAAGCGCAGCGAAAGGGTAGAGGCTTGTGGAAATTGGCTTATTGAATTTGCTCGTAGCGCTAGTGATGTTTAAACAAATATAGAATATCTGTGGTTAACAGTTAAACGTTTTAAAACAGGTATTCATATATTGTAAATCGTCAGCAAAAAGCGGACATGATAATTTAGAATCTTAAGGAGTGTTTTCATCAAAAAAGATTAGATTTAATTATGGGAACACCGAAGAAAAAGAGTACGGAATCATTTGTCAAGGACATTCGCAGGCAGACGC